>SFOB01000087.1 GCA_004554075.1 Treponema sp.
TAAGTCCCAGCTCTGCAAAGTGCTTTACAATCAGAAGACCAGTTTCTTTTTCATAGTCGCGTTCAACTGCTTCCTTGCTCAAATATGGAGTGCAGGGAACTGATTTTTGTATATGGTCAGCGTGAGTTGTACCAAAAAGTGGAACTGAGCGTACAGCCTGAGCCCAGGCCACAGCACAGGTAGAGTGAGTGTGGATAATTCCACCAACGTCTCCCCCCTGATTCATAGCGAACTCTTTATAGAGTACAGCGTGGGTAGGGGTGTCGCTTGAAGGATTCATAGAACCATCAACTTTCTTTCCTTCCAGATCAATAATAACCATTGATTCAGGAGTAAGTTCCGGATAAGGAACTCCAGAAGGTTTGATTGCGAAAACGCCCTTGTCCTTATCAAAAGCAGAAACGTTTCCCCATGTATAGAGAGCCAGGTGGTTCTCAGGAATTTTCATATTGGCTTCGTAAGCAGCATTTCTAAGTGTCTCATAATTCATATTATTTACCTCTAAAAATTCTCTATAAATTTTTTACGGCCGCTTCTTCAATAGCGAGACCTTTCATATATCTCTCAAAGTAAATGTTAAAGCTTTCAACAAGCTCTGCCTCTGGAGCAGATGTAGTCTTCTTGCAGTTGCCGAATACTTCTTTGTTCAGGAAGTCGCCGAGGTCTTTCTTGCCTTCTGCCATAAATGCTGCCAGCAGAGCCATACCCCAAGGTCCGCCTTCACCGGCTGTTTCCATAGCACTTACCGAAGTCTTCATAGCAGCAGCCATGTATTTCAAACCAGCTTCAGTCTTAAAGTATCCGCCGGCACCAGTCATGCTTTCTACTGGTACTTTTTCTTCATCATAAAGAATATTCATACCTGCACGAAGTGCGCCAAGAGAAGCAAACATCTGAGCACGCATAAAGTTTGCAATATTGAACTTAGCATTTTCTGCACGTGCGAACAATGGGCGGCCAGAATTAAAGCCTGTAATTGTTTCACCAGAGAGATAGTTGTAAGCGAGCAAGCCACCGCAGTCTTTATCAGCTTCGAGAGATTTTCCAATCAGATTATCAAAGAACTTACCAATCTTTGGAGTATTTTCTGCTCCGCACATCAAAGTTGCTACTTCATAGAAAAGATCCATCCAGTAGTTGTGCTCGCCTGTACAGTTATTTGCGTGAACCATTGCAACAGGAAGTCCAGCCGGTGTAGTTACGATATCGATGATTCCAGGGTAAGCCTTTTTCAAATCCTTTTCCAGAACTACCATGCTGAATACAGAAGTTCCGGCAGAGATGTTACCAGTTTTTGCGGCAACAGAGTTAGTTGCGGCCATACCAGTTCCTGCATCACCTTCTGGAGGACAGAATGGAATACCAGCCTGGAGGTCTCCTGTTGGGTCAAGGAACTTAGCACCTTTTTCAGTCAAAGTACCTGCAGCTTCTCCAGCCATCAAAACCTTAGGGAATACAGAATCAAGCTTGAGACCAAGAGCCTTTACTCCGTCCAGTGCTTCAAACTTAGCTTTGAAATCAGGATTATAATCAGCTTTACCAGCTTCGTATTTTACAGGGAACATACCGCTTGCATCGCCGACACCAAGCACCTTCTTGCCTGTAAGCATATAGTGAATATAGCCTGCGAGTGTATAAACAGTTTCAATCTTAGAAATATGAGGCTCTTTATTCAAAATAGCCTGATAAAGGTGAGAAACAGACCAGCGCTCAGGAACAGGGAAGTTGAAAAGGTCAGAAAGCTCTTTTGAAGCCTGTCCTGTAATTGTATTGCGCCAGGTTCTGAATGGAACAAGAAGATTTTCTTCCTTATCAAAAGCAAGATAGCCGTGCATCATGGCAGAAATACCGCCGGCACGGAACTTTGTAAGCTTTACGCCGTATTTTTCCTGAACGTCCTTTTTAAGGTCTGCGTAACAGGTCTGAAGGCCTTCGTGAATCTGGCTTAAAGGATAGGTCCAGATTCCGTTATCCAGGGTGTTTTCCCAGGTATATGAACCGCCTGCAATAGGCTCATATTTTTCGTTAATCAGCACGGCCTTAATACGTGTTGAACCAAATTCAATTCCAAGAACGGCAGAGCCGCTTTCGATAAGTTCTTTGTTTCCCATTTTTTCTTCCTTTAATATTTTAGTAAAACCTTTAACTAATTTTATAGTTTGATTATATTCCATATCACTCTTTTATACAATTAAGAAATTTATTGAATAAAGTTGAAATATTTACGCCTTTGTTAGGAATAAATCTGTATTTAATTTTTCAGATATATGCAATAAAATATAATTATGGATTTAGCAAAACTTGGAAATGTTCAAAACGTTTTAGATGATTTTACCGCAAAAAAAGAGGCAGCAGGTCTTAATCTGCTTGTTTGTAAAGATGGTCACGAAATTGGTTACTGGCAGTCAGGCCTTGCCGATGTAGAAAATAAACAGCAATATCAGCGTGATACAATAGCCCGCCTTTATTCAATGTCTAAGCCTGTTACCGCCGTTGCTGCCATGATTCTTATGGAAGAGGAGAAGCTTGACTTCGCGGATGAACTATACCGCTATCTTCCGGAATTCAGAAATGTAAAAGTATGCACAGACCGCGGGCGCCAGGGGAATCCACGTCCCGCAAACCGACCGATTCTTATTCAGGATCTTTTGAATATGACAAGCGGCTACGGCTACGGTGCCTGGGGAGAAGGCTCTTTTTATGGAGAACATCTTACATCAGATCTTATAAACGATCTTAATGAAGATGAAAAAGATGGCGGTAAAAATCAGATTACCACAAGAGATTTTGCCCGCCGCATAGCCCGGATTCCACTGAATTTTGAGCCGGGAACAGAATACAATTACGGCTATTCAGCTGATATTCTTGGAGCAGTAATAGAAGAAGTTGCCGGCACCAGTCTTGGTGATTTTATGAAAGAGCGTATTTTTAAGCCTCTTGCAATGAATGACACTGATTTTTATGTACCTGATTCAAAACAAAGCCGCCTTGCAAAGGTTTACCGCTCGGTAGAAGACTGGAGTGACAAGAAAAATCCTGGAGTCCGTCATTTAGAGCTCTTTACAAGTTGTAATCTGGGTATCCAAGATAAAATGAATCACCAGCCGGCTTTTGAAAGCGGTGGTGCAGGACTTTGTTCTACAGTTGATGATTATATGAAGTTTGCCCTCATGCTGACAAATGGAGGCCAGCTGGACGGCTGCCGCATTCTCAACGAAAATACAGTCCGCCGCCTGAGCGACTCCCGACTTATGCCATCTGTACAGCAGACTTTTGACATCAAAATGCCTCATCTGGCAGGTTATACATATTGTAATCTCCTGCGCGTAGCAGCAAATCCGGGAGCCTGCAACGTATTCACAAGCCAAGGTGAGTTCGGCTGGGACGGCTGGCTGGGGCCATACGTGTCTGTAGACCGGGAAACTGGTCTCTCAATAGTAATGACTATGCAGCGCTGTGATTCAGGAACTACTTCTGCTGCCCGCAAGGCAAAGAATATTATTTATAGTACAATTGACAATATATAGTATAATTGTTAAAATAATCTATTATCTTTGAGGGGTAGTATAGATGGTATTTCCTTTGGAACAGCTTGTAGAATTCGATGACAATATTTATGAAATAACTGTTGCAGCAAGCCTTCGTGCATATCAGATGGCAAAAGTAAACGATCCTGAAATTGCTGCAAACCAGGACAAAGTTGTTTGTGCCGCTGCAAAACAGCTTTTTACTAAAAGAGTAACTTACCGTATTGAGCACAAAGACTAAGGTTTTAGTAATTTTTGCGCCCACAGCTTCGGGAAAGACTGCCTTAACGAGGGATTTATTTTCACCTCAGGGCAGTCATTTTATTTTAAACGCAGAAATCATAAGTGCAGATTCTCAGGCAATCTATAAGGAAATGGATATAGGTACCGCAAAGCCCGATGAAGATCTGCAGAAAGAAATCCCACATCATCTTATAAATCTACTTACTCCAGACCAGCAGTATAATGTGTCTGATTTTGTAAACAGTGCAGATAAAGCTTGCCAGGAAATTGCTGCCCGAGGTCATCTTCCTGTAGTTGTAGGTGGAACAGGTTTTTATATCAGAAGCTTTTTATACGACATAGCCCCAACTCCAGTTTCAGATGAAAAACTTCGAAATCAACTGAAAGAAAGAATTGCAAAAGAAGGAAATCAGACTCTTTATGAAGAGTTAACAAAAATAGATCCACAAAGTGCTCAAAAAATTCATCCGAATGACGCCTACAGAATCTGCCGTGCCTTAGAAGTCTATTACCTGAGCGGCAAAAAACGTTCAGATTTTCAGACAGAAGGTCAGGGCCAGTTACGCAGTAAATTTGATTTTAAGTTCCTTGTCCTTCAGCCGCCAAGAGATCAGCTTTATGATAGAATCCGCCAGCGCGTAGACCTGATGTTTGAATCCGGCCTTGAAAAAGAAGTCCGCTCCCTCATAGAAAAAGGCTACACCAAAGAAACCCCCGGTATGAAAGCCATAGGCTACAGCGAATGGTTTAAAGAAGATGGCAGTCTCTACGACATCAGCCAGCTCGAAGAAATCAAAGAATCCATAAAACACCACAGCACCAAATACGCCAAAAAACAATACACCTACATAAGAGACATCCCCGGCAGCGAGATAATCTCCTTTTCCCCGCAAAACGAAGAAGACTATCGGCATATTATAGCATCAATAAAATCGTGGTATTAACAATTTTTTAATTTCTCGTTTTTTTTCAGGTCATACTCGGAGTAAAAAATGGGCATAGACAACATCACCCCCGTTGGCTATGTCCATTTTTTACGGGAGAGAATGACCTGAAGAACCACGATTTTCTTAAAAAATTGTTAATATTTGTAAGAATCTACTATATATGCTATAATATACCGATAATATTCTTATGGACAGTAACAAAGTGAAAGAGAAAACTTCCCATACCCCCGCCAGTCAGTCAGAGAGAGTAAGACATCCGATTGGTGTAAAACTCATTGCAATTATTTCCATGATAGTTATGGTTGCCCTTGGCGGAGTAACCTATGCAGTTTCATACTTCGTAACTGCCGACGTCCGCAACAATGCCGAAGAAAATAATCTGACCATCAACAGCCGCACCGCATCCGATACAGAAAACCGTATCACTTCAGCTCTGTCCTCTGTTGCCATGTTTATTGACTTGCTGAATACAGCCGGCACCAACACCACCGAAATCAAACAGATGGAAAATCTTTTCTTTGCCCGCAACAAATCCATCGTGGCGGTTTACCTCCCTGAGTCCAGTCGGCTTTTTGTGAATTCAACCTACATGATTTCCCACGAGCTTGAAGCAGATTCCGCACTCAACTATTTTCTTCAGGAAGACAGCCTCATCAAAAAGGCACAAAACGGTTATATAGAACTTCAGAACGCATCTCCCTTTTTTAATGTTCCGGTACTTTCGTTTTTCTACCCGGCAGAAGGAGACGTGGTTGCCTTTCTTTATTCGGCAGAAGAATTAAGTGAAAGCTTTTCTTCGGGCAGCGTAAACCAGTCTTTCTTTGTAAACAAGGACGGTACAGTTCTTGCTCACAGCGACAATTCCCTTATGCGGGCTGCCGCAGATGAAAGTTCAAATCCTATTGTGCGTGCAATGCAGGAAAGTGCCGCTAACAACTCGCAGATAACCTATACAACAAAAGACAAAGTTGAATACATTGGTGCCTTCAGAAAACTTTCCTTTGGTGACTGTGCCGTAATAACAACAGTACAGACTGCAATCATTCTTGAAGGTGTAAGAAAAACAACCCGCAGAAACCTTTATATTTCTGCAATCATTCTTTCGCTTTCAATTCTCATAATTTACTTTTTCTCAAAATCGCTCAGCCGTCCTCTTAAAGTACTTACTGCAATTGTAAACGAAATCAACCAGGGTAACTTTAATACAGAGCTCTTCAGCGAAATCAAAAAAACTCATAAAGACGAAATTGGTGTACTTGCAAATTCTACAAAGCACGAACGCGAAATCTTAAATACCTTTACCAAGCTTACTAACAAAGGTGTAACTCAGGCTATCATCAAAAAGGAAATAGACTTTGAGCCACACCTTAAAGACATTACAATTTTCTTCAGCGATATCCGAGGCTTTACCGCAATCTCAGACGGCTTTAAAAACCGCTTCGGTGAAAAATCCGCTGCAGAAATCATCAGCTTTTTGAACGACTACATGAGCCGCATGGTTTCCTGTATAACACGTACCGGCGGAACCGTAGATAAGTTCGAAGGGGACGCTATCATGGCTGCCTGGGGCGTACTTCGTAATGAGAGCCTGGATTGGGAGCAACTACCGAAAGGTAGTAAAGAATACCTCAAGGCAAAAAAGCATCACGACGCTTACGTCCGCCACGACGCCCTTGCCGCAATCACCTGCTGTATGGCAATGCGCTATTCCCTCATGCTTTATAACAAGGAAGCAGAGGCCTTTACTAAGGCTCACGAAAAAGAGCCTCTTGCAAAGTACAAGCCACACATCAGAATTGGTGCCGGTCTAAACTCAGGTCGTGCAACAGTAGGCTTTATGGGCTCTTTTGACAAAATGGAATATACATCAATTGGAGATGCTGTAAACTTTGCAAGCCGTACCGAAGCTTCAAACAAGCCTTGTGGAACAGACACTCTTATTACTCAGGATACATACGATATTCTTAAATATGATTTTATAAAGTGCAAGGAAAACAATTTTACAATCAAGCCGGAAAATAAACCTTGCGAGCTTATTGTAGAACAGATTCCTGTAGACTTCGAAGTAAAAGGTAAGGGGAAGCAGCACTTCTTTGGTGTTGTTAATATGCCTGGATTTGATATAAAAAAGTTCTTCAGCTTTGATAAAGATTTTAAGCTTGATAAAGATTGTGAACGTGCCGTAGGTCCAAAAGGTCCTAAGACACTTTCAGAAATGAGAAAACTGCTTGGTATTGCTGAGCCTGATTTTGGAAAGGTAAATCTGGATGCGGAAGAAAACAAAATTCAAGTCGCCGGTTCTTGATGTTTTTATGGTTGTTCTTTGTCTTTCCATTGCAGGGCACTTTGGCTACAGCTTCTGGAAAGACTTAAACTCTTCATCAAGACGTACTGATAAAGAAAAAATCGCAACAATCACATTCAAGAATCGTATCGCCCAGCGTAAATACGAAGACCGTGTTGTATGGGAACGAATTGATAAAGCAACTCCTCTTTATAACGGAGACCTTATCCGTACTGCAGAACTTGCAGAAGCTGTCATAACTTTTAACGACGGCTCTGAAGTTGATATATATGAAAACACAATGATTCAGGTGTACTATTCCGAAAATGAAGGAATTAAGATTGATGTAGGAAACGGTAACCTGCAGCTTGCCTCTGCTGAAAAATCTAAGGTCAGCCTCATACTTGATGATGGATCAAAAATTTCTACAGGCGGCGGAACAAGTCTTGCGGCAAAGGCCGGCGGTAAATCAAATGGGGCTAGAACTGTAGAAGTAAAAAACGGTTCTGCTCAGATTACTGCAAACACAGGAAAAGAAGAAACTCTTGAAGCAGGTGAAGCAGTAAGCGTTAAGGCCTCCGGTGAAATCAGTAAAAAGCCTGTTACCGTTACTTCAATTCCTCAGGAGCTTAGAGTTCTTAATGTTGAAGGTGATACTGTTCCTGTAAAAATCGAATGGAAGAAAAAAGATAAATCAAAACCCGTTGTAATTCAGACATCAACAAAAAAAGATTTCTCTGATATCAAAGAAGAAAAAACTGTAAATAATGTTTCCGATTCTATTCTTGACCTTAAAGATGGAGTTGTTTACTGGAGAATCTATCCGGAAGGTCAGCCTGAAGAAGCCAGCGTGGGAAAGATTTCTGTAGAAAGTGCAGAGCCGGTAAAACTGATTTCTCCTTCTGAAAATGGAAATCTTAGTTACAGAAACAGAAATCCTTCTGTAAACTTCCGCTGGAATGGAAACGATTACGCAAAAAATTATCTGCTAACAGTTTCCCAGACTCCGGATATGAATAATCCGGTAATTCAGATGGCAGTAGAAAACTCTTCTGTTCAGTTGGATTCGCTTGGAAGCGGCCAGTGGTGGTGGCAGGTTACTCCATATTATGAAATAAACTCTCTGGGGTATACAGGCTCTTCTGCTGTTGCTTCTTTCCGCATAGAAAAAAATGAAG
Source organism: Treponema sp. (assembly GCA_004554075.1). Taxonomy (GTDB): domain Bacteria; phylum Spirochaetota; class Spirochaetia; order Treponematales; family Treponemataceae; genus Treponema_D. The sequence goes on from SFOB01000087.1 coordinate 8,180, forward strand.
CCATTAATCCTCCAAATCTTGCAGTGCCTCTTCCTGATGCAGAAATATTTTATAAGGACACTCTTGATCTCAACTTTATCTGGAGTTCTGAAATTAAGGCAAATTACGAGCTGATAGTTTCGGCTAACGAAGATTTCTCTGATATTTTATACAGAAAAAAGACATCAGCTCTTAAGGCTTCTGTTAAACTTGCAGCCCCTGAAGAAGAGCATAGTACTTACTACTGGAAGGTCATTCGTAATTCCTCAGAAGTTGATGACTTAAATCCACAGTCTCAGATACGCAGCTTTACTGTTTCAAAGTATCATAATGTGCCTACCAGGCTTTTGTATCCTCCAGAAGAATTCAGCACAGAACAGACAAAGCTTTCTTCTACACAATTTGTATGGAAACCTTCTGATGAAGCAAAGGGAAAAGAAGCCGTTATTCAGTTCTCAAAAACACAGGATTTCTCAGACGTAAAGGTTGAAGAAAAAGTCAGTGGAAACAGTTATGAAAATTCAAAGCTTACTTACGGCGACTGGTACTGGCGTGTTGGAACACCTGACATAGACGGCTCTACTGATTTTACTCAGCCTCATCATATTGTAGTGCAGAAAGAACTTACTGCACCTGAAGTTCGAAACATAGAAGAGAAGGCAGAAGTTGTTATTGCTCCCGCTAGTCCTGTAGTTCTCAAATGGACTCCGGTTTCTGGAGCTGATTATTATAATGTAAGGATATTTGATTCTGATAATAAACTTGTTGCAGAAAATCCGGAAGCTTCCGGTTCTTCTGCAAGTTTTGATTTACCGGATGATAATTATACCTTAAGAATCCAGGCTGTCGCATCGCAGACAGAAATTTCTGCATTGAGAACAGGTCCGGTTGAAACAATTGATTTTTCTGTAAGAACGCCAACTCCTCTTGTTGCCCTTACTCCTGCAAATAACCAGAAGATTGATGGACTTGGAGCACTCAGAAATCCTGTGAACTTTACCTGGAAAAACGGAAGTGATGCTCCGGTTAATGCTGAGCTTGTATTAAAAAAGCGTCAGAATGACGGTACTCTCAAAGTAGTAGAAAGAACAAAGGTTACTAAGAGTTCTCTTTCTCTTGAAAGACTTACAACCGGTTCTTACACCTGGCAGATTATTGCAAATTCAAAAGATGGTATTCCTCTTAATACAGAGCCGAGAAGTTTTACAATTACTCCGGTAATTCAGCTTGCTTCACCAAACCTGCAAAATCCATCAAAGGCTTTTGTAATGGATGCAAAATATCTTCGCAAAAATCGTACAATTTCTTTTGAATGGAAGGCTGTACCGGAAGCAACGGAATACAGCTTTATCTTGTATAGAAAAGAGCGAAACGGAAATCTTGTTCCGGTTTATTCAGAAAAAAATATAAAAGGAACAAAGGTTCGCTTTAAAAAGCTTTCAAGCCTGGATGTAGGTGAGTTTGAATGGTATGTAACCGCATACGGCTTTGCAAAAGACGGATTTGAAGAACGCCGTTCAGAACCGGCAAAGGCAAACTTTACAATCAAGTTTGAAAGTCCAAAACAGATACAAACAGAAAAGCCTGGCAGGTTATATAGTGAGTAATATTTTTTCTTCTACCAAGTTCAAGCGTCTCATTATTTTACTTTGCCTGATACTGGCAGTTGCAGGAAGCAGACTTTTTGCCCAGACCTTTACTCAAAAAATTTCCTGGAGTTCTGACCCCAACGTTTTAGAATACAAGGTAGAAATCAAAGACAGCTCTGGAAAAATTATAGAAACAATTACCACTCAGGAAAGCTTTGTTGAACTTTCCCTTACTCACGGAAAATACAAGTGCCGCATTACTGCCTACGACCTTCTTGGCCGTGAATCTGTTTCAACTGTCTGGCAGGATTTTGAAGTAATAAGCCAGAAAGAAGAGCAGGCGCGCATTGCACGTGAAAAGGCGGAGCAGGAAAGGATTGCGGCGGAAAAGGCTGAAAGAGAGCGACTTGAGGCAGAACGCATTGCAAAAGAAAAGGCGGAACAGGAGCGGCTTGCTAAAGAGGAAGCGGAAAGAAAAGCCCGTGAACTCGAAGAACAAAAGAGACTTGAAGAAGAACGCCTCGCAAGAGAAAAGGCGGAAGAAGAAGAACGCCTGGCTAGAGAAAAAGCAGAAGAGGAAAGACTGCTTGCTCTAGAGAAAGCTGAGCAGGAAAAAAGAGAGCGCCTTGCCCGTGAAGAAGCAGAACGACAGCGTATAGCAGCAGAAATTGCAGCTCAGGAAGAGGCAGAGCGACTGGAAGCAGAAAGACTCAAACGCGAAGAAGAGGAGAGGGCAGAAGCGGAAAGAATTGCTCAGGAAAAGGCGGAAGAGGAAGCAGAGCTTAAAAAGCAGAAAAAAGAAGAACGCAGAAAAGCCTGGGAAAATTACGACCGCAAGTTTGGCCTTGCAGCCGGAGCCGGTCTTTCTTTTATTTTATATGACGGCGATTTCTTTAGTGATTATATGACACCTTCTCAGCTTAATCCAAATCTCAACGGAAAATTCTCATATCTTCCATTCCATAACAACATTCTTCGTTTTGGAATGGAGTTTGATGCAATGGCAACAAGATTCAATTCTTCAAATCAATATTATAATTTGAATTTGTCTATGCTCTTCCTTCAGGAAAATCTTGCGCTAAGGTTTAAGTTGAAAACTGAAAAGAGCTGGTTACAGATTAAGGCTGGAGCAGGAATTGTGCTGGTAAATGAAAATCTTGACTATTACGATGATACAGATGATAATAAAAAAGATACAATAAGAAACTTCGGCTTTATAACTGTGGGCGGAGGTCTTT
>SFOB01000229.1 GCA_004554075.1 Treponema sp.
TTGCGCCGATGGTACTGCAATGCAATGTGGGAGAGTAGGAGGCCGCCTTCTTTTTAACAACAGTCCCGAGGATAGCAATATCTTCGGGACTTTTTTATTCTAAATACTTGCTTATTGACTTAAAGATATACCATGAACAGTCATATGTCAGCAACCAATGGAAAAGAAAGATTATTTTCTTTTGAAAACTAGTTCGGCAGGAAGTTTTTGCCATTTACCTTTGTTCGGCACCTTGATTTCACTACCTTTAAGTTGTTTCAACACCAAGGTACTGTCGTTTTTTAACGACAAAGACGCGGAAAGGTCTTCACTGCCATAGTCGTTAATGAGTTCAATATTGGCAAATTTCTTGTTTTTTATGTTTTTCGACGTAATAAGCCAAAAGAAGCTATTGTTCATTTTGCCTAAATATCCAGGTAACGGGCCAAACAGATCATGGTCAGGAACAATTATGCCATCACCATGAAGGTCAATTTTCAGATAAACGTTATATTCGCTATTGAAAAAATAGCCTTTAAACATGTAATTATTCTCTTGCGACTTCGCAACTAATGAAAACAAAGTACAAATACAAATCAAAGAAAAAAGCTTTTTCATGTCTTGTGCGTCTTTTTTTGAGCAAAGATACCAATTTTATGTCATTAAAATACAGATTTTTTGAAAATTATATGCTAAATAATTTGAAATATTATTTTTTTTAACTACCTTTGTGCCGTTAAGGACTTATAATATGAAAAAAGATATGATAAATCCCGACTATATTTTTGAATCGAGTTGGGAAGTATGTAATAAGGTTGGTGGAATATACACTGTTTTGTCTACAAGAGCCAACACGCTTCAGTCAGAAATGAAAGACCATATTATATTTATTGGTCCAGATGTGTGGCGAGATAACAAATGTCCCTATTTCGTTGAGGACAAGGCCTTGTTTGCAGATTGGGTAAAGGTAGCTAAGGCTGAAAAACTCAATATCAGGGTGGGGCGATGGGATGTTCCAGGTAGCCCAATTGCTGTCTTGGTAGACTTTTTGCCTTATTTTGAAAAGAAAAATGATATTTACGGGTGGCTGTGGGAAAACTATCAGGTTGATAGTTTGCATGCTTACGGCGATTATGATGAAGCGTCGATGTTTTCATACGCTGCCGGGTTGGTTGTTGAAAGCTATTATAATTTTTATCTCTCTGTCGATGATAACGTCGTGTATCATGCTAATGAGTGGATGACCGGTCTGGGCGCATTGTATATTAATAGTAGGCTTCCGCAGATTGCCACCATATTTACAACACATGCAACAAGCATTGGCAGAAGCATTGCCGGAAATATGAAACCATTGTATGACTACTTGTTTGCATACAACGGCGATCAAATGGCAATGGAATTGAATATGCAAAGCAAGCATTCGATAGAGAAACAAACTGCTTTGCACGTAGATTGTTTCACAACCGTGAGTGAGATAACAGCAAAAGAGTGTCTAGAGCTTCTTGACAAACCAGTAGACTGTGTTTTGCCAAATGGCTTTGAGGATGGATTTGTGCCTGGCTCGGCAGCTGCATTCACCAGAAAAAGAAAGCTGGCGAGGAAAAAACTGCTTCAGGTGGCCAACGCATTGCTTGGAGAAACACTTGACGACGATACTCTGATTGTCTCGACCAGTGGAAGATATGAGTTCCGTAATAAAGGAGTAGACGTATATATAGAGTCGATGAATCGACTACTCAGAGACAAGGACCTGAAGAAAAAGGTGTTGGCATTCATAGAAGTGCCAGGATGGGTAGGAGAGCCGCGTCAAGACTTGAAAGAGCGCCTTGAAAGTGGAAAGACATTCGACACACCTCTTGAGGTACCTCAGGTCACTCATTGGCTACATGAGATGAGTCATGACAATGTGCTTGGTATGATGAAATACTATGATATGCACAACAGGAAGGATGAGATGGTGAAAGTGATATTCCTGCCTTGCTATCTTGACGGAAAAGATGGAATACTAAACATGACATACTATGATATAGTGCTCGGCAACGACTTGTGTATCTATCCGTCATATTATGAGCCATGGGGTTACACTCCGCTTGTGGCCATAGCATTCAATGTGCCATGTATAACCACAGACTTGGCTGGTTTTGGACAGTGGGTGAACAGTGAAGTGGGCCGATATGGTGAAATTACCGATGGAGTAAAGGTAATTCACCGAACAGACTATAACTATTCAGAGGTGGCTGACGTAATTAAAGATACAGTAGCCCAATACTCTGCATACACTAAGAAACAGATAGAAGAATGCCGCAAAAAGGCAGGTCAATTGGCAAAGAAGGCTTTGTGGAACGAGTTTATAAAATACTATCATGAAGCTTATGATATAGCCTTGCGTAAGGCAAATGAAAGAAAACAACAACTTAAGTTAAAATAATTTTGAGAGATTATGAAAATTAAAGCAGATTATGTAAACGAGACACAGTGGAGAGAGCTGGTCGTTAAGTCGAGCCTGCCAGAAGAGCTGAAGTGCTTGGACGAGCTTGCTCACAACCTGTGGTGGGTTTGGAATTTCGAGGCAAGAGATTTGTTCAGGGATCTGGATCCGAAACTGTATTCAGAGGTAAAACACAATCCTGTGATGCTTCTCGAGCGTCTCAGCTACGAGCGCAAGGAAGAGATCGTTAAGGACAAGGCACTGATGAAGCGTATCAAGGCTGTTTACAAGATGTT
>SFOB01000018.1 GCA_004554075.1 Treponema sp.
GGAATGGCAGTAGACAAGCTTCTGCAGAAACAGACTTCGCTTCCATGTCCTCTTGCAATGCTTGTTATGCAGGATGCCTGCTATGCCTTAAAATATGCTCATTCAAAAGGAATTGTACACCGCGATATTAAGCCTGGTAATATTCTTTTATCAAAACGTGGTGAAATAAAGCTTGCAGATTTTGGAATTGCAAGTGATCATTCAGCAGATGATGAGGCTGGCAGTGACCGTACACAAACCGGAGTTGCTCTTGGAACCCCGGCCTATATGCCGCCTGAACAGTTTGAAGACAGTGCCCGTGTAGACCACAGGGCAGACATTTATGCTCTTGGAATCATGCTTTACGAAATGGTTACCGGTACAAAACCATATCCTGGAACTCTTTCTCTTGAAACTCTGGCTGTAATTAAAAAGGGCCGTTATATAAGTCCAAGAAAAATTGACAAGACTGTTCCAAAAGAAATCTGCAGTCTTATTCATAAAATGATTAGGCCTAAGGCTAAGGCCCGCTATCAGTCTATAGATGCAGTTTTGCGTCAGGTTAAAAAATATCTTAAGCATTATGATACCCATGAACTTCGCGTTCAGCTGGCAAAATCTGTAGTTTCTACAAAGCTTTACAATTTTGCTACAGAGGCAATTACTCCTAAGGATAAGGCCCGCCGCATTATCAAACGCGTGGTTCTCGGCGTCTGTGCGGCGGCCGCTCTTTTTGCCTGCTTATGGTACAGCGGTTTTATTCATAAGACTATCCTTTCAAAGTGGTATACAGAAGTTTCTGTGGCAATTGAAATGCCAAGAGCCCTGTCTGAAAATCTTGATTTACCGGCTCGTGCCTTCTTTTTTGAAAATGATGGAGATAAGATTCCCGAAGTAAATGGAACAAGGCGAACCTTTACAGAGCAGGGAAAAGCCCTGTATGAAAAGCTTGCTTTCTGGTCTTCTAAAACAAAACTTTCTGTTGTAAGAATTGCAGGAAAGAATAAGACTTATTCTATGAGACCTGTCTACCTTAAAAAGGGAAGTTACCGTGTAAAGGTTGTTGTTGGACCTTATGTCTGGTGGAAGAGTTTTTCTGCCGGCGATGAAGATCTTTTGATTGCCTGCGACTTCTTGAAAAATACAAAAAGAAATCTCACTATAAAGACTTTTGCCAGCGACAGCGTTACTGGAGAAGATATTACAGAAAAGGTTCTCTTTAAGATCAATTATAAAAACAAATGGATTCCTTTAAGTGAAATAGAAGAAGGAAGCCTTGAGTCTGGAACCGTCTGGAAGCTCCGCACAGAATGCGAAGGCTATAAGGGAGAAGATTTCTCATTATTAATCGACTGGTATCAGGACGAACTGATTATTTCCTCAGAATTGACGCCTGAAGCTGCAGAATAAATTAAATAGAATATTTATTTGACGATAGGTTCAAAAAATCATTATATTTAATTATATGGCTAAAGACGATAATACAAACGAAATAATTCCATCAGATCAGCTGCTTCCAAATAAACTGACTTTAATCCCTCTTGCGGGCCGCCCGATTTTTCCGGGTATTTTTACTCCGCTCATGATAACTTCTACAGACGATGTAAAGGTTGTTGAAGAAGCCTATGAAAAAGAAGGCTTTATAGGAATTGTAATGCTTAAGGGCGAAGCTGATGTTCCGACTATTGCAGATTTGCACAAGGTAGGAACTGCTGCCAGAATCATAAAGAAGGTAAACCTGCCGGACGGCGGAATCAATATTTTTATTTCTACTGTAAAGCGTTTTAAGATTCGTAAAGTGCTTCATAATTCAGCTCCTATGGCGGCTGCTGTAGAATATCTTGAAGATGTTGAAGCCGATACTTTTGAAGTTAAGGCTCTTACCCGTGCACTTATTTCAGAGATGAAAGAGGTGAGCGAGAATAATCCTCTTTTCTCCGAAGAGATGCGCCTTAATATGGTAAACATCGACAATCCAGGTAAAATTGCAGATTTTATTGCTTCCATTCTCAATGTTGATAAGGATGAGCAGCAGAAGATTCTTGAGACTGTAAATGTCCGCCAGCGCATGGAACAGGTTCTTGTTTTCATTAAAAAGGAACAGGAACTGCTGCGTGTTCAGAAAAAAATCCAGAGCGAGCTTAATGACCGCATAGAAAAAAATCAGCGTGAATATTTCCTTCGCGAAGAGATGAAGTCTATTCAGGAAGAACTTGGCGAAACTGCTGACGGTAACGAAACTGATTATCAGAAATTTAAAAAGAAGATTGAAGAACTGGCTTTTGAAGGTGAAATCAAAGAGACTGTGGAAAGCGAGCTTTCAAAGCTTTCTATGATGGAACCTAACTCTTCTGAATGGGTCGTTACCCGTAACTATCTTGAACTTGTTACTCAGCTGCCATGGAAAGTTCCCGCAGTTGATGATTATGATTTGACCCGTGCAAAGAAGATTCTTGAAGAAGACCATTTTGGTCTTGATGACGTAAAGAAAAGAATCGTGGAATACCTTGCTGTCCGCAAAATGAAGAAGGATGCTAAGGGATCTATTCTGCTTCTGGTTGGACCTCCGGGAGTCGGTAAGACTTCTGTTGGTAAGTCTATTGCAAAGGCTATGAACAAGCCTTTCTACCGCTTTTCTGTAGGTGGTATGAGAGACGAGGCAGAAATTAAAGGTCACCGCAGAACTTACATTGGTGCTATGCCTGGAAAAATCATTCAGGGACTCAAAATTACAAAGAGTTCAACTCCTGTCTTTTTGATTGATGAAGTTGATAAGATGGGTTCAAGCCACAATGGCGACCCGGCATCTGCTTTGCTTGAAGTTCTTGACCCTGAGCAGAATGTAAGCTTCCGCGATACTTACCTTGATCTGCCATTTGATATTTCTAACGTCTTCTTTATTCTGACTGCCAATACTCTGGATACTGTTCCTGAGCCTTTGCTTGATCGTGCAGAGATTATTCACCTGAGCGGCTATATCGACCAGGAAAAACTTGAGATTGCAAAGAAATATCTTATTCCGAAAAATCTTGAGAAAAACGGTCTTGCTAAAAATCAGGTAAAATATACAAAGGCTGCGCTTCTTGAAATTGCAGAAGAGTATGCCCGTGAGTCTGGTGTGCGCAACTATGAAAAGTGCCTGGACAAGATTCACAGAAAGATTGTTACCGAGATGATTACGGATCTGGAAAAAGATTCGAATACTGACATGAAAAAGCAGTTGTCTATTGATGCTCCAGACCTCTTCAAATATCTTGGTAAGCCGGTCTTTGATGAGAGCCAGATAAAAGTTGCAGCTGTTCCTGGAACTGCAATCGGTCTTGCCTGGACAAGCATGGGTGGAGATACACTCCTGATTGAAGCAACTTCTTTTGCCGGAAAATCAGGTCTTGTGCTTACCGGTCAGATGGGCGACGTAATGAAGGAGTCCAGCCAGATTGCCTTTAACTGGGCAAGAAAGTTTGTGCTCGAGCGTGGAACAAAAGACGCAAAATGGTTCGAAGAAAATATCGTTCACCTGCATATTCCGGAAGGAGCAACTCCAAAGGATGGCCCTAGTGCCGGAATTACAATGGCAACAACTTTTGTTTCACTTTTCCTTGATAAAAAGATTAAGCCTAATCTCGCAATGACAGGTGAGCTTTCTTTGACTGGACAGGTTCTGCCAATCGGTGGCCTGCGTGAAAAGACTGTTGCAGCAAAGCGTAATAAGATTAAGACAATCATAATTCCAAAAGCAAATGAGCGCGATCTGGAAGATATTCCCGAGCACGTAAAACAGGGAATCAAGTTTATCCCTGTTTCAGATGTTCGCCAGGTGCTTGAGATTGCCCTTGGAATTAAGCAGGACTAAACTAAAAAAGCTTGTGTTCTGCAAAGAACTCAATGCTTGAGTTAGTTTTTCCTTCGCTTTCGAAAATTATGATTTCGTTTGTACCAGTTCTCAAAAGTGGGGCTGGTACATAAAGTCTTCTCTGAGGCCCGATTTCCCAGAAGCGGCCAAGGTTAAATCCGTTTAAGAAAATACAGCCTTTTCCCCAGCCTGCAAAATCAAGATAGGTATCGCAGGCTTCATCAACTTCAAAGTGGAAGCGGGTGAAAGTTGGAGTAGAGTCTGTTGCGCTGGTTGCTGCTGTGTCGCGGGCTGAGCTTGCCTTAGACCAGTCGATTTTAGAAAGCTGTTTTGCATCCAGATTCAGATTATAATATTTCCAGTTTTCAAGGGCAGTGTCATCTGCTGACACCTTACCGAAAATACCCTTGCGCTGGAAAGGAATTTTTCCTGCAAAGTTTACGCGGCCGAGGTTTTCTACAAGAAGTGAAAGCTCGTCGCCGGCAGCGGCAGAGATTTTCTGCGCGGAATTGATTTCTTTGTCAAAGGCAGTAAAGACAGGTTTCTGATTTACAAAGCAATTGATTCTGTCGTTTGCATCTTCAATTTTGAGAGAGCTTGCGGCAGCAGGCATATTTGTCTTATACAAAATATATCCATAGTCCTGACCAGCTTCTTCCATACTCAAAAGCTTTTCGCCTTCAATTGATTTTTCTTCTGCAAGGTCTGGAAGAATATCGAAAAGAGCGACTCTTTCTTCTGCCTGAACTTTTCCGTAAGCCTTCTGCTTAATGTTTGTTGTTAATGGAGTCTCTTCGAAGTCCCGATATTTTTTTATGATCTTCTGGAAGGTAAGATATTTTTCTGTGATCTTTCCGTCTTCAGAAAGTGGCGCATCATAATCATAAGAAGTTACATCCGGAGTGAGCTTTGTGTAATAGTTGGAACCATTCATAAAGCCGAAGTTTGTACCGCCATGGAACATGTAAAAGTTTACATTTCCTTTTTTGAGGATGTAATTGAGGTCTTTTATATTGCGCTTGAGTTTTGAACTTTTGTGCTCTGTGTTTCCCCAGGCATCAAACCAGCCGATCCAGAATTCCATGCACATAAGAGGACCTGTGTTTCCGGTCTTTTTCATCATGCGCTTCATGTTTGAAAAAAGAGGGCGGGCGTGTGAACCGAAGTTTCCTGTTGGAAGGGCTCCTGTAAGCTGTCCGTTTATAAACATCTTTCCCCATGGACCGTCGCTGGTAACAAAAGGAACAGTAATCCTGCCTTGGCGCATCAGGTCTGCAAGAAACTGAAGATAGCTCATGTCTTTGCCATAATAGCCGTATTCATTTTCAATCTGCATGAGGATAATATTTCCGCCCTTATCAATCTGATGATTTACAAGGCGGGGAAGAAGTACTTTATAATAGTCCCGGATATTCTGATAGTAAAGCTCGTTTTTACAGCGGACTTCTAGACCAGGAATTGCAAGCAGCCAGGAAGGAAGACCGCCAAGTTCCCATTCTGCACAGATATATGGGGAAGGGCGGACAATTGCGTAAAGTCCGAGCTTCTGTGCTGTATCAAGAAATTTTTCAAAATCACAAAGACCGTCAAAAGAGAATTCTCCCTTGTGTGGTTCTGTGATATTCCATGGGATATAGGTTTCAACTGTGTTACAGCCCATGTTCTTAAGTTTTTCGAGACGGTCCTGCCAGTATTCAGGAACTACACGGAAGTAATGAATTGCGCCGGAAATAATCTGAAAAGGTTTTCTATCCAGCAAAAATGTATCTTTGATTTCAAATGTGCTCATTTCAAAAATATCCTATTCCATAAATCCAAGGTCTTTAAGCCATACGTGGAGTTCTTCGTTCCAGTGGAATTCATCCATAAAAGGACAGTCTTTCATACCAAAGCCATGTCCGCCCCATTCATAATGTGCCAGATGGCAGGTAATATTCTTTTCCTGAAGGGCTGCATAAAGGCGGAGAGAATTTTCAGGTATTACAACAGGATCATCATCGCATACAACAACAAAAGTTGGAGGCATATCAGCAGGTACATTGAGCTCCATTGAAAACTCATCTTTTCTTTCCTGAGTCTGATTTTTTTTGCCTTTACCCAAAAGACTGTTACGGCTCCAGCGGTGAGCAATATCATCCTGCATTGTAACAACAGGATAAACTGGTACTGTAAAATCCGGACGCAGAGAGACACTGCATGGAATGCCAAGCTTTGCAATCTCATCGTGGGTCTGCCAGAATTCTCCTGCCATTGTTACAAGATGTCCGCCTGCAGAAAATCCGATTACTCCAACTTTATTCGGGTCAATATTCCATTCTTCTGCATTTTCGCGAACCAGCTGGATTGCGCGCTGAATATCCTGCAGCATGGCAGGGTGGTGATAAAGGCTTTCTGCGCTTCTGTATTTCAAAACGAAAGCAGTAACTCCATTCTGTGAAAACCAGGTAGCAGTAGAATTACCTTCGCTTTTAAGTCCAAGGTGATGATAACTTCCACCCGGGCATACAATAACGGCAGTACGAGTATTTGGACTGCCTTCTACAGGCTTATGCATAAACATTACAGAAGGCTGTTTTTCCATTCCTTTTATATTTCGCCATAGATAAATTGTTGCGTCTTGTGCTGCAAGTGCTGCAGTTAAAATAATTGTGAGTGCTAATGAACTAATAATCTTTTTCATAGATTTATTTTATCATTATTGAGTGCTTTTTTCTATTATGTTACACTCATTTCATTATGAGCAGAATTAAAGCAATTATTTTTGATATGGATGGGGTAATCCTCGATTCAGAATCAATTTCAGATATAACCTGGAGAAAGGCAGCCGAAGAAAGAGGCCTTTCTGTAAATGATGAAATTTTAAATGCCTGCCGTGGTTCAAATAAGAATGACACAATTGTGACTTTGAAAAAATATTACGGTGAAGATTTTGACAGCCAAGCTTTTCTCGAACGAACCTCAGAACTTTTTCATGAAATTGAAGAAAAAGAGGGCATTCCTCTTTTACCATACGCAAAAGAAATCCTTGAATATCTTAAACCACGTTACCGTTTAGCTCTGGCATCTTCTACTAGAGGCCCTACTGTAGAACGCCAGCTTCGTGCAGCCGGTGTCATAGATTTTTTTGAAACCCGGACTACAGGCGAAATGGTAGAGCACAGTAAACCCAATCCGGAAATCTATCTAATGGCTTGTAAATCTATAGGAATGGAACCGGAAGAGTGTGCTGCAATTGAAGACAGCCTCAACGGAATTCGCAGTGCCCATGCAGCAGGCCTGCATCCGATTATGGTGATTGATAAGGTTCAGCCCACAGAAGAGATTCGAAATATGTGTGAATGTATTTTTGAATCATTGGATGGACTGAAGTCAGTTTTGTAGTGGATTGCGGGTTGACAATTCTTGACAACCCGCGACGTGACAATCCATGTTATTCAAGAACACCTGCAACCTTAAAGTATTCCGCTTTTCGTGTGCAGTTGTAATTATACATACCGCAGTATGGGCCGTTCATCTTGTAACTGTAATCATTTTTTGGAAGGGCAGGATTGTCGCAGATTCCCCAGATTGCAACACAGGTAAGACTGCCTCTTTCGTCGGCAATGTCTGCTAACATTTTAAAGAAGCTTTCGTAGAAGGCAGCATGCTGTTCTGCCTTTCCTTTTTCGTAATTGCGGAGGGCAAGCTCTGTTACCTGAACTTCGAGACCTATATTGGTATAGAAAACAATTGCGTTCTTGAATTTATTGATGTCATTTGGATTCATGCAGCCAGCCTGCTGACCATAACCGCCTATATAGCCCTGCATTCCAACGCCATCGCAAAGCTTTTCATTTTTATTGATACTTTCAACAAGTTTACCGATTGCCTCGCGCTTTGGTGAAAGGAAAGTGTTGTAGTCGTTGTAGAAAAGCTTGATATCTGCGTTTGCCTTTTTTGCGGCCTGACGGGCATACTTGAAAGAAAGTTCTACATAATCCGGGCCGATAACATCGTAGAAATAGTTTGGACTACCGCCACGGCTTGTACGCACATGGCGGGCATCTCCTGAAGCGTATTCGTTTGCTCCATCTCCAACAGCTTCGTTTACAACATCCCAGCAATATACTACGCCCGGGAATTTTGTTTCAAAGTGAGAAACAACTTCTTCTATGTAATACTGGAGGCGTTTTTTCATTACGTCAGAAGAAACAAATGCACCATCGTTTTTGTAGCCTTCCTTAAAGAACCAGACCGGCATGTAAGCGTCCCATACAAGAACGTGACCGCGGATTCCGATTCCGTTTTCCTGGGCAAACTTTGCAATTGCATCTGCCTGATTGTAATTCATAACCGGCATGCCGTTCTCTGATTTCTGGCTGGCAGTCTGGCTGAGAAGCGAGTAGGCCTTAAATTCATTGCCGGCTGTGAGACTGTTGAAGTCTGCCTTTACCATGTCTGTATAGGCCTTTTTCTGAAGGTTCTGAGGATTGATTACTGTTCCAAGTTTGAAACCATGTTTTGCTGCAAGTTCATAGAGCGGGCTGGTAACTTCCGGGAAGTCTTCTTCAACTGCTTTTGCAGCAGCTTCTGTTTTTTCTGCTGATTTCATAATTCTGTCTGCCATGCTTGGGGTGGTATCCTGAACAGTTTGAGCTGGAGCTGATTTTGCCTTTCCAGAGCAGGAGATGAGAGTCAGTGCCGCAAGTGAGATGGCGGCTAAGGTGAATAGTTTTTTCATTTGATATTTCCTCAATAAATGGTCATCCTGAACTTGTTTCAGGATCTTTTGTAATAGATTCCGAACCTTCGCAGCATAGCTGCTCGGAGACTCGCTAAAAACAGTCCACTGGACTGTTTTTGCCCTGCTACGCAGTGCCGCTCCCTAAGTTCGGAATGACAAGAATTATTTTACTAGAATTCTACCATTCGAGATATCAAGGAGTTTACTTATAAAGGCCTGATACTCGCTTTCGTGGATTTCGCCTGTGATTGTGATTTCTGTTCCGAAGTTTTCGGTCAGGCCGGAGATGTGAAAAGCTTCCATGTTGTTTTTGATAAGCTGATAGAGGGAGTAGTCTGTTGTGAAGGTGAAGGCCCGCTTAGCAACCAGTTCTTCGAAAAGACCGGCTTCGTCGGCGGCGGCAAGGACACCTTTGGCACCGTTACCGTATGCCTTTACAAGTCCACCTGTTCCCAGTAAGGTGCCGCCGAACCAGCGGGTTATGGTGAGTACTGTGTTTGTGCAGCCACGGCCACGGAGTACGTCCAGGGCAGGGCGGCCGGCAGTTCCCGAAGGTTCTCCGTCGTCGCTCATGCCCATAACCTCGGCACCGGGACCGATGACGAAGGCGTGTACCACATGAGTTGCGTCGGCGTATTTTGATTTCTGGGATTTAACGAGTTCGCGGGCAGCAGCCTGAGAGTCACAGGGAAAGAGCTCGGAGAGGAAGCGGGAGCCTTTTATGGTTTCTTCGTAATTGATGTAGGATTTTAATATTTCCATAGTGTACTAAAAGCAGGCGTTGCGGGCGGCGTTTGAGCCCGCAGAGGGGGTAGCGGAAAACGCCGCAGGCGGTTGGAGCGTGGGGGAGACTTCCCCCTCCTTACTCAACAACTATATCCTGCACTTCCTTGCTTACAACGCGGACGCCCTTTGCCTTGAGAGATTTCTCCTCAAACTTATCGGCCTTGAACTTTTCCTGCAGAACCTTGATGCGGCCTTTCTTAACGTAATTGAGCTGGAAGGTAAAGCTCTTGCGGGTATCGACGTGGAGAACCTCGCAGCCTTCTGGAGCAAAGAAGTAGTCGCGGTTCATGATGAAGGCGAGGACCTTGCAGCGCTTACAGTAGACATACTGAGTTGCCGGGTCGCGGTACAAAATTGTAAAGAGAACCTTTGAAAGACTTTCCTTGTCTGCAAGTCCGCAGTAACGCATTTCCGGACCAACGAAGATTTTTTTCGGAGACTCAGAAACTGAGTAGATTCCGCTCTTACGAACATAGATAACCTTGTCGTAAGGAGTAACCTTAAAGAGCTCGTTGCCACCGGAAACTTCTGTTCCAAGATTTCCGTTCTTTTCGTCGTAGCGCAGTGAAAGGTCGCGTTTAGTTACGGCCTTTACGTCTACGGCGTTGATGTTTGTAATCTGTGTGTGGCGCTTGAAAGCCTCTTCGCCAAGTACGGCCAGCTTCTTTTCAATTCCATCCAGCCAGCTGATTGCGTAATCTACCAGGTGCTTGAGCAGGCGGTTGATTTCCTTGATGCGGGCATTGATTGCTTCAACCTCGGCTTTGTTCTTGCTCATATCGTAAAGGGAAATGCGGCGGATTGGGATTTTCAAAAGGTGATCTACATCTTCGTCTGTAATCGGGCGGATCAGTTCTTTTGCGAATGGCTTGAAGCCGTCTTTTACAGCCTTGATTACGCCTTCTTCAGTTTTCTGCTGCTCAATCTTTTTATAGATGCGCTCTTCAACGAAGATTCGCTCGAGAGTGCGCAGGTGGAGCTTTTCCATCAGGTCTTCTTTTTCGAGCTGAAGTTCTGCCTTGAGGATTCCTACCAGCTGCTTTGCGTGATGCTCGATTACCTGTGTACAGGTCATCTGCACCGGCATGTTGTCTTTGATTACCAGGAGGTTACAATAGATTGTCTGCTCGCAGTCTGTGAAAGCGTAAAGTGAATCTACAACGTCTTTTGTGTAAACACCGCGCTGTAGTCGGATCTCGATATTTACTTTATCTGAAGTATAGTCCTGAATTGAGGTGGCTTTAATCTTGCCGTTTTTTACTGCCTTTTCGATTGAGTCGCAGAGGCGTTCTGTTGTTGAGCCGTATGGCAGCTCTGTGATTACGATTTTCTTTTCATCACTTGTGTCCATCTTTGCGCGGGTGATGATTTTTCCAAGACCGTCGTTGTAGTCCGAAACGTCAATAAGACCGCCGGTAGGGAAGTCCGGGAAGAGCTGGAACTTTTCACCGCGCAGACATTTCTTTTCTGCTTCGATAACCTCGTGAATATTGTGGCTGAGAATATTTGTACTCATACCAACGGCAATACCTTCGGCACCCATAATGAGGACGAGTGGCAGCTTTGCCTGGAAGGCAACCGGCTCAACGTCGCGGCTGTCGTAAGTATCAACATACTGGGTAATGCGCGGATTTGTATTTAAGATTTCTTTTGTGATTGGACGCAGGCGGCACTCAATGTATCGGGGAGCAGATGCACCGTCGCCCGTAAACATGTTACCAAAGTTTCCCTGCTTGTCTATAAAGAGTTCCTTGTTTGCAAGGTTTACAAGAGCAGTATAAATAGAAGCGTCACCGTGAGGGTGATAAGCCATAACCTTACCACATACGTTTGCAACCTTAGTGAAGCGTCCGTCGTCTGTCTTGATTAAAGTATGAATGATTCGTCTTTGAACAGGTTTAAGTCCGTCCGTAATTTCAGGAATAGCGCGGTCGCGGATAACGTAACTCGCATACTGAATAAAGTTCTGGTCGAACAGATTTTTTACATAAGCCATTGTTTTCCCCTAAGATATTGCCGAACTGTGTGTCATCCTCGGGCTTGCCCCGGAGATCCAAAAAATTGACAATATCCACCCAAATAAAATTATAAATCATAAATTCGGTATTTTCAATAGTTCGTTAAAAGCAGTACTCTATTACCTGGCAGTTTGCGATATTTGTAGAACTGAACTCTTCGTTTGTTTCTGAATTGAAATATGAGTGAATCATTCTTGCGATTCCACCATGAGTTACAAGAAGAAAAGTTTTGTTTTCTTTCTCACTGCGCGCTTTCAATTCATCAAGCAGATTATAGATTCTCTGTCCCAGGCGCAGCATGGACTCGCCGCCATTATAATCGCAGGCAAACTGCTTTTTAGCTTCGTGAAAAACTCCGCGGTGTTTTGCCCATTCGTGGCCTTCAAACTCGCCGAAGTTCTGCTCAATAAGACGAGGCTCGAGCGTTAGTGGAAGCCCATTTTCTTCTGCAACGATTTTTGCAGTATCGGCGGCACGACTCAAAGGAGAGTGTAAAATCTCATCAATTTTAATTCCGCTTTCTTTGATTTTCTTTGCAAGCTCGTGAGCCTGTTCAATACCTTTTGCAGTAAGCGGAGTATCAGTTACTCCCTGAACCTTACCTTCAACATTCCACTGAGATTCGCCGTGACGAGTTATATAGATTTTGCTCATAAAAAGACTATAACGGATTTTTTTTCTATTTTAAACTTCACGCTAGTATGCTATAATTCAGCCATTAAAACGAAGGTAGAAAATGAGACTTATTTTTATCCGCCACGGCGATCCTGATTATACACACGACAATCTTACAGAAAAAGGAAAACGCGAAGTTGAGCTTCTTATAAAGCGCGTCTGCTCCTGGAAAAATATCACACAGATTTATCAGTCTCCCTTAGGACGGGCAAAAGCAACTGCAGCTCCAACCTTGGAAAGACTTGGCCGCAACGCGATTACCTGCGACTGGCTTCAGGAATTCAAATATAAAACCCGCATGCCTAAGAATTATCCAAACAAAAAATGGATCGGACAGCAGGTTATGTGCTGGGATTTACTGCCAGAGTTTTTCACTTCTGACAAAAAGTTTTTTGATAAGGATGAATGGGCCGACACAAAGTTTATGAAGCCCGGCCACATTAAAAAGCATTACCAGAAAGTTTGCGACGGCTTTGATGAAATTCTCGCTCAATACGGATATATAAGGAATAAAAAATCTTTTTATGACGTTCAGAATCCGGTGCCTAACCACAACTGGAGCGAACCAATAGACCGCTATCATCTAAAGTCTGTAAAAGATGATTATCCGGAAGAAACAACTCTTGTATTCTTCTGCCATCTGGGTGTTATGTTTACGATTATTGCGCACCTGACGGGGCTTAGTCCTATGCAGTTATGGCAGGGCTTTTATGTTGCGCCGACATCGATTACAGTACTCAACAGCGAAGAACGATTGCCCGGTCAGGCATGGTTCCGCGTTGAACGGCTGGGTGATACAAATCATCTTACAAACGGCGGTGAACCAATCAGCTCCAGCGGCTATTTTGCCAACGTGCTGGATGAACTATAAATTCAAAAGTACATATTTAAAGCGGAGTTCTCTGCAGTTAATATGTACTTTTCCCATAAAATCACCAACAAAAGACTCCCGAAAGGCCTTATCAGCTGCATTTTTACATATTTAAATGGAAAATCAGTGGAGTTAATATGTACTTTTGCCGGAAGGCACTTTTTATTTGCCTTTTTTCTAATTTATATTTATCTTATAAATACACCGCAAAAGGAGTAATATTGGCTAAGGAACTTGAAACTCTTACGCCACCGCAATTTAAAGAAGCTGTTGCTAAACGTATCTTATGGCTTGAAAAAGTCTTAAGAACAAAACAGGAAGCCCTGGAAAACGCTCCGCCGGGTTCTGTCCGTATAAGCCGGAAAAAGAGAACAAATCAATTTTATCTGCGTGAAGACAAAACAGACTTGCAGGGGAAATATATTCCTCGCTCGCAGCTTAAACTTGCCCATGCTCTTTGCCAGAAAGTCTACGATCAGAAAATCGTGCTCGCGCTGCAAAAAGAAATTACATACTTACAGGATTTTTTGAAAAACTACGAAGAAAGAAATGCTTCTAAGGCTTTCCTGGATCTTCCCGTCATCCGCTACAAGGCTGCAGACCCTCTTACTCTTACAGATGCTGAGTACGTTGAAAAATGGCTTGCACTTGAATATAGGCATAAAGCATTTAATCCAGACACACCTCCATTATTTACCGAAAATGGAGAACGGGTACGCTCAAAATCAGAGGTTATAATTGCTGATACTCTCAAGCATAATGGTGTCCCATATCGTTATGAGTATCCGGTTTTGATAAACAGAAATATCAACAAATCAATGAAAAAAGATTTAGTGACATTTCATCCTGATTTTTGCTGCCTGAATGTCAAAACCAGAAAAGTTTATTTCTGGGAACACTTTGGAAAAATGGATGATGTGGAATATGCAAAACGTGCTGTAGAAAAAATATATCTGTATAATGAGCATGGGTACGAAATTGGAAAGAATCTAATTGTAACGATGGAAACAAGTTCATGTCCAATGTCAGCCGCCCTTGCAAGAGATACCGTCTATACACATTTTGGATGGCAGACTTATTAGTTTCTTCCCGTTGCTTTTTCCAGGATCTCGATGAGTTCGCTGTAGTTTTTGCGGACGGATTTGCGGTGGGCATCCTGGATGAACTCGAGCTCGCTGCGGAAGAGACGGTCCTTTGCAGAAACAGGCATGTACTGAATGCTGGTGCGGGTGTAGTAGTGTTCGATGCAGCCGCGGGGCAGAATGTAGATGCGGGCGGCTTCGGCGGCAGCTAAAATAAAGGCGGCAAGATTTTTTATAACCGGAATTGTGGCTGCCGTTGAAGGTGAGAGAAGGGGTGTAAGTTCCTCATCAAGTTTGTTTACGCCCTGCAGCATTACAGTTTTATATGTGTCTACCGCTTCTGCGTTTTCATGCTTTTCTCGCAGCTGGCAAAGTTTTTCCATAAGCGACTGCAGCTTTTCTGGCACAGGATTTTTTTCGCTGTACTCATGCAGTTCCTGTGACACTTTTATAAGGTAGCGTTCCAGCCTGTAAATCAGTTTGTCAAAAGTGATTTCCTGAGCCAGTTCCTTTGCAGAAAAAATAGTCTTGTAAAAATCTTCCTGCCTTTCCTTCTGCTTTTCAAGCCAGGAAATAACCCGCTCATCTTCGCAGGCAACATCACGAAGCTTGCCCGAAAACAAAGAGTCCAGGTCAGTGATGATGCGGCCGTTAGTACCAAGCAGAGAGCAGACCTTGCAGAAAACACCAAGCTCGTCCTTGCCGCCAACATCAATAATTCCCGTTCCCGCAGCGCTGTACTCATCTTCGATAAAAGTCAAAAGATAAGTGAACATCTGCTGGTCGGTATAGCCTTCCACGAAAATCTGGTTGTCGGAAAAAAAGAACTGCTTGTGGTAGGTGTTGAAGCGGGGGAGGAAGCGGCGGAAAAGAGCATCATCCTCCTCGGAAAGCTCTTCAATACTTGTAGGCGCCTTATTGATATGGCAGACAATAACACCCGCCAGCTCCTCGGGAGTACGTAAATCAATATAAAAAGGTGAGTGCGAAATCAAAAAGAAAAGGCGGCGCTGACTGTGAGAAACTTCCTTGCGGATTTCATTCATAAAGAAAGTCTGAAACTGAGGGTGCAGGTGCAGCTCCGGCTCATCAATAAAAAGACAGTCGTCCGCAGTAGTGTCGTAAAGATTTACCAGCAGGGAAATGATTTCGCGAAGACCGTGACATTCAGCCTCTTCCAGCATGTACTCAACATTCCAGGCCTTGTTTTCTACAATCGGAATCATTGTACCGTCAATGTCTTCTATAAAGGTGATTGCTTTTCCAAACATGCTCGAAAGAACTTTCTCAATTTTCAGACGGATTTTTTCGTTGTCCTTGAGAATAGAAATCTGGTCGCTGTAGTTGCGGTCGGCACGCAGAAACTTTACCGAGTATCCGGCTTCCTGAAACTGCTGTGAAATCTTTTCAGCAAGAAGGGTTTTCCCGCTTCCGTTAGGTCCAACTATCAGATTTATCTGCGACCAGTTAGACTTCTTAAAAACAGTCTTACCCCAGAGAAAAGGAATTTTCACGCGTGTTTCAAGCTCAATCATAATTATATTATAACACAGCTTTGATTTTATGATATAATAAAAATATGAAAGTTCTGACAATAATCCCGCCAATAATGCAGCTCAATACAGCCTATCCTTCGGGAGCTTACCTGACATCTTTTTTTAAGACAGAAAATTGCGAGGCATCCTGGTGCGACCTCAATATCCGCCTTTTTTACGAGATTTTTTCAGCAGCCGGACTTCGCAGACTTTTTGAACTTTCAGAATCCCACGCATTACAGCTTGCCGACCAGGCCGAGAGCAAGGGTGATGATAATACAGCCTTCAACCTCCGCCGCTACATCAGCCAGAAAGAAAACTGGATAGAGTGGATTGATTTTATAACAGCCGTTTTGTGCGGGGGTGGGGCGCGCGAAAAAGAGCATCAGTTTTTGTATTCGCCTTTTGCGCCGCGTGGTAGCCGCATGGAAAATTATCTGTCCCAGCTTGCAGAAAATGGTCGCGACCCTACAGTAGACGACATGCGCTTTTTGTGCTCCTTTGCCCTGGCCGATCTTTCCGACTACATCACCGTGGCCTTCGATCCTCAGTTTTCCCTGGTCCGCTATGCCGAGTCCCTTGCCGTGGACACTCGTACTTTTTCCGATTTTGAAGCCCAGATAAACTCTCCGGTTATGGAGCATTTTTATAAGCCGGTTCTGGAAAGCCTTCTTCAGGAGCTTCCCGCCGCAAGCGGCGGTCGGGCTTTCCGCTGTTCCGCTGACGCTCCAGCCGCTTCCCTCGCTTCGCTCAGTCCAGTGGCCGCCGGCGGCGCAGCTCCAATCCCTAAGCCGGACAGCCTGCTCATCTGCATCTCAATCCCATTCGCAGGAACCTTTCTGCCGGCCCTCTATACCGCGCGCTACGTAAAAGAAAATCTTGGCAGCTCTGCCTTTGTCTGCATAGGCGGCGGCTTTGTAAATACCGAGCTTCGTGAGGCAAGCGACCCGGCCTTAGCAAAATACATAGACGCCATTTCCTACGACCGGGGCTACGGCTCATACCACGCCCTGCTGAATTCAGAGATCCTTAAGCGGTCCCTGAGAGGAGTCGAAGGGTTATACAAACTCCGCCTTTTCACCGCGCAGCCAGACGGCTCAGTAAAAGTCACCGAGCCTCTCTGGCAGTCTCCAGACTTCGAAAAATTTGAAAACGAAATCAC
Source organism: Treponema sp. (assembly GCA_004554075.1). Classification (GTDB taxonomy): domain Bacteria; phylum Spirochaetota; class Spirochaetia; order Treponematales; family Treponemataceae; genus Treponema_D. Next base: position 16,685 of record SFOB01000018.1, read on the forward strand.
CGCAAAAATCATCCCGGATTATTCCGACATAGATTTTTCTATTTACCCCCGCATGTGCGACGATGCAAACTCCATGCACCGCATCTGGACAGACGGCGCCTGGATCAAGGCCTATCTTGCCCATGGCTGCTACTGGCACCGCTGCGCCTTCTGCGACACAAGCCTGGATTACGTCTGCGGCTACAAACCGACAGATATAGAACCTCTCTATAACGGACTTCTCAAAACTGCCCGTGAAAAAGGAGTATACGGCATACACTTTGTAGACGAAGCCCTGCCGCCCCTTGCCCTTAAAAAGTTTGCCCTGCTCAATGCCCGGGCCGGAAATCCTCTTTATTTCTGGGGTAACGTCCGTTTTGAAAAGACCTTTACAAAAGACCTTGCTGCCTTTTTAAGTTACTGCGGTCTTGGCGGCGTATCGGCCGGTATTGAATCTGCCACAGGAACCGGTCTCGAGTCTATCAACAAGGGAACAGACATCGCTTCAATTACCCGCGCCTGCTGTGCATTCAAAGAGGCGGGCATCCTCGTCCATGCCTATATGATCTACGGCTTCTGGAACGACTCCCCTCAGACAATAATCGACTCAATGGAAACGCTGCGCCAGTTTTTCGAAGCCGGCCTTCTGGACAGCGCCTTCTGGCACAAGTTCGTCCTCACAAGAAATTCCACCGTTTACAATCAATGGCAGAAGGCCGGCACCCTTGATTTAGTTTCCAGTGAAGAAGCAAGTTCTGCCTTTGCCCGTAACAATCTTCATTTTAAGGGTGAGGAAAAGTTTAACAAGTTCGGCGCCCCTCTGGAAACAGCCCTCAATTGCTGGATGCATGGCGACAGACTCGATCAGCATGTGCAAAAGTGGTTTGACTTTCAGGTGCCAAAGCCAACAGTAAACCGCACTTTTATCAATAATTTAATAGAAGAATATGAGCAGAAAAACCGCCAGCGCGCAGCAACGTTGAACGAAAAAAATGCAGCCAATATCTGGTGGCTTGGCGGCAGCCCGGTGCTTTGCGGCTCTGTCAATGGAAATCAAAAAGAATACCGCTGGCTCTATCTTATGGAAGAACAGACAGCCCCGGTCGCAAATCTCGAGTCTCTCATTCCGCTGTTAAAGTCTCTCCGCCCGGAGGCTCCGGAAGCCGACCGCAGTACAGCCCTTTCAAAGCTTTCAAAAAGTCCCCAGCTTATCAAGCAGCTTAAGAAACTTCACGGCCGCGGCCTCGTTATATTAGATTTTTAGCTATTTTTGAGGATTTTCATTCATTTTGATTTTCATCAAGATGTGTTATAATCATCAGTATGAATTACAAAATGCTGTTTGATAAACCCGCAGAAAAATGGGAGCAATATCTCCCTCTTGGAAACGGCCGTCTTGGCTGTATGGTAAAAGCTCATCCCTCTAATGAAATACTTCAACTCAACGAAGAAGGAATCTGGTCTGGCGGACCTCAGAACCGCCTGAATACGGATGCAAAAAATAATCTTGAAAAAATCCGCCAGTTAGTAAACGAAGGCCGCGTACTTGAAGCTCAGTCTCTCGGCTTTGAAGCAATGAGTGGCAGAGGCTTTAACCAGCGGGCTTATCAGACAGCAGGCGATTTTCATATTGATTTCTTTTCACCCAAAAATTCAGGACTTGCCTGCGGCTGGCCCCTTCAGCACAAGGCAGACGAGAATGCCCTGGAAAATTACAAGGCAGAACTCTTTTTAGACATGGCCTGTGCCCTGGTAACTTACACAGACGACGAAGGAACAATCTTCACCCGCCGTGCCTGGATCAGCGCTGTTGACGATATTCTTTTTATGCACGTTACAGCCAGCGCTCCTGGAAAAATTAATTATTCAGGCTATCTGGATCGCGGTATCTGGAGTGATAATATTTTCGCTGAGGACGGTTGTATCTTCCTGGAAGATTCTCACGGCATTCCTTTCTGCGTAGGGGCAGGGGCTATTGCCCGCGGTGGAGAAGTGGGAACTCGGGGAACCTGTCTTTACGGCCAAGCTTGCGATGAGGTTTTATTCTTTATAGATATCCAGAGTCTCAAATGGAATAAAAAGTGGAATGATAAACCTCTTACTAAAAAGCAGTATGACAAGCTGATTAAGAAAAATAAGTGGACTCCTCTTTGCAAGGCAAATCTAAATAAAATTAAAAATCAGATTGCCAGAGTAGGCCTCTCAGCCGCTGCGGAAGACTTCTTTGCCTGGCATCTTGTAGAATGGAAAAATTACTGGGACCGCTGCGAAGTAGAAATCGGAACTGAGGTTGCTGAGCGGTCCCTGAGCGGAGTCGAAGGGCCGCAACCAGACATTCCAACCCCGGCTCTCCTCGCATCCGCTGCCCCGGCCAACACCACTCTCGTAAATCAATACCTGAACTTTTCCCGCTACCTTATGATTTCCGGTAGCCGTGTCCCGGGTCAGCTGCCGCTAACACTTCAGGGCCTCTGGAACGGCCAGATTGAACCGCCATGGCAGAGTAAATATACAATCAATATAAATGCCCAGATGAACTATTGGCCGGTCAATATGACATCCCTCAGCGACTGTGAGCTTCCATTCTTCGACCTGCTGGAGCGTTCTTACGAAAGAGGCCGACAGGCTGCCCGCCAGATGTACGGCTGCCGCGGTTATGTCCTTCATCACAATACAGACTTCTGGGGAGATGCCGCCCCACAAGATGCCTGGATCCCTGCTACTTACTGGGTACTGGGCGCTGCCTGGATGGCAACTCATATAATAGAACATTATGAATACACAATGGATAAAGACTTCCTTGAGCGCTATTACTATCTGATGCACGAAGCAGCTCTTTTCTTTGTAGACTATCTGGTAGAAGATGGAGATTATCTGATTATAAATCCAAGTCTTTCACCGGAAAACTCTTATGTTACAAAGACCGGTGAGGTAGGAGCCTTTACTCCAGGCTGCGAGATGGACAATATGATCCTTGAGCATCTTTTTAAGGGCTGTAAAAAAGCCCGCGAGGCTCTCGGGGATTTCAATTGTAAGGACAAAAAAGGCCATTCTTATAATGATGAAGATTTTGCTTCTTTTGATTATGTATTGCTCCATCTGAAAAAGCCGTCCCTTAATTCCGACGGCTCCCTTATGGAGTGGAACCGTGAAGTAGAAGAGGTAGAGCCTGGTCACCGTCATATCAGCCACCTTTACGGACTTTACCCTGGCCACACAATCTCTCTTGAGCGCACACCAGAACTTTGCGAAGCCGCAAAAAAGACCCTGCAAAAACGCCTTTCAAACGGCGGCGGCCACACCGGCTGGAGTCAGGCCTGGATCATCAACTTTTATGCCCAGCTTGGCATGGGAGATGAAGCACTTTCTTCTATAATAAAACTCTTCCAGCACTCAACGCTGCCGAATCTTTTAGATAATCATCCGCCATTCCAGATTGACGGAAACTTCGGTGCCCTCGCCGGAACCCTCCGCCTGCTTATACAAAGCGAGTTCGAAGCAGACGGCACAGTAAGAGTTAAACTCCTGCCGGCTCTCCCATCATCGTCAGCCTGGCAGTCGGGCCATGCAAAAGGCCTTGCAATAAAAGGCGGCTGCACAATCGACTTTGAATGGAAAAATGGAAAGATAGTGAATTATAAACTACATAGCAGTAAGAATTCTGTCGAAGAGTCTAAAATAAGAATGACACATTGTCATCCTCGGGCTTGACCCGAGAATCTTTTACTTGAACTTCTGAATCAGTTCCTCACGGTTCTTTACACCAACCTTGGAATAAAGTCTGCTTGTGTAGTTTTCTACCGTGCGTGGGGCAATAAAAAGTTCATCACAAATCTGCTTGTTAGTCTTTTCCTGCAAGAGGGCTTCGAAAATTACGCGCTCCTGCTTTGAAAGTACAGAAACAATGGAGTCGACTTTTGTCTGAGCTTCCATCATATACTGCTCAAGGTAGGTGCCTCCGTCTTGAACAACATCAAGACAGTGTGCAAGTTCTTCTTCTTTTGCTACCTTGGAAATGTAGCCCATAGCCCCAGAATCTTTTGCCTGTAAAATAAAGCCGGTTGTATCAAACATAGAATACATTACGCATTTTATGGATGGATACAATTCTGTTATTTTCTGTACAAGAGAAAAGCCAGTTTCGTTTATAAGCTGAACATCTACTATTATAATAGATGGAAATACATCTTCATTCTTTAAGGTTTTGCTCAAACAATTAAGACAATCCAGACATTCCTTTGAGGTAGCAAAATCTTTTGGAACTCTCCATTTTGTATGAGTTTCGAGCCAGGATTTAAGCCCGTTTCTAACCATGTTATGATCATCAACAATATAAACAATGTTTTTCATTATGCGTTCTCCAAAGGTAGTTTAATTGTGATTTCCATTCCGTCATTCTGTGCTGTAAAGAATTCAATGGAACCGCCGATCAAATCCATTCTGTCCTTCATGGATTTTAAGCCAAGGTGATCTTTACTTTTTAATCTTCGGTTTAATTCATCTGGATTACAGCCAATGCCGTCATCAGTTATATAAATCAAAAGGGTGCTGCCGTCTTTTTTTATAAAGATGGAAACCTGTGTTGCATAAGAATGCTTTTCAATATTTGTAAGGCTTTCCTGAACAACTCGGAAAAGATTCTGAGTTTCTTCCTTTTCTAGAACAGGGTATTCAAAACCTTCATCAACTTTAAGATAGCATGGAATATGAGTTCTCGAACTGAACTGTTGTACCAGAGAGTTGATGATAGAAATCAGTTCAAGTTTAGAAGAATCTCCGTCCGAGTGGCTTGCAAGCTCTGCGGGTGTAAGGTTATAACAGATGTTTCTAAGCTTGACAATACAGTCTGTAGCAAGATCTTCAATTTTAGTCTGTCTCTGCTTTGATGCTTCGTCAACAATAAGGTTTTCAGTTTCAAGTCGAAGAACACGGATGTCCTGAACAACAGAGTCATGAATATCGCGGCTGATTTTTGCACGTTCCTTTTCCTGAATATCAAAAATCATCTTATTATGTTCTTTTAAGGTTCTGGCAGTTTTTCTCATTCTGCGGTTTTTATGAAGGAGCAGGGTGATGATGAAAATAGTAGAAAGTACAAAACAGATTAAGGCACATATTTCAAAAGCAATACGGCCCGGAGTTTCTATGTTTTTCTGATTGATTTTCTTATTCTGCTTGTAATCAATCAATCGGGCTGCTTCCAGAGCTGAATCGTAGTTTTCGTATTTTTCTATCTTCTCTGTAATACAGTTGAATAACCACCAGGATTTAACATCCTTGTCGCGGATAATCAAAGTATAATCGGTGTTGCGTAAACATACCTGACATTCATTTGTTATATTTCCATCAGGAAGTCTTACATTCGAAGGATTTTCAAAAGTCCAGTAAGAATGGAATGGCAGATTCTTTGTTTCTTCCGGAACCTGAAAAATAAATCTGCCTTTATTGTCTTCTATCTGATATAAAATACTGGTTGTCCATCGGTTATCAATATCCCAGTTTGGTTCTTTATCGCGTAAAAGCCAGACTCCTTTTTTGTTTACAACCAAATAACCCAGACCACTGTCCATCAGCTGGTGATTTAGCAAAACTGGTTCCCTTTTTTTATCTGTTTGAGTTCCAATCCAAAGTCCCTGATTTTTTTTCACCAAATCAGATTTATTCTCCCAGGCAGCTGTAAAATAGAACTTTTTAGAAAATGGACTGAATATCAGACTTCGTACATCACCGCCAGCTGCAGATTGATCCCAGATTTTATATATCCTTTTATCTGACATATATGCATCCGGAGAAACAGCATAAATGATACTGTGCCAGCCGTTTTCTACAGCTACATTCAAAAGATATAAAGAATTATTTTCATTACCAACAATCTGATATATATGGCTTTGAGAAAAAACTTCTTTGTTGGTATCCCAAAAGGGCAGGTCTCTCTCAACCTCTTCCGGCGTCTGGGCAAATCCAGCTCCAGAGATAAATAATGATATAAGCGCGATAAAACAAATTTTCCGAATCTTCATGCTTTATATAATACTCCCTAAATTCGGAATAAGATAGAGAGTAAAACTCACAATTTTCATAAAAAAAACTCCCCAAATAGCCCATAATCCCAAAAATTGTGAGTTTAACTCTGTATTTTTCTAAAAAATTCCCCCGTATAATAAACTTATAATTCAAATAAATCTAAAGGAGATGTGATTTATGAAGAAAACCAAGATTTTGGAAATTGCGCTGGCAGGTGCGCTGGCATTCGCTTTGTTTAGTTGTTCATTTCCAGGTGGAAGTAGTAGCGGATTGAATAATGGTTCTGGTAATGGTTCTGGAGCAGATGATCATACTACTGAGGATCAGCCGATTAGTGGTCCATTAACAGTAGCTGAAACATGGGCTGGAAAAGATGAAAATGATGAGTCTATTACTTATTATATAAACAGTACTTATACAATTAAGGATGGAGGAGCACTTACACTTGAGTCAGGTGCTATCGTAAAGTTTGGCCCTAATGGTGGAATTAAAGTATTGGATACTGGTTCACTTGTAGCAAATAATGTTATTTTTACATCATATAGGGATTCACGTGGACGAAAAATCATTGCAGCTGGAGAATCTTCTCCTGAAGCAGGTGATTGGAAGCAGATTTATATATATGGTGGAACCAGTAAGTTTACAAATTGTGAATTTGCTTATGGTGGAAATGGATTACATACCTTGCAGGTTGCTAAGAATACTAATAAGGGAAAAGCTCGTGTTGATAACTGTTTATTTAAAAATAATTCAGGTACAGCTGCCGTAAATTATAACATAAAAGCAGCATTATTTTATGATGATGCAGTTGATTATGATGCAGACAAAAACTGTGTAACAAACACAAGGTTTGAAGGTAATGTATGGCCTTTAAGTATTCCTGCATTCTTTAGCCTAAAAGATACAAATATATTTGTTAATAATACATATAATTATGTACATATCAATTACAATCATATAAAAATTGCTACAGTATGGGAAAATGTAGGCGTTCCTTATATCTACTTGTATTCAAGTTACCCTTTGAATATAGATTCTGCAGGTTCTTTAACGATAGTTGGAGGTGAAGATGAAAGTAAAGCAAACAAAATTTGTATTTCAACACATTCAATGGAAATCAATAAAGGTGGAAAATTAATATTATCTGATTATGTTACATTTACTAATAGCCCTGAATCTTCTGGAACAGAATTCAAAGGGATTTATTGTGATAAAGATTACAAATTTGATACCAATGGTAATGGAAGTTATGATTTAACTGTATCAAAAGTTTTATTAGTGGAAAATCCCGCAAAGCCTAATATCAAAATTGAAAACTGTGCTCCAACTGCATCTAACTATATAGATACAAATACAAAATATCAATATTTCATCGAAAAGATTCAAGATGAAAATCAGTGGACATGCAATTATAACTAGTAATTAGAAAATTTTCCTTTTTGAAACGGCTGGTTTCTTCTGAAGAAATTAGCCATTTTTTATAAAATTGTGAGTTTAACTCTGTATTTTTTTTATCTGACATGGTTGATAATTATATTCAAGATACAAATCTTATAACCATAGGAGTGTTTATATGAAAAAACTAAAAATTTCTGCAATGTTTATTCTGACTATTGTAGGCTTATCATTTACAGGTTGTAATCTTATTTCTAATATTATAGACAAAGGCGGTATTGAAGCGACTCAGAATCAACTTAAGAGAAACAATCAAGAGATAATAACACTTGGAAAGTATCCACAGAGTGAGAAGTCCAGCAGTGTAAATATTGTTAGTGAAGAAACTACTAAGGTAAACGGCTGGGATTGCTACGAAGGTAGTGATGGTGAAAAGTATGTTAAACTTATTGTAACAAAAACAGAAAATGGAGAAACCTCAAACGAAACCAAGTATTATAAAGTAGAACCTCTCAAGTGGCGTGTGCTTACTACAGATTACAACGGAACCGGTAAAAAACTTTTGTTTTGCGAAAAGCTTATTGATTGCTGTTATTATATTGATAATTCATGTCCTGCTGAAAGGACAATTGATGGAAAAACAATTTATGCAAACAATTATAAGCATAGCCGGGTAAGAGCATTCCTAAATGGTTTGTCTTATGAAATAGAAGAGTATGGTTTGCATCCCGAAACATCTAGCTTAGGATATTGGGATAAGACAATTTCAGAATTTGATGGAAAAGGTTTCTTCCAGCTTGCATTTAGTGAGGAAGAAAAGAATCGTGTTGCTGCAACAGTTGTTGATAATTCAACAGGTGTTGACTCAAGATTTAAATGTGAGAATACGAGTGACAAAATCTTTTTGTTAAGCAAGAAAGAAATTCAAAATACAGATTATGGATTTCCTTCTGAAGATGATGAATTAGATTTTCCAGCAAGAAGTCGTGAAGCTACAGCTTTTGCTAAAGCTAGAGGTTTGCATACTTTTGAATTATTAAGAACTCCTTATAAGGATACAGAACACTATAAAGCTGTTTGGCAAGTATACAACGTAATAATTGAATACAACGGTACAACTACAGATTATAGAGGTAAGTTTGATGATGGAACTGTAATTAGAGGTAGTGGCATTATCCCAGCTCTTTGTCTGGAAAATTAATCAAATAAGTAAAAGTCTTCCTTTTTAGAACAGCTGATTTTCTCACAAAAGTCGGCTGTTCTTTTTTTATCCATGACAGTTTCAGCTATTATTGCAATTATTATTATTGAGTAACAGAAATCATAATTTCAGGTGTCATAATATTTATGAAAAATAAAAATATTCTTACTTCGGTTTTGTTGATTTATCTGATTTGCTTTGTTTTACGCCTGATTGAATACTTCCTGCTTAGAACTGATTCAACGGTAATAGGAGAGGCTCTTTTTCATAAGCTTGCTGGAATTGTTATCCTTATCAATTTTGCCTGCATCTATAAATACAAGGCAGGTGAAGTTGGTTTTTCTACCGACAAATGCGGAATCAAACTCGCCGCAGGACTGCTTTTTGGTATCTTCTGCTTTGCGATTGCATATTTTGTCGAAGTTCAGATTGCAAAATCATCCGGCTCTTATACTGGCCTTAAGTTTTACGTAACAAGTTATTCGGTAAACGGCAATCTTGGAAATCAGACAGGCCTCTTATTCTTTGCCCTCTGCGTTTTCGGAAATATCGTAAATGTTGTAATGGAAGAGGGAGTTTTCCGAGGTCTTTTTATCCGCCGCTTACAGGAAAGATTTTCTTACGCTTCCACAGCAATAATCTCTGCAGTCCTTTTCGGTTTCTGGCACGGGGTAGGGCCTGTTCGAAGTTATATAGATGGCGACCTTTCAACTTTCGGGCTAATCATGAACTGCCTTATTCTTATTCTTTCATCTGCTGTAGTAGGTTACAAATACGGTCTGATTACAAAAATCACAGGTTCCGGCTTTATGGCCATGGGCGACCATTTTGTAAACAATACCCTGGTTAATATTCTGCATGTGGTTTCCGTAAATGGCGCGGACCAGCTTCAGATCGTAAGAATCAGTATTGCACAGACAATTTCATTTATTATTGTTCTGATCTGGTATTTTTATTCAAAGAGACAGACACGCTAAAAATTTGACATAATCATTAAGTGGGTTTTAATATGGAAGAAACATTTAATTGATTGTCACTGCAAGCAGCGCGCGGAGAATTCCCTGCAGTGACAAGGAGTTTATCACTTATGAAAAAACTGATGTTTCTTCTGATTTTTGCTCTCTGTGTGGCTGCAGCTTTTGCGCAGAATGTAAAACCTTATACGGTTGATTTGAACTCATTGTCTGCTGTTAGCGATGACAAAACACTTTCATTCAACAAGGCAACAAAAACTTTTACGGTTAAAGCGAACACTAATTTGGAATATGGTGGCAGCAAAAGTCTTTACCTTTGGCTCAATTCTCTTGATATTTCCCGCTACAATATTGTAAGAGTAAAATACAGTGTACCCAACGAAGAAGATTACGGATTCATTTTAATAACAGATTACGACGATGACACACTGGACTGGAATAAAGATAAAAGTACATATTGCCCGTCATATCTAAATGAGATGGTTATACCTCTTAAGAACGGCCAGAAGAGACTTAACGGAGTTTGTATCTCAGCTACATGGAATGCACGTTCAGGAAATTTTGTCATTGAATCAATTACATTGGAAAATGAAGCAAATCCAAAGCTTACGGATGTCCGTGCAAATGATGAGCCTCCTGTTATTGATACAGCTGCAAAAGGAAGCTTTGACGATTCACTAATTGCCTGGGATTTTGTAAAAAAACTTGGAGTGGGCTTGCAGTTTGAAGTTATGTTCAATTCTATTTTGTCGGCTGATTGTGAGCTGGAGTTTGGAACTGAGTACACCTGTGTATTGGATCGTCCAAAGCCATCAAAAAAAGAAATCCATTTTATAAAGGAAAAAGGTTTCAAAACTCTCCGCGTTCAATTCAATCCGAATCCGCACATGCTGGACGAAAATTACACTATAGACCCGCGGTTTATGAAAAATCTCAAACAGATTGTAGACTTTGCTATAGAAGAAGGTATGTATGTTATTGTCTGCGGTCCTGCAAATGATTTTATGTCTGACGAGGCATGGATTAAAAAAGTCGCAGAAGACATTCACTATGCAGGTTATACAATCAGCCAGGAGACTAAAAAAGAGTCCAAAGCATTTATTCAGGCTGTGTGGAAACAGATTGTGGCAGCATTAAATAATTCTTACGACGAACATTTAATTTTCGAAACCTTGAATGAACCGACAGACAGATTTCATGAACATACTTTCCATGAAAAAACTGACTGCGCAGTTTGCAAAAAAGATTTTGCGCTTTTGAATGAGTATAATCAGATGATAGTTGATACCATCCGAGCCTCTGGTGGAAATAATGCAAAACGTTTCATAATGGTAGAAGGTCTGGCTGGCGGATGTGCAAATATAACAACAAATCTTTTCAAGCTTCCTAAAGATAAAGTAAAAAACAGGCTGATACTTGCAGTTCATAATTATCCTATGAGCCTCCCTCCGTGGCACAGAACTTATTATACAGAATCCATTAAGAAATATTTTATTACAGATTGTTTTGCAGATTTGGATAAGGCATTTTTTTCAAAGAAGATTCCTGTATATTTTTCCGAAACCGGACATGGTAATAGGGCTGTGCCAATTATGGAAGCCATTAATTGTATGAAGGATTTTATGGTAGAAGTTTCAAACCCAAAACGTTCATGCGCTGTTTTACTACATGATTCACACAGTAAGGAGACCTTCTATTTTTACGATAAATGGAAATTACAATGGTATGATACTGAATACATTGATACTCTTATCTATGGCGCAGAAGGAAAAGACTTCCCTTTAAGTGCAGATTTCATCAAAAAGAACGAGGTAAAGGTTCCAAGTATAGTCGGAAAAAATCTGCTGAAGGCTCCTGTAGAAATACGAGGTGAAGAAGGAGGGACTGCTCTTAAAGGTGATCTTTTTGTCCGTTCAAGACCAGAAAACTACAAGCTTGAATTTGAAGTTGAAAAGCTAAGTCCAGAAGCAGAAATCTATCTTGCTTACAATGATTATAAATTGAACTGGACCGAAGTCATGACAAGAAACAATGTTAAACTACTTAAGGGTGGCAGTCTTGACGGTGCAAGGATAAAGGTAAAAGACAACACAGTTGTTGTAAGCATAGACAATGCTACAAGCTGTGAGTTTGAAACAGCCGGTGAACTTTATATTCAGGGTGAAGACATCATCATAAAATCAGTGAAGGTTATAGAGTAAATAAACTCTTGAATTTATTTTTTATATTTGATATATTCTTTGATACGTATTTAGACTTTAGGCTAACTGACGTTTAATCCCCGTTTTACGTGCAGTGGACGGTCTGAATTACCAGTCTTTTGCAGAATGGATTCTGTTTCCTTGTTCCACTGCATCGGGCGATTTATAACGAATTATTTTAATAGAGGTATTTTATGTACGCAACTATTGAATTTAAGGGCAAGCAGTACAAGGCTGAAAAAGATGTTGTCCTTACAGTAGATAAGCTTGATGCTGAAAAAGGCGCTAAGATTGACATTGATACCGTTCTTTTGGTAAGCGACGGTGACAAAATCAGTGTTGGAACTCCTTATGTAAAGGGTGCAAAAGTAACTGTAGTTGTAGAAGATTCTTTCCGCGACAAGAAAGTTTTGGTTTTCAAATACAAGTCAAAGAAAGATTATCATCGCTTGATTGGTCATAGACAGCAGTACACAAAGGTACGTGTTGAGTCTATCACTCTTGCTTAATTAAATAAGGAGATTACTATGGGAAGAACACGTGGTGGATCTGGTGCTAAAAACGGACGCGATCCGAATCCGAAAAGTTTGGGCGTAAAAAGATATGCTGGTGAATCTGTAACTGCAGGTTCTATCATCGTAAAGCAGCGCGGAACAAAATTCTATCCTGGAGCAAACGTTATGAAAGCTGGTGATGACAGCCTTTTTGCTACAGCTGACGGAAAAGTAGTTTTCGGTGAAAGAAACAATCACAAAGTTGTTTCTGTTGAAGCTGCAAAATAAAGCAATTTTTGCTTAGTGAGAGCCCGGTGTGATTTATTTCAACCGGGCTTTTTTATTGGGTTTAGAAATGGAAATGGCTGTTACAAAACAATGCTTTTGTAAGAAGTCATTGGTTATAAGTGCGGAGTGGAAAATGCTACACGCCAACATCATTCCCGTTGGCGAGTGGCATTTTCCACGGGAGCACTTAGAGTTCGATAAATTATTAGAACTCATTTTTTTTAGGTAACAGATATTTATGATTGGATTTGCAGATGAAGCTTTGATTGAAGTTCGCTCGGGCAACGGCGGCAATGGCTGTGTTGCATTCAGACGCGAAAAATATATTCCTCACGGTGGTCCTAACGGTGGAGACGGCGGAAAGGGCGGTGATGTTATTTTTACAGTAAAGAGAAATCTGCGAACCCTCGCAAATATCCGCCACAAGCACTGCTTTAAGGCTCGCAACGGCGGCGACGGCCAGGGCTGGAACCGTTATGGTGCAGACGGAGAAGACTGTGTAATTCCTGTACCTCCAGGAACAACAATCCGCGACGCAGAAACAGAAGAAATCATTTACGACTTTTCTACTGCCAAGGGTGACGAAAGCTTTACCTTCCTCAAGGGCGGTAACGGTGGCTGGGGTAACGTTCACTTTAAGTCTTCAACAAACCAGGCTCCAAAACAGGCTAACCCTGGACAGAAGGGAGAGACCCGTTTCCTTAAACTGGAACTTTCAATCATGGCAGATGCCGGTCTTGTAGGCTTTCCTAACGCCGGAAAATCAAGCCTTCTTACATATTTTACAAACGCACGTCCAAAGATTGCTCCATATCCTTTTACTACAATCATTCCAAATCTGGGTGTGCTCCGCGTAGACGACGAAAGCGATATTATCATCGCTGATATTCCTGGAATCATTGAAGGAGCTTCCGAAGGCCTTGGTCTTGGAGATACCTTCCTTAAACATATTACCCGAACAGCCTGTCTTATTTTTATGATTGACTGTTCAGATGAAAATTATCTTACTGCTTACGACACTCTCTGTAATGAGCTTCGTAATTATTCTGACAACCTTATGGAAAAGCCTCGCATCGTCCTTTGCAATAAGATTGATGTTGATGATGCTTTTGAACGTGCAGTAGAAGTTCAGGAGAAAATCAAAGCCACAGAGCCTGACACCGTAGTAATCCCGGTTTCTGTTCACACAGGACGTGGAATGAAGGACGCTCAGCAGCAGATTATGGAGCTGGTAAGCAGGCAGGAAAAGCGCGACATTTCTGCGGGAACTTCTGCGGAAAACGATGCTGCATCTGAAAATCAGTTTGGTTCAAGTTTTATGAAAGACCGTGCCTATATTGATGATGACGATGATAATGTTCAGTACCCTGGAAGCGAACAGTAAAGCGGGTGGAGCAGGTTTATGAAAGTTGCAGTTTTTGGCGGAACTTTTAATCCTCTTCATGTAGGACACGCAATGCTTGCAGACACAATTGTGCGCGAGCTTGGCTACGATAAGGTTTTGTTTGTTCCAACATATCAGCCGCCTCATAAAGATCTTGCAAAAATAATAAAAGCAGAACACCGCATGGAAATGATTTCCCGTTTCTGCCAGAGTGAAGGCGACGGACATTTTGAACTAGAGCCTTGTGAAATTGAACGTGGTGGCATTTCCTATACTTCTGATACTCTTGAATATCTTACAAAAAAATACGAGGGAAAACTCAGTCAGAAACTGGCCTTTGTAATGGGTGATGAGGTTGCAGCAGAGTTTTCTAAGTGGCGGAATCCGGAAAAGGTTTCAAGCCTTGCAGATCTCATTATTGTTCACCGCTATCCGGATGTTAAGGCTATGGAATCAAGCCTTTATGAAAATAAGCCTACAGGAGATTACAAGGGAGATTTTTCCGTAAAGTTTGACAAAGAAAACTTTGCTTACCCTTGTCTTTACATTGAAACTCCAATGCTGCCGGTTTCTTCAACTGATATCCGCCGCAGAATCAGCGAGGGCAAAAGCTTCCGCTATCTTGTTCCACCGGCAGTTTTTGATTATATTATAGAAAAGACCTTGTATTTGTAACCTATGATTGATTATATAGCAAAGACTGAAGAAATCCGTGCCTTTACTCAGGCTCACGTAAAAGAAAAACGCTACCAGCATTCAATTCGTGTAGCAGAAATGTGCGCCCGTATGTGCCGCCAGTATCATCTTGATTCCCGCAAGGGCTATCTTGCCGGTATTGGTCACGATATGTGTAAGGATTTTTCTGACGAAGAACTTTTGGAACTTGCGGCCCGCGATGGCCAGGAGATTATAGATTTTGACCGCAAAAAGCCGGCTCTTTTACATGGCCGTGCTGCGGCAGTAATGCTCAAGGAGCACTTTAAGGTTTATGATCCTGAGATTCTCGAGGCAGTTGCTAATCATACCTCTGGAATAATTGGAATGTGTGACCTTACCAAGTGTCTTTTTCTTGCAGATAAAATTGAACCGGGCCGTCCGCAGTCTACAGAAGAATATCGTGAAAATCTGCTTGCTATGCCCTTAGACGAAATGCTTTATTCTGTGCTCGAAGAAAACTATGAGTATCTGACAAACAGAGGTTATGAGATTTATCCTGGAACAAGAGAAATGACTGATTATTATAAAAAGCTTGTTACCGCAGGAGGGGAGCAGTAATGGGAAAAATAAAAATTCGTGATGAACAAAAGGGGCTTATCTTTATTGCCCTGATTATTATAACTGCAGTTGCTCTTTCTTTTGTTTTCGCGTTTTCTCTTAAAACTAATGTTGTAGAAGATGCACTTAAGGAAAAAGGAATTGTACGCACTCTTTTTGTTATAGAAGATGATAATTCAAGCCTGCTTTTTTCAAGTGTACTTATTTATAATCCTGTTTCTCAGAAGGCTGCCCTTGTAAATCTTCCGGGACATACTGGTGCAATTTATCAGTCTCTTGGTCGTGTAGATAAACTTGCAAAGGTTTATTCAGAAGCAGGAATTGTTTCTTATCGTAATGAGGTTGAAAAACTTCTGGGAATGACAATTCCTTATTATGCAATTATAACGCTGGAAAACTTTATTAAGATTTCAGATTATCTTGGCGGTATGCGCGTTTTTATTTCAGAGCCTGTAGACTGTCTTTCCGAAGAAGGTGAAAGATGGCTTTTGCCTTCTGGTGCTATCAACCTTGATGGAGATAAAATCAATACTTATCTTCATTACAGACTGGAAGATGAAACTGAATCTGATGTTCAGGAAAGATACCAGAATGCTATGGCAGCTTTTATTACAGGGCTTCACGACAAAAAGTTTGTTGTTTTTGTAAAGGCCAACAGAAAACGCTATCTGGATTTTATTAAGACAAATCTTAAGCCGGAAGAAGAAACAACACTCTTTGAGGCAATTGCCGATGTTGATGCTGAATCTATAATCAAGCAGACTATTACTGGTTCTTTACGTCGTGTAGACGGTCAGCAGCTTTTGATGCCTGATAATAACGGAGAGTTTATTAAGGAAGCAGTTAAGCAGACAACAAACCTTCTTGCTTCTACCGATGGAACTCTTACAAGCCGTGTTTATGTACTTGAGATTCAGAACGGAACAACAACCCAGGGACTTGCCCGTAACACTGCAATTCTTTTCCAGAATGCAAGTTATGATGTATTGAGCCCTGTAAATGCTCCTCGTAATGACTATGATGAAACTGTAATTATTGACCATATTGGTAATATGGATGTTGCAAAAATTGTCGGTGAATTTATCCGATGTACAAATATCCGGGAAGCTACTCCTGAAGAGGAAGCGGAAAGTTCAAGCCTTGATGCGGGTGTTGACTTTACGATTATTCTTGGTAAAGATTTTGATGGACGTTATGTTCAGCCATCCCGAAAGTAAAGCAGAGTAAAGGTGACTTATGAAAACAATGGAAGAAAAAGCAATTGAAATTGCAAAATTGATGAAAGATGGAAAGGGTAATGATGTTACTCTTTTGGATATCAGCGGACTCAACAGCTGGACAGATTATTTTGTAATCGTAACTGTAACAAGTTCTACTCACTGGCAGGGCTTGTACAAGCAGGTAAAGGATTATATTAAAGACAACGACCTTGAGATTCATCTTACAAACCGCAAGAGTCCGGATGGTGACGACTGGAACCTTATTGATTTAGGTTCAATCGTCGTACACCTTATGTCGGAATCTGCCAGAAGCTTCTACGATCTCGAGAAGCTCTGGCATGCCGGTAAAACTATTGATTTCCGAGCATAATTGACATGTCACCCCGAACTTGTTTCGGGGTCTTTTTATAGATGCTGAAACAAGTTCAGCATGACAATGTTATTTCGCTACACGTTTTTTCATAAAGAACAAGAATCCTAACAGTACAACAGCACCGAAAATCCATGAGATGATGGCACTTGCAATAAGGCCGATTCCCTGAGTCAAACCAGCAACAACGTATGTGAGGAATGAAACTACGGCTACTGTGATAGCGTAAGGCAGCTGAGTTGAAACGTGCTTTACGTGTTCACACTGGGCACCTGCGCTGGCCATGATTGTTGTA
>SFOB01000230.1 GCA_004554075.1 Treponema sp.
AACAAGAGTTTTACCTTCACCAGTCTTCATTTCAGTGATTTTACCCTGATGAAGATTGATGGAACCCATAATCTGAACGTCGAATGGACGCTCGCCGATTACACGCCAGGAAGCTTCGCGGCAGAGGGCAAAGGCTTCCGGAAGAATATCATCAAGAGTTTCACCTGCAGCCAGGCGCTCCTTAAATTTCTTTGTCTGTTCAGGGAATTCTTCTGGTTTAAGTGATTTTGCCCATTCTTCTTTTGCATTAACAGCTGCCAGGATAGGCTGAAGGGCTTTTACGTCACGGTCATTCTGAGTACCGAAAATCGCGGTAAGAACTTTATCAATAAACATATTTTACATTCCTTAAGTTCAAAATTATAGATATTCTATTATATATCATTTATATAGAATTTACTATATTATTTGTTGTGTCGGCAAGGAAAAAAATATATAATAAAAGTATGAGAAAAACTTTATTTGTGACAGGACTTATATTGCTGGGAATCCTTTTTTCTTCCTGCACAAAAAATGAGTCAGTACAGTCTATCAGCGAAACAGAATTATTTACTCTCCCATATGGTAATTTTGAAGAGCAGTTAAGCATAACAGATTTAAATGATGTAGGTGAGGTACGTTTTGGCATTGCCATGCAGGACGGATTTTTCTACATAGTAAACGGTGAATCAAAGAAAATCCTTGAATTAAACTCTTACGGCGACCTGCTTACTCTTTTTTATAATGAAGATTCTCAGACAGCAAGACTTCTTGAAAATTCAAACCGCCCTGACAAGAGTATTCATCATGAAATCTCATATCCTTTTGATTATCCGGGAATGGTTGCGGTAGATTCAAATAAGAATGTATATACAGTCTGCTCAATTCCCTGGGACAGACAGGAAAAAAGTGATGACGGAACGACTCTTTACAGTCACACAGTTCTGCGTTTTGCCCGTGATGGTTCTTCTGTAGATTACATAGGTCAGCAGGGACCGGGTGGAACTCCATTTCCTTATATTAAAAACATTTATACAACCTCAAAGGACGAGCTTGTAGTAGTTGCATCTTCTTCAGAAGGGCTTCTTATCTACTGGTTTGCCAGTGACGGCTTTTTGAAATATATGATTCCTGTAACTACAAGGGATGCTCCTTCTTCTGCTGATAAGGAAGATCATTCGGATATGTTCCTTACAATTCAGAATGTAGTTCCGGATCCGGTTTCTTATAAACTTTATGTACAGATTGATTATTATTCAACATATATAGATGAAGATTCTAAGGTTCAGTCTGGTATCAACTATGTTCAGACTCTGCTTTATCCTCTGAATATTGAAACCGGTACATACGAAGAGCCTGTTTCTGTTCCTCCTTACGAAGAATATGTTGTTTCTGATTACAGCAAGCTTACTTACCGTATCCCTTATGATTTCCTTGGAGTTACTAAAAACGGCTGGAAATTCTTTATTGTAAAAACAGAAGACGGCTTTAATATTGAAATGATTCAAAGTGAAAGCCAGAGAATCCTGCGCCGTCACTTTAATGCAGTTCATTCAAATATTGTTTTTGATACTATGAGCCTTTCTCAGGACGGTATTCTGACGGCTCTTTATCTTGAAAAGGAAAAGGCGCGGGTTGTCTGGTATAGAACAGATAATCTTATTGATGCAATTTTGAAGAATTAGTGCAAAAGCGAAGCAATCCATGTTTGAAGATGTAGATGAAATAGTACCGGATGATCCGGCCGACAAAGAACTTAAATTCTACTATAACCGCGAAGAGCGAATAACAAAGGCTCCCCAGCTTGTAAAAGACTATTATGCCGGAAAAATGAAACCTGTCCGCGGTTTTCGCATTTTCTTTACAAAACAAAACAGATATATCTTTTTTGCCCTGATTTTTTTTGTAGGGGCTACCTGGATTTATACCGGACTCAATAAAACTCGAGCAGGAACAACCCTTGCAGGTATAAATTTTGAACTTACTGCATTTTCCTATGAAGAAGAGGTATATGTTTCCCTTCAAATGAAGCGCAGTAAAAAAGCCAGGAGTAATGCACCTGTTTCTGTTGATGCAGAGTTTTTTGCTATAGACCCTAATAATCAGGTTGGAGACAAAAAAAAAGGAAACCTTGTTTATGACGAGGGTGAAAAGTATATTCGCACAAAGTTTACAGACTATGATATAATAAGAGTAGACGTAATATTGAATGCAGATGGTGAGGAAAAAGAACTTTCTGCAGAGGTTAAGAGGTAGTTTATGAGCCGGTCTATTGCCTGCATAGATTATAGAGATGGAAAGATTTTTATCGCCAAACGCCAGATGACTGGTGATATGGGCGGCCGCTGGGAATTCCCGGGTGGAAAAATTGAAGAGGGTGAAGATTTAGTAACTGCCGTAGTGCGTGAAATGCAGGAAGAGTTTGGGGTAACTGTAAGTGTTGGACGAAAAATTACTTCGGGAACCTTTATGCATAAGGAAAAACCATGTACCCTTGATGTACTTGAGGTTAGTTTTCCTCATGACGGTGTAGAAAAGCCTTTTACACTTACAGAACATACAGATTATAAATGGGCTGATATTAACGAGATTCCGCAATTAAACTTTGTAGATTCTGACCTTTCAGTTTATGATGCAGTTAAAAAATGGTGCCAAAATGAAAAATAAAATAATCACAATATTTGCAGTTTCAATTATAGCAGCCTCTTTCTTTAAAAAAATCTTCAGAAGTAATTGTTTTTGATAACAGTCATCCCCTTGCTCTTGCCCCGGATGTTGAATGGGCTGTAGTAACAGAGCCTTATGCAGTTTTTAAGGAAACTGATGAATGGGGATCTGCTACTGCCGGTCACTGCCGTAAGGGGGAGATTCTTCAGGTGCTGGGAAAGGCTGTAGATGCCCAGAAAGAAAACTGGTATTACTTTGAAGGCGGCTGGCTCCCGCAAAGCTGTGTTTCAATTTTTTCAAACCGATATAAGGCAGAAACTGTTTCTAAGGGACTTTTGAGCAGCGAGAATTAAAAATGACAGAAAGCAAAATCAATATAATTGCAGAAATAGGAACTTCCCATGAAGGCTCTTTTGATAAGGCTAAAGAACTTGTTGATGCAGCCTGCGATTCTGGCGCGGATACAATTAAATTTCAGTGGGTTTATGCTGATGAGATTTTGCATCCAAAAACAGGTTATGTAAAACTTCCAACAGGAAATATCCCCTTATATGAAAGATTTCAGCAGCTTGAATGTCCTGTTAGCTTTTATAAAGACATAATGGATTATGTTCATTCAAAGGGCTGTAAGTTCTGTTGTTCACCTTTCGGACTCCGCAGTATGCAGGAGCTTCTTGAATTAAAGCCTGATTATGTTAAAATTGCTTCTCCAGAATTAAATCATTATAAAATGCTGGAAGCCTTACTCGACTGGCGTGAAAAGCAGAA
>SFOB01000231.1 GCA_004554075.1 Treponema sp.
AGCAGAGTTGAATGTTCAGGCTCTGCTTAACGACAATTCAGATTACGATGTGGTGATTGGCATGGATATTATAAATTCATGCGACTTCTGCTACACAAACAAAGACGGCAAAAGTACATTCTCCTTATGTCATCCAGCAAAGGAGAAAATCATTCTGAAATAAACCAGCCATAGGCTTTCTTTCAAGAAAGACATGTGCGACAACAATAATGACAGATGTGACATTCGCATCTGTCTTTTGCTTTTTACGCCAATAAGAGGCCATTTCCTTACACAAAATATACGAGATTTGAGCAAGACTTAGTTAATTATGGTTAAATTTAAGGTTTATACATACTTTTCCATAACAAAATGAGGTTGTATTGAGATTTTCTTTGTACTTTTGCAGCGGACTATTATCGCCATGTTTATAGCCATTGAGGTTAGACGTGTTCTTTCATGATGGCATACAAGGCAGCCTACGCCGTGCTGAGTATGGCGGAGTCATAATGACAAAGCGGTACAAAGCGGGCATTGGGCGGGAAAGATAGTCCAGACATATTGAAGGCGTTTACTTGGCGCTTTGTTCATGACGTTCTGAAATCTTGCAAATTTCATAATCCTATCTTGAACTAAGCAACGGTAGATGCCCAAAGGTGTGATTTTTCGCAGCCATTGATGTGCCTCATACTAACATGAATTGTATCTTCACAACTCATGGGGTGTAGAGAGTTGCATTTTGGGATGTGCGTTTCATATCGGCGTGGGCTCTAGCGTTGTCTGTTCTATAGGATTAGGCAATGCGAGAGCCTCAGAACGTGGGACGGGCAACAAGCAGTTCCCACGCTTTTTTTATGCTCTTTTCTAAACAGTACTATGTAACAAACCATCCAGCCTGGGAACTGTTGGCCTTGAAAAAATTAGTAAGAAATGAGAAAGGAAAAATTAGTTTTATTCATTTTGATGGCCGCATTTGTGGTTTCAAGTTATGCACAAAACTTTGAAGAACAACGAAAGGAACGTGAGAAAATCTTTAAAGCTTCAAAGAAAAAGAATAAAGACAAAGCTTTGAGACTATCGGAAGAAGATGCAGAACAACTATTAAATGACGGCTGGAAGACAACTCCCAGTGCTTTACCATTGGAAAGACAGATGGATGCCATGTATATTATGCAAATGGAATATGACTCCAAACTGTTTCCCGCTTATGTTATGGCAGAAGCGAATAGCGTCAATCAAGATTACAATGCGGCGAAAAAGCGTGCTGTTGAACTTGCAAAGTCTGCTCTCGTTGAAAAAATCCAATCAGAAATATCATTGCAAATAGATTGGGCAATTAAAACAGAATTGATTGAGTCGAAAGAAGGAGAGGCGTTAATAAAAAGCTTAAAGGCTGCAAAAAATAGCATTCCCCAAAATCTTGAAGATGTGATGATTGTTGAAGATATTTATCGCATGACTAGTAGTAAGAGGGTTGAGGTACGCGTAGCCATTGCTTGTACAACTGATGTTGCAAAAAAAGTGGTGAAAGATGCTGTCAATGCTGATTTGGAGCGAAATTCTGAAAAATTGCAACAGAGGCTGGATGATTATTTTGGATGGTGATTCGATTACAGATAATTCTCATATAACATAACTAATTACTTATTCTTTCATTAAAAAACTTTTTAAGATTATGAAAAAAATTTTATTATTAGCTATCTGCTGCCTTTTTTTTGGTCAAGCTTTTGGTGGTAAAAAAAGCAAGGAAGAAACAAAATATCGAAACGCCTTGATTTTTATGTATTCTAACACTAATAGTGTTTATGAAGATGACAATATCAAATTAGAGATATACGATGAGGCTTTGTGGGCAAGCAACAAAACGACTAAAACCATGTTTATTGCTGTGGATCAGAGTTTTCTTATTCACAACGGTAGTGCAAGACCTCTTATGGACAATAGTAAAAAGGAGCAAGGTGACAAGAAAGCTTCAAAAAAGGCTATAGCAACAGAAGAAAATGTGACGATTACAATAGCTCCAAAGATTAGCGAAAATCAAAGTCCTACATGGATATGTGATGTATCTACTGCTTTGTATGGTCTTTACTCGACATCAGAAACTCCTACTGGAAGCTTTACAGAATATGATAAACGATTATTCTCTGCAATAGAAACACTTACAACGGAGGCAAAAAGAAAAGAAGATAAGAAACAAGATGTTTTTACAGGCTCATCGGCGATACACTTCACAGAGGACGAAAGTGTTGTTAACCTTGGATTTAGTATAGCTTATTCGTTTAATAAAAAAACGGATGAATGGAATAATATTCAGTTAACAACTTGGATTTCGGATTTGATCTTTGCTCCCATTTATAATGAATTGCCCAAAAAAATAAGTGAAAAAGAGAAAAAAGGATTTGGAGCAAAAGAAACCCCCTATGCCGTCACTCATATAAAAGCTGATGCGCCATATAAGGAATTTGATAATGAAAAATCATTGGCTATTGTTTGTGATTGGAAAGGTGATTTTGATAAAGGAACATTTGTTCTTGGAAATACCAGAGCTGTAAAAGCAGGCAGTAAAACCGCAAAATTTTTTGGTGCACTATTCACTATGGGGCTATCTCTAGCTTCCCCTGAGTTATTTGACACATATTACAAACGAATAATTCAATTTGATGGTTCTAATGCTGATTGGGGCAAACTCAAATATGCAGATAATATGTCTT
>SFOB01000232.1 GCA_004554075.1 Treponema sp.
CGTCAACCGGACCACCTACACCTTCCTGCTCGAAAGTGAGGATTCTATGGAAACCAGTAAGGTCAATGAGACTCTGAGCAAGTGATGCCATTGATTTCATGTCGTAGTTCTCTAGAGTTTTTTCCCATTCTCGCTGATTCTTGTCAAGTAATCGAATAATGTTTTTATTATATCGCACGATTAAATCATCATACTCAACCTCTGCAAGCATCTGTAGAAATTCAAAATCCTGTTCTTGGAACTTTTTGTTGAAAAGATTCTCTGCTGCATTTTGATATTTGTTTTGGGTATTTTTCATAATACCTCCAAGCCATGATTTGTGTTGACCGCGAATTATTGAATTTGTGACATCGGCTTGTGCAAAAGGACAGAATGCTACTGGATTTTCTTCACTGATGCATATAATGTCCTCAGGACGAATGTGATAGTTTACTCGATGATCAAAACCTTCACAAATGTTTACTGACACTAATGATGGATAATCCTGCTCGCTTCCAAAACCTGAGAAAACCAGAGTGGCAGATTCTTCGCTTTCCCATCGGGTCGTTAGACGTTCCAGAAGTGTTATTTCAAGCTCTTCTCTTAATGAGTCAAGAAAGTCTTTAGGGAAAGATGTTCTGAATGGCTCGTTTTCATCTTTTATGAAACCTTCAAAACATTCATCTATGTATGTTTTTGAGTATTGCTTAAATTGTTCTAGTGTATAATCCTTAAATTGTGGACATTTGCCATCTTTCTTAAAGCATTTTTGTCCATCTTTCAACTCTTTAATGAAGGCATTGTAATAACCTTTAGGCTTAGCGAATGTACCATCATTTTTGGTAATTTTTGTTTCCCATGGGATATAATCGTTGGCAGTATTAATAAGCCACGACATATTTCCTTTAATCCACGTCTTCATGTGTTGCTCATTCCAAAAAATATCATTATGAGCAATATATTCAAAGAAGTCGTGTACACAAGCCTCAACCGTAGCATGACAAATGTTGCCGCGGTCTCTTCTGTACTGTCTTATCACAATATCCCATTGATTCCAAATGAATGCACCATTACCTGTAAGCATGACACTTACAGGAACAACATTTGACATACGGAGCATTTTGTTTCCGTTATTGGTGCATTTCTGCTTTGTCCGTCCTGCATGAGAATGTGTTCTCGTTACAGCACTATCGGCAGCTATTGCCACCCCACGCTTGTTCATTAATCCTACTACTGCGGTCATAATCTTTGTCCTCCTATTGTTTAGATTGCGAACAAGCTGTGCTTGATCCAGGTGAAACCTTCTGCTCTAGTCAATACTGCTATCTCTCGCGTGTGTCCAAGCAAGCCCTTGCCACCTTCTTTAAGATGCAATAGCCGAACATTTGCGTTGACTAAAGTCTCTGCTGTACTTACCAATTCCTCTATACTGAACGTACTGATACCTTCATAAGCTCTTTCAAATGCTTTTGTTGTTGCTTTCGTGACAGGCTTAGGCACAGCAATTTCCTCTGGGTATTTTGACAAGCATTTATTAACATACTCTTCATATTGCGTCCCTTTGAATTTTTCAATAACTCTCTGTTTATAAGCATGGAATAAATCAAATTGCTTTTCTGTAGCGAAATCTTTTACTTGCTCCGTTGCTCCAAAGAGAATTGAAGCTAGTCGTTCAAAGTTTCCATTCCAGTTATAGCCTGCATTCTCATCTCTGGATAGATTTATCTGCTTAATTCCAATCTCTCCCAACTTCATCTTCTCAGTCTCTTCATCAACTACTATCTGTATGTCGCATACTGACGGATAGATTTCATCCTGTCCATATCCGAGGAATATCAGGTTGAGTTCGTTGATGCCCAGTTTATTCCATGCTTTGTCGGCATGGAACTGCTGGAAGAACTTCTCGAAGTCTCTGGCATATTCTTCAAGTGTCTTATGATGCTCAGGCTCTCCTTTGCGAAGATACTGAGTGATGATACATTCCCAAGGAATAGGGGAATAGGGGCATATTGCTATGGCAACAGGCTCCTCTTTTGACAATCGGTAGATGGTGTTGTCTGTATCGCTTGCACAGGCTATACCCGATTGATTGTAAATTGCTAAGAATGAGTTCATCTCTTTTTTTGTTTTATTTCAAGGTTTCAAGATCATCGTTGGGTATCTTGCTGTGATCAAACGCAAGTTCGGGGAGTTCGCCCAACGTCCTTTGAAGGGTTCGCCACCCCGTTCTATGACCAGAACTTTTCGGGGCTCTTTTTGCGTTATGACCACAGCGTCAGCAGTGACGGCCTGTCGAGGATGTTTATACTCGTAACTCAAAACAAGTTGCGCACTTTATTGATTTTCACAGTATGACAAGTGCAAATTTACTATTTTATCTTGAAACAAGTGAGAATAATTGCAAAAAAATGAGTTTTCTTTTGAGAAAAACCGATATAATTGCCGAATTTTCAATAAAAAGCAGTAACTTTGCCATCATATATTATAAAATTGCATACGATGGGTAAGAACATTAACCGAATTATAGTTGTTTTGGCAGAGAAGCAGAAGACGAAATAGTGATTGGCAGAACAATTAGACTGTGCTCCAACAACTGTTTCTAAATGGTGTACCAATGCGTGTCAAGCTCCAATGGAAACCTATATCAAAATTTCAAAATTGTTTGATGTCGAACACACTGAACTGGTGAGATTGGAATAGAAACT
>SFOB01000233.1 GCA_004554075.1 Treponema sp.
CTTAGATGTGCTTGTCCCATAATTTGTTCCGGTAGTGTCGCTTATGCCTTCATTGATTGCGGTTGAAAAACTGTCACTTATTCCTTTTGCGATAGCTTCGCTGTCGTTCTCACTATACGTCAAATTCACTTGAGCACATTGAGAAAGTGCTGAGTATAAATCCTCGTAACCTCTCTTTTTCGCTTCAAGATCAGTCTTACTTAAAGGCGAAGAAACAAATACGGCAGTGTATTTTTCGCCTGACATTGAATCAATAAACTTCTCCAAACCTTGAATAAAATGCTCTTTATCTTCATCTCTCGGACTTGGAACGATAGAAACAGAAGATACCGCCATATTTGAATAAACATCAGGGATATGACCTTCAAGTAAACGAGCAACTTGACTTGATGCCTGTTCTTTTATTTCTATACCAGGGAAATTACCTCGCAAACTTTTCTGTAGTATTTCTTTAGCGACATTCGGTTGATTTGTATCTCTTGTTCCAAGATAAAATTTCACACCATCAGAATCACTAAACAACACCAATAATGCGGTACTGCCAAAATTGGAGAGGGCGCTATACACACTTACTAGCTTATCGTTGATATTTTCGTCACGGTCATATACAATCTTGCTAATCTCATATAAAGACATATACGAAAATGATTTTTGACTCGCATCCAAAGCCACAGGTTGACATTTATCGAGGTCAATCAGATAGTTCTTGTTTACAAATAAGTCAACTAACTCCATACCACTATTCATAATCTCTGTGGCTCTAACCATCAGCTCGCCAGATTTTTGTTCATAGCTCATAATACCTCTCCTTTCTGTTTTATTTATCTGATGTTGTCATCATCGTCAATTCTCTCACGACCATTGCGAGAAGCTTCTACATCTTCCATACCTTCGACATCTTCATTATCTCCGGTGTTTTCGGTTTCACCTTTCTTTCGTCCGGTTTCCGGATCATATTGAGCACCAATTTCCGCTTGCTGCTCTTGTATTTCTTTCTTTTGATCTTCTGTTAATTCCCAAGACTTTCCCATTATTCATTCTCCTTATAATGTGTTCGACATCATCAACAATACATTGATGGGTCATCGTTGAATTCCAAACCTTTATGACTGTTTTCCTAGTCCTTTTTTCTTTTGAATAAGTTAGAAAGGTTATTCAAGATCGGACTGGTAGATTCAGCTACATCTTTAATCTCATCCCACTGGCGAAGTGCAGTTCTATCACTATGATAAATATCCTTTACCGATTCGTCCAAATCAGAAAGTTTTTGTTTGCTAAGTTTGCAAAGGACTTTTCCGATTTCCTCTCGTATTTGAGAATTGCCTTTTTTAAATACAAGTCCTAAAAACTCGCAGAAAATGCCATAGTCCTTATCACCCTTACTCTGCTTTAGATAAATCTTTGCACAAGAAGTAAAGAACAGAGAAGCCACATCGCTTGGCATTTCAAATAGATCATATAAACTTTCAATATCGCTTGTTCTTTCACAAAGGTCACATACTTCAGGTAACAACCAATCAAAATATCTCTCTGCCGAACGCTCTGTAACTCTTGACATATCCGCTTTAGCATTTGCAGTAAGTCGTTCAAGACTTTCAAACGCATCGTGTAACTGACTTGTCTTTTTGCATTTTTCAAGTACCATAGCAATTACTAAAAGTAATAATTTGCCTGTGACTGGTTTGCGAAGGTTATTGTAAAGATACTCAAATGCTCCTTGGATAAGTTTGCCATTTTCTCTTGACGGACTTTCAAAAGGAATAATCTTAACAATATCTTTCACTAAACTTTCTGCAAATGGCGCATCAATTCTTGCGGAAGAAACAATACTGAACAAATCTAATTTCGCATCGTATGCAGACTCACTATCAAAGCTTTCCAATCTACGGTAATAATTGTTCAGTATTTGGTCGCCATATTGTTGCGAATAATCTCTATCCCGAGTCACAAAAGCTTTATAGTGTTCATTAAATATACGCTGGCTTTCCGCTATTCCGGTAGCATTTGACATTGCAAGCGAATACAACATATATATCTGCTCGTATCTTTGATAACTTCCCAACACTGAGTACGCCGTGGCAAAGTCATCCCGTTGACATTTCACCATGGTTTGACCAAAGTATTTCCACATAGATGCAACCTCTTGATTTCCATTAGGCAGATCAAAAAGCATCCCTTCGATGTTAAGTGCCATATTCACCAAGTAGTTACAATCAACGGAGAACTCATCAAGAATTCGAGTAACAAGAAAGAATCCATTTTGGGCATTCTTCGAATAAACTGCCTGAACTAATCCGTAGTAGGTTTGTCCAAGAGGCGCATCGATCAGAAGGTCATTTACCGATACTCGCTGATCCTTAACGAATGTTGAAACCACCTTTACGATAAATGCAATTTTCCAAGTTGCAATATCATTATGCATTACGGCAAACAACTTTTCACGGTTGCTCTTTCTCATAAGTTCTGTTGCAACGCTGAATCCACTATCTCTGCAAACAGAATCGATTTCATCATAGAAAGATGCAAATGCACTCTCTCCGCTTTCGTTGTTAAGAAATTCATACAATACTCTGTCAACCATCAAGTTCTTAATAACTGTACGATAGTCTTCAGAAAGTACTTCGTACTTTGAAATTGCATAACGCATTACGCAAAGGAAAGACTGTTTATCGGTTCTCAA
>SFOB01000234.1 GCA_004554075.1 Treponema sp.
TAGGTCAGATGCCATTCGCCTTCCACAACCTCATACAGCGGCCATACACAGGTATCTACAGCCAGACGGCAAATCTGTGCCATATCCTGTGCCTGGAAACGCCAGCCGCGCGGGCAGGGAGCCATAACATTCAGGAATGCAGCGCCCGGGGTGTAAATTGCCTTGTGTGCCTTTTCATGCAGGTCACGGAAGTTGCCCAGGAAGGTGGTCTGTGCCGCATACGGGATATTGTGTGCAGCCAGAATCTCGGTCAGGTTCTTCTTGTTCTGCTTCTTGCCGTAGGACTGGGTGCCGACCGGCGTGGTGGTCGCATCGGCAAAGCGCGGGGTGGAAGACGAGCGCTGAATACCGGTGTTCATGTAAGCTTCGTTATCGTAACAGATATAGGTTATGTCGTGACCTCTTTCCATTGCACCGGATAATGATTGGATACCGATATCAGCAGTACCACCGTCACCACCGAAAGCAACAACATTAACATCTTCTTTACCTTGAGCTTTTAATGCTCTTTCTACACCGGAAGCCACTGCACCTGCGTTTTCAAAAGCAACATGAATCCATGGGACTTCCCATGAGGTTTCAGGATAAGGGGATGTCATAACATCCAAACAACCAGTTGCACAGGCAACTACAGTGTTTCTGCCTAATGCCTTAAGAGCAAGCCTTACAGCAATAGCTGCTCCGCAACCAGCACAACCTCTGTGACCTGGTGCTAATAATTCTTCTTCAGGAAATTCCATATTATTCATCCTCCTTTAAGCCTAACCAAGTAACTTCTTTTACTGGATTTTTAGTTAATTCTACAGCTTCTTCAATGTATTCAGGAACTACGTCTCTTCCACCTAATCCTAAAATGAAACCATAGGTTTCCTTGTGACATTTAGTTTTCAAGTCTGCGAAGAGAGCTCCACCAATACCGAATGAAAAGTTTTTATCAAGTACAGCTAATTTATCAGCGTTTTTGGTAATTTCATCAATTTCCTCGAATGGGAATGGTCTGTAGGATCTGATTTTCAAGAGCCCTACTTTTTCGCCTTTTTCTCTTAAGTTGTCAACTACATATCTTACTGTACTTGCCATTGAACCCATACAGACTAAAATAATTTCTGCATCTTCACATAAGTAACTTTCAGTCAATCCATATTCTCTTCCGAATTTTTCACCGAATTCTGCACCTACTTCCTTGATTACTTCCATGGACTTATCCATAGCAACTTGCATGTCATGTCTTGCTTCAGTGTAGTAATTAGGGTCTGCAAAGTTACCTAAGGACATTGGCCTTTCAGGGTCAAGGTAAGCGAATTTAGGCACATATGGTTTAAGGAAAGTGTCTACTTCCTCTTGTTCCAATAAGTCTACAGGTTCAACTGTGTGAGTTAAGATAAATCCGTCTAAACATACCATTACAGGTAACATAACTTCTTCATGCTCTGCAATTCTATAT
Organism: Treponema sp.; assembly: GCA_004554075.1. Classification (GTDB taxonomy): domain Bacteria; phylum Spirochaetota; class Spirochaetia; order Treponematales; family Treponemataceae; genus Treponema_D. Next base: position 1,445 of record SFOB01000234.1, read on the forward strand.
GCTTGAAGAATAGTGTCAAATCCTTCTTGAGCATTTTCTACATAAAGTTGAATCCATCCTGCATCTCTTTGTGCGATGGAATCTTGTTGATCGTTCCAAATGTTTAATGGAGCAGAAATTGCCCTGTTTGCATCTGCCATTACTATTGGAGCTCTCATACCTGCAGCTGCAAATAATATTTCATGCATTAACATTAAACCTTGAGATGAAGTAGCAGTAAATACTCTCACTCCTGCTTCGGAAGCTCCTAAAGTAGCACTAATTGCACTGTGTTCTGATTCTACTCTAATGTACTCTGCATCTAAATCCCCATCTGCAACGAATTGTGCGAGGTATTCAGATATGGTAGTTTGAGGAGTAATAGGGTAAACAGGAACAACTTGTGGTTTTGCTAACTTTACAGCTTCTGCAACTGCTCTATTTGTTGTCATAATTTCTTTTGCCATAAAATTTTCTCCACTCTTATTTTTTCTCTTTAATAGCTTAGCTATTCTATTTCCATCTTAATAGCTTGAACTGGGCATTCTACTTTACAAATACCGCAACCTTTACAATAATCATAATCTATATCATGGTCTTTGTTTACACATCCTTCTGGACAGAACATGATACAGTTATCACAATCCACACAAGCTTCTTTATCAAGGATTGGTTTAAAAGTTCTCCAACTCCCTGTTTTGTTTTTACGTGTACTTCCAGGTTCACTAATTGCACATCCAATAGAAACCATTTAATCACCTTTCATAAATTAATAAATTTTAAATACAGCCACCTAAGCCATATCGTAAGCTTTTTGAGCTGCTACTGCGTTTTTCTCTCCAATTGGACCTGGGAAAGTTTCCTTAATTACTTCAATAAGTGATTCAATACTTACTTCACCGGTCTTTTTAGCAAAGTATCCTAAAATAATGGTGTTTACAATGTTTACACCTAAAATTTCAAGTGCAATGCCTGTTGCATCCACATCAAATACTTTGTAGTTTTCAGATTCGACCTTTTCATGAGTATTTATAATAACTTCACCATCTTCTTTCAGTCCAGAATAAACATCAACAACACTTAAAAGACCATCGTCAAGAACTATCACATGATCAGGGTTGTAAACCTGATATCTTAAATTGATAGGTTCGCTATCGATTCTGGTAAATGCCATAACCGGAGCCCCTCTTCTTTCTACACCGAAGAATGGGAACGCTTGAGAGTATTTACCATCTTTAAATGCTGCTTTA
>SFOB01000235.1 GCA_004554075.1 Treponema sp.
GAAAGCCTTGTTATACTTTTCTTGTAAATATGTATTGAAAGGCTTCGGCTTTTTAGGAAAATCCCTTGTTACCAGCAGGGGATCTTTCTTTTACTGTTTCCATTCATCATCCTTCTTCATGCCTTCCAGTGTTATCGCTATAAGACGAATCGTATCCAACAGATCTGAATCTACACCTGCACCGGAATCAATTCTTTGAAGTTCCTGCATCACCCCTTTCAATTCTTCTTTTAAGGCTTTGAATACTTTAGGATTTCCCTGAACAACGATGTCCTTGTTCTGAAGCCTTTTTATAATGAAATCCTGTTTCGTAAGCCCCGAGAGATGAACTGCTCTTTCAATCAGTGCATCTTCTTCCGGTGAAACACGGAAAGCCACTATTTTGTTTCTATGACGTCCCTTTTGGTCTAAATTCTTAGCTGACATCTTTTTCATCCTCCTGATCTTTGACATCCATACCGCGTTCATTGTCAAGGAAATCTGCCATTTCATCCTGCTTCGTTGGAAACAGGTGCGCATACCGATAGGTTATCTTTTCTGACTCATGCCCAACACGATTTCCAATTTCCAGTGCTGTAAATCCTTTATTGATCAGAAACGAAACATGACTGTGACGCAGATCATGAATTCTGATTTTCTTAAGTCCAGTAACCTTACAGCCTCTTTCCATCTCTGTAGCAAGTACATGCTTTGACAGTGACTGAAATATCCGGTCTGTAGGCTTTATGTCATAGAACATTTTCAGACAATCCTTCATTTCCTCGCATAAGAATTTCGGCATCTTGATCATACGATTGCTTTTCTTCGTTTTAGGAGTCGTGACCACATCCTCACCATGAATTCTCTGATATGATTTGTTGATGCGTAATACTGCTTTATCAAAATCAAAGTCTGCGGGAGTAAGCGCAAGCAGTTCTCCTTCACGGATTCCGCACCAGTAAAGAATTTCAAAAGCATAATAGGAAATCGGACGGTCCATTATGGCTTCTGCAAATTTCAGGTACTCTTCCTTTGTCCAGAATGACATTTCCTTGTTTTCCTCCTGTCCCATACATCCGGCATTTCTTGCAGGATTTACATTCAGCTGATAATATTTTGCCGCATGATTGAATAAAGCACTCAGTTCCGCATGGATTGTTTTCAGGTAACATTGTGATAGTGGCTCACCATTTGGCTTTTTCAGTTTCATCATTTCATTCTGCCAGTCAATCACATCCTTTGCCGTGATTTCTGACAATTTCCGTTTCCCTAAATAAGGAAGAATCTTCTTTTCGATAATTACCTGCTTTGTCAGCCATGTATTTTCCTTGAGCCTCGGTCTGACATCCTGCTCATATAATTCGTAGAAAGCTTCCAGTGTCATATCAATATCAGCGGTCTTTTGCAACTTGAACTGAGCCTCCCATTCTAAAGCTTCACGCCTTGTGGCAAAACCTCTCTGGCACTTCTGTTTATTCTGTCCCGTCCAGTCCTTGTATCGCACCATCGCATACCAAGTACCATTCTTTTCGTTCTTATAAACCGGCATTATGCATCCCTCCTCTCATAATTCTGAGTCTGATAAAAATGCTCATAGAAGAATTTTGTATCAATTCTTCCCTGTATGGTCTGAAATCCCAGATCCTGCATTTCTTTGTTAAGCTTTCTGATCAGCTTATAAGCATAACTTTCTGATACTCCTAAAATCTCTTCCACATCTGAAACTCTTAAAAACATTTTTTCCATAATTTTTCTTACCTTTCTTTTTGTTGATTGATTTATTGTGTTACTTGCCGTTTCCCTTTGACACTTTCCTGGTGGGTAACCTCTGGTTTCGTTAGCCGCATCGACTGTTTTGGACTGCACCGTTTTCGCTCCCTCCATACGCTCCCTTTCGATCATCGCATACTTTTCCGGAGTCATAATCATGTCTCAGACGATCATTTAGTTTTCAACTTAAACTAATTTGTTTAAGTCTTTGTGAAATCTATAATACTAAACACTTTTGTTAAAGTCAAGTGAATAATTAAACTTTTTTGTTTAATTTGTTCTTGAGTGTACTAAACAAATATGTTAAAATAAACAGTGTCAAACAAATACAGGTGTGATGCTTGCATCTCTACCTGTATTGTTTAGACACGTAAACCACATGAGGAAGTAGCCCACAGGGCGGATTCCGAATGGGGTCAGATTTCGGAGAAATCTGGTTTATTTTTCTTACAGCGAAAGGAGCAATTACCATGGCAATAGGAGAAAGAATCCATTTCTTCCGCACCAAACGCGGGATGACTCAAAAATATGTAGGAGGACAGATTGGCTTTGATGAAAAATCCGCCGATGTCCGTATGGCTCAATATGAAAAAGAAACCCGTGTTCCAAAAGACAATCTTATTAAGGCACTTGCAGATACATTTGATGTAAATCCGGAAGCACTGAAAGTACCGGATATTGATTCCTATGTTGGTCTTATGCATACTCTTTTTACCCTTGAAGACCGCTATGGTCTTAAAATAGAGAAAGCAGAGGACGGACAGCCTCGTCTTTATCTCGATTTAAAGCATTTTCCTGACAGCAGCCAGCTCTATGATATGATAATGGACTGGATGGATAAAGCAGAGGCACTGGAGTCTAAGCAGATCACCCAGGATGAATATGACCAGTGGCGCTATCACTATCCAGTTGTTGGT
>SFOB01000236.1 GCA_004554075.1 Treponema sp.
CGCAATTCCGGTACTTCTTGGTGACAATATCGGTACGACAATTACGGCACTGCTTGCATCAATAGGACAGAGCAAGGACTCGAAAAGAACTGCAATCGCACACAGTGTATTCAATATTTCGGGTGCATTTTTATTCATTTGGTTTATTAAACCATACGCATCATTAATTCAGAGCATCTCGCCAAAGGGACCTGAAATAGATGTAATCTCAAGACAGATTGCAAATGCGCATACAGGCTTTAACCTGACAATGACATTAATCTGGCTTCCGTTTATTCCGGTTCTTGTAAAAATCGTTATGTGGATTATCCCTGATAAGAAAGATAATTATGTGCTATCACCCGGCGCCTTCAAATATCTTGATGAGAGACTGATTAACCAGCCGGCAACTGCACTTCACCTTGCAACCAAGGAAATGATTCGTTGCGGCGAAAAAGTTAACGAGCTTCTTAGCGGATTTTGCACAATCATTGACAATGATGAGAAGCAGTTACTTCCTTATATTAAGGAAAAAACAGAAAATATACGCGAGCTGTTTCGTGGAATAAACGACTATATGAGTGCAATTTTTTCAGAGGGTGTAATTACCGAAGAACAGGCAGGAAAGTCAACAAGAATACTTAACATCTCTTGCGATTTAGGAAGAATGTCAGATCTTTGTAAGGAAATAACTGAACTTATTCATGGTAATGACGGCACAATCATCATATCGAAGGAGGCAAAGAAGGATTTAAGAAAATCAGTTAAGCAGATTAGGGATATGTATGAATTTGCACTTCAGATTATCGAAACAGGAAATGAAGATGACAAAGTATCGAAGTCTCTTTTAGAGAAAAGAAAAGATCAGGTTCTTGACCTGGATGATAAAATGCGTAAATCGCACATTGATCGTGTTGGAAAGAAAAAATGCAATGCAAATCTGACAATGAGGTTTAATGAAATCATACATGACATTGACAGAATGGGCCATTGTTGTGTGAACCTTGTCGATATGGCAACAGATGAAGCCGGAATCGGACTTCTTATCGACTACGGAAATGACCACGAAAACGAAGGGAAGAGTGAATAACATGAAACCTGAAAAGAAGAACTCATATATGATGAACCGTGAATTATCATGGCTTAAGTTTAATGAGCGTGTGCTAAACGAAGCCGGAAATCCGCGTGTTCCGCTTGCGGAAAGACTTACATTTGCATCAATTTATCAGAGCAATCTTGATGAATTTTACAGCGTGAGAGTCGGAACATTAATGGACCAGATGGTAGAAGATGAGACTGTTCATGATAATAAAACCGATATGACAAGTGAAGAGCAGGTCAAGGAAATACTAAAGGCAACCCGCTTACTTGATAAGAAAAAGGATTTGATTTATGAGCAACTTATGGGCGAGCTTGAGCCTGAAGGAATACGAATTATCAATTTCAACAGGCTCTCTCAGGAAGAGGGAAAGCTTCTTGAAAAATATTTTGAGCACGAAATTGCGCCTTATTTATCAGCAACAATCGTAAGCAAGCAGCAGCCGTTCCCATTCCTTAAAAATAAGGACATTTACGCAGTTGCATGGCTTCAGTCAAAGGGCAAAAAGAGAAGAATCGCAATAATCCCTTGCAGCAACAACGTTTTCAAAAGATTAATCGACATTCCGACAAGAAAGGGCACCTTCATGCTCTCAGAGGAGCTTATTTTACACTTTTTGCCACAAATGTTTAAAAATTACGAGGTTGTACAGAAGTCGCTTCTTAGGGTGACTAGAAACGCAGACATCGACACCGAGACGATTTATGATGAGGATATGGGCTACAGAGAGGCGATGGAACAGCTGATCCGCCAGAGAAAGCGAATGAACCCCGTAAGAGTCGAAATTTCAAGAGACCTTGATAAAAAGCTTATTAACTCTCTTTGCAAGCATTTAAGCGTTGAGAAGAGTCACGTATTTTTGTCAATGGTTCCGCTTGACATGTCATTCGTCTTTGCAATACAAAACTACCTTAAAGAAACACATAAGGATAATCTTTTCTACGAGAGAAGAACACCAAGAATGAGCACCTCAATCGATGAAAAGCTTCCGATGATGGGGCAGATTGAGAAAAAGGACATACTTTTAAGCTACCCATATGAGAGTATCAAGCCGTTTATCACCCTTCTTAATGAGGCGGCAAAAGATGAAAATGTAGTTTCCATTAAGATGACTTTATATCGTCTTGCCAATAAGAGCCAAATTGTCGACGCACTCGTTGAGGCATGCGAGAACGGAAAAGAAGTAGTCGTTCTTGTGGAACTTCGGGCAAGATTTGACGAGGAAAGTAATATAAATTATTCGAAGATACTTGAGGAAGCCGGCTGCAGGGTAATTTATGGATTAAGCGGCTACAAGGTTCATTCAAAACTTTGCCAGATTTCAAGGAAAACAGAAAACGGAATATCCTATATCACACAGATTGGTACAGGAAATTATAATGAAAAAACATCAGCTTTGTATACAGATCTTTCGTTAATTACTGCAAATCAGGAAATCGGTAAGGAGGTTGCAGAAATATTTGCGGCACTTTTACGCGGCGAAGTTATAGAAGAATCAGAGCACCTGCTTGTGGCGCCAAAATGCTTACAGAACAAAATCCTTGACATGATTGATGATGAGATTAAACACGTACGCAAGGGCGATG
>SFOB01000019.1 GCA_004554075.1 Treponema sp.
TGTCCCTTTCCAGATTCACCACACCAAAGGTCAGACCAGATATAGTCAGATTCTTTACAAAGACCATTTGCAACCATGTACTTCTTTACACCAACGAGGATGTCGTGGAGGCTTTCCCATGTCCAGTCCTTTTCAAGCTCGCGGATGTTGTAGCCAGCTGCTTCGAAAATATCTTCACGAACCATGATTGTATAGTCCTGAAGAGCAGCCTGATGCATACCTGGGAGACGGTAGAATTTACCATCGCTCTGGCGAATTGTATCAAGATCAGGATTCATATTGTATTTATTTACGAATGCTGTGAAGTTTGGCATATACTGAGTGTAGTCAGAAACTGGAACTACTCCGCCACCAGCAACATACTGATCTTCACTATAAATCTTTGGAATAATATATGTAGCAGATCCTGAGTTAATAGCCAGGTTTACTTTCTGGCCGTAGTCACCGCTATCATAAGATGTAATATCGAGGTGAACATTTGTTACATCTTCGATATCCTTAAAAATACCTTCAGTTTTCCAGGTATCCTGCATAGCATACCATGAAGCATCACTGAAAGAAATTGAGTAGGTTTCTTTTTCATCTGAATGGAAAGTTTTTCCTTCACCGAATGTATAACCTACAGCTTTATCAGAAGCACCACCAGCTTTACTTCCTTTTGAGCCGGAACAAGCTGTGAACAAAGCTGCTGCACATGCGATTGCAAGGCCAGCAGTCACCATTTTTTTCATAGTTTTATCCTCCTTTTGATAAAAACTTTTTCCTAAAAAATTATCATTCCTTTACACCACCAAGCATCATACCCTCTACGTAGTACTTCGAGATGAAGGGGTATACACAGATGATTGGCAGAGCCATAAGAACCATAGAACAAGACTTGATATTTGCTGCAATCTGCATTTTTTCTGCAGAAGCTTCTCCAGGATCAGCAGATGTAGAAGCGCCGGAAATAACAGTCTTAAGATAATAAGCAACCGGCCACATTTCCTTCTTATCAAGATAAAGGAATGCATTATACCAGTTGTTCCAATAACCAACCGCATTAAAAAGAATCATAGTTGCAATAATCGGCATAGAAAGTGGAAGAACAATGCGGACAAAAATACCGATTGGAGTAAGTCCATCAAGTTCCCCTGCTTCTTCCAGCTCATGAGGAGTTTCTGCGAAGAATGATTTCATAAGGATGATGTAGTAGGTACTAAGCAAAGATGGAATAATAAAGCCTGCAACTTTATTTACAAGATGAAGCTTCATCATCAAAACATAGTTAGGAATCAAACCACCGCCAAAGTACATTGTAAAAATTACAAACTTGGTTAAAACCTTGTAGCCTTTAAGCTCCTTTTTAGAAAGCGGATAAGCCATACAGCAGCTGAAGACAAGAGAAAGAATTGTACCCAGAACCGAATAAACAACAGTATTCTTATACGAATGCATAAATTCGCCTTTCGCAAATACCGATTTATAGGTTTCAATATTAAAGCCGATTGGAATAAGATTTACCTTACCAAGTGTAATAGCCTCTTCTGAAGAAAAAGACTGTGCTACAAGATAAAGGAATGGATACAAAGTAACCGCACAAACCAGAAGCATTATTACTGTATTAAACCACTTGAAAACAATATAACCTGTAGACTCTTTTACTTTTACGCCAGTATTCTCAGCCATCTTAAACCTCCATTACCACAAGCCTGAACCAGAAACTTTCTTAGAAACTTTATTTGCAAAAGTAAGCAGACAAAGATTCAAGAGGGCTTCAAACAAACCTACGGCAGTAGCATAGCTGTAGTTACCGGAACCAAGACCCATTCTGAATACGAAGGTAGAAATAATATCTGCCGTTTCATAAGTCATAGGGTTATACAAAAGGAATACTTTTTCAAAGGCACCGCCGGAACCGACGAGTCCTCCGATATCAAGAATAAGCAGAGTTGTAATAGTTGGCAGAATGCATGGAATAGTTACATGCCATACACGCTGGAAATGATTAGCGCCGTCAACCTCGGCCGCTTCATACAAAGAAGGATTTATTCCCGCAATAGCCGCAAGATAAAGAATAGTACCCCATCCCAAGGCCTGCCATACACCAGAAATTACAAAGATCGGATTAAAGTACTGAGGGAAAGCAATAAAAGAAATCTTCTCTCCGCCAAAGTATGCAATCAGCTGATTGAGTGGACCACTTGTAGATACCAGCTCACGAATCATACCTGTAACGATTACCATAGAAATAAAGTGTGGCAGATAAGAAACTGTCTGTACAAACTTTTTCCACCAGAGAGCTTTAATTTCATTAAGCAAAAGAGCAAAAATCAATGTAAGAGGAAAGCGTACCGCAAGATAAGAAACATTGAGAACAAGAGTATTTCTAAAAGCTCGCCAGAAGGTTTTATCACCAATAAACTGCTTAAAATATTTTAAGCCGCTCCATTTATCACCAAAAAGACTGCCACCTGCGCGGTAGCGTCGGAATGCAATAACATTTCCGGCCATAGGAATATAGCGGAAGATAATATAATAGATGATTGGAATTAAAAGCAGTGCATAGAACTGCCAGTATTTTCGCATGTACTTTTTGAACTGACTCTTTTTTTCCAAGGCAGTTAATTCTGTACCTGCTGCTTTTTCATTTTTCTTAAACATTTTATTACCCGTTTTTCAATTTGTATGCTATAATTTGTGTACAAACACACTTGCATACTAGTGCTCTTGTTAACTAGAATCATAAAGCAATTTCTTAAAAAGTCAAGAAAAAAATGTTATTTCATAAGAAAAAAGCATTATTGACGATTTTAATTTGTCGCTTTATTATTGAAGGATATATGAAAAACTGCGAAAAACTAGAAAAAGAAACAAACAGAGAATATGCCCTCCGTGTTATAAGAGCAAATATTATCAACCTTGAACTTGCTCCGGGCAGCATGATCAGCGAACAGGATATTGCAAACGAGCTTAATCTTTCACGCACTCCCGTACATGAGGCAATGCAGGAACTTTCTTCTACAAAAATCATTGAAATTCTTCCTCAGCGCGGCAGCCATGTAAGCCTTATTGATATGGCTCATGTTGATGAAGCTGTTTTCGTACGCTCAACAATTGAATCTGCAGTTACAGAAATGGCCTGCAAACAGGCAACAGAGAAAGATATTCAGGATATGGAAGAAAACGTTACCCTTCAGCGCTTCTACTACCAGAAAAATAATCTGGACAAGATTATGGAACTGGACAATTCCTTCCATGAGATGATGTATAAGATTACCAATAAAATGCAGTGTCACTATATGGTAAGACTGATGAGCATCCATTATGACAGAATCCGTGAATTAAACCTCCACTCTTTTAATCCGGAACGCATTGTAAAAGAGCATGAAGAGATTCTTGAAGCATTTAAGAACAAGGATCCGGAAGCTGCAAGAAAAGCGCTTGATAAACATCTTTCACGGCACTACACTCAGGAAGATGAAATCAAGAAAAAGTACCCTCAGTACTTTGCATAAAGGCCCTAAAAATCCCGAAAAAATTCGGGATTTTTTTTATTTTTTAGTCTTTAGTTATTGACACAAATCCTCGATTCGTGTAATATAACAAACATCACGCGGGCGTAGCGAAGCTGGTTATCGCGCTGGCCTGTCACGCCGGAGATCGCGGGTTCGAGCCCCGCCGCTCGCGCTAAGCCTTCCTTTCAACGGAAGGCTTTTTTTATTACGGGTATTAGCGCAGCTGGTAGCGCGTGTCGTTCGGGACGATAAGGTCGCTGGTTCGAATCCAGTATACCCGATTTTAAACCATTCAGTTTTATGCTGGATGGTTATTTTTTTATTTTCCACTTTTTAAGCTCCCATTACTTGATTTAAACTCTATTTTTATATATATTTGTAATACTATTTTTTATGACGGAACCACCGGAAAAAGGAGGTGAATACAGTATGGCAACAATCATGGTTGATGATTCAGAAAACCTTGAAAAGGCAATCAAACGCTTTAAGCGCATGGTTGAAAAAGAAGGCATTATCCGCGAATACAAAAAGCGCGAATACTTCGAAAAACCGTCTGCTACCCTCCACCAGAAGAAGACAACTCTCGAGAGAAAGCTTCTTAACAAGAGACGTAAGACAGAAAAGAAGGACTATTAGGCTACAATCGAGAATCCGTTAAAAAACGAGCCGAAAGGGTCGTTTTAGGATTATCGAAAAAACGCCTCAGAGGCAAGCTGTGCTTGCCGACCTTCAATAAAAAAGCCCGGATATTCCGGGCTTTTTGCTTTAACTTATCTATACCTTAAACAAATCTATCTGACCGCCAATCTGACCAACCGCAGCCTCAACACTGTTTGCAATTTCAGAAAGGGCATTACTTGTTTCCTTGATATCACCTGCACTAGAAGAAATCTTATCCATACTATCTCGGATTACGCCGGTAGTATTTCTAAGCTGATCAATTTCAACAAGAATAGATTTATTACCTTCGGCCATTTCGTGAGAAGCAGCCCTAACCTCACTGGTGTTATCATTCATAAGTTTAAGGGCATCGCCAATCTGCTTTGAACCTTCCTGCTGCTCTTCCATAGCACCCTTAATCTGAAGTACAAGCTGCTGGGTCTGGGTAATGGAATTACTTACTTCCACGAACATATCTGTAGAAGCCTGAGAAGCACTTACTACATCATTAATAGAACCTTCAATCTTCAACAGCTCCTCGCGGATTGTCTTAGACTGAGCACTTGAAGTTTCAGAAAGCTTACGGATTTCATCTGCAACAACAGAGAAGCCCTTTCCGGCCTCACCCGCATGAGCCGCCTCAATAGCCGCGTTCATGGCAAGAAGATTTGTCTGGCCGGCAATATCACTGATTGTCTTATTGGCAGTCTGAAGTGCCTTAGACTGTTCTTCAATATTACGGATTCGCTGGTTTACATCATTCTGGCGCTGAATACCGGCTTCTGTATTCTGAATAAGAGCATCAAAAGACTGGGCCATATATCCGACAGAATTGTTTACACTGCTGATATTTCCAATCATCTCTTCTACAGCAGCACTTGCTTCTACTACACCACTCGACTGAGTTTCAATCATATTCTCAAGAGACTGAATGTTCTGGGCAATCTCTTCTACGGCACTTACTGTCTGAGATACGCTGTTTGCCTGATTTTCAACCTGAGATCCAATATCATTCAAGTCTCCGATGATAGCTTCTATAGACTGGCCGTTCTCTCCAATACGCTGCTGAAGCCCTATGTTTACATCTCCAAGTATTTCCTTTGAGTCCTTTACACCGCCGATAATTGTGCGCAGCTTTTCCATAAAGGTATTAAAGCCGTCTCCAAGTGCACCGATTTCATTTTTACTCTTAACAACAATCTGCTGGGTGAGATCAGCTTCTCCGCTTGCAATATCATGAATGGATTCCTGAACAAGTTTCAAAGGCTTTACAGCGGCAATCATCATCAAAGAACATGCAACAGAAACTATTATTCCTACAAGCACACTGATAATAAGAATTATGGTTCTCATTTTGTTTCCGACAGCTACAATCTGAGACTGAGGAATTGTCAGGATTGCAGACCATGGAGTTCCCTGCACAGGTACATAGGAAGCAAAGGTAAGAACGCCATTCGGATCCCTGTAATAACCTTCTCCCGACTCTCCGGCACAGGCCTTTACAGCAATTGCATCCAGTCCGGAAAAACCAGCCTTATCACTGTAAGAAAGATCCATGTATTTACTCATACCACGGATATGAGAAATAAGAACTCCGTTTGAGCCAACAAGAATAGCCTTACCTTCCTTTCCCATAGAAAGTTCGCTGACCATCTTGTCAATTTCATCAAGCTTAACCGCGCCGGCAAAAACACCAATCAGGCTGCCGGAAGCATTATAAGCCGGGCGTGCAATATAATAGCAGACAGATCCATCTACCTGAAAATCAATATCAGAAACATAAAGCTTCTTTTTATCGTTCATTATTGAACGGAAGAATGGCTTAGAAATTACAGTCAGAATTCTTCCGTCACTTGCATAGCCAACACCATCCGGGGTACAGAACATAACATAATTAAACAGAGGATTTCTGATATCTTCATGAGATAAAAGCCAGGCAATAATACGGTCTTTATTTCCTGCTTTTGTAACATCATTATCAGAATAAATGCGAAGGTCATTTACCAAAACCTCATTCCAGTTCTGAATCTTTCCTGCATCCTCAGCAATTACCTTTTCGCTAAAATCTGAATAATCGCGCTGAGAATAGGCTTTTACACTCTTTACAATAAAGATATTCTGAAGCACAAAAGACACAACGAGAATCGCAAGAATATAAAGCGAAAACTGCATTGCAAGGTGGGCATATTTCTTTTTCTTAGTTTCTTCCATAATCAATTCCTCTCTTTCGCTTTATTTTGTAGTATTCTTGTAAATCTTATTGATGGCAACCGCATGGAAGGCAACACCCTTTACATTACTCTTAATAAGGTTTGCATTACATTTCTGGTAAACCGGCGAAATAGCTGCATCATCCATAATCATAATTTCTGCCTGCTTCATTGCAGCCCAGCGTTCTGCAATCTTTGTACAAAGTTCACCGTCTGTGCAGCTTGCAATAAGGGCGTTGTAAGCAGGATTAAAATAGTTACCCATGTTGTTTGAGTTACCGGTTACCCACATTGCAAGATAAGTCATAGGGTCGGCATAGTCAGGCCCCCAGTTATTAAGACCAAACTGGAATTCTCCGGAAGACATAATCTTTCTTCGCTGTTTTTTCTCAACTACCTTTAGATTGATTTTAATTCCGTTCAGGTTTCTTTCCAGCTGACGCTTAATAGAATTACAGCAGATTATCTGTGTTTCACCATCTGCAGTAAGAAGTTCAAGTTCAATAGTTTTCTTACCAAGTTCTTTCTTTGCCTTTTCAAAATAGTCTCGGGCCTTTGCAGGATTGTAAGAGCAGACATCCGGGAACTCAATTCCAGCCGGAGTAAAGTCCTGACCAGTCTGAGAGAAAGCAAAGCCTCTTGGAATTGCACCATAGGCAGCAGCAGAACCATCTGCCATTTCCTTAGCAATCACTTCGCGGTCTATACCATTGGCAACGGCCAGACGAAGATTTTTATTTGCAAATGACGAATCATCAAAATTAAAAGTCAAGAAATAAAGGAAGCCCGAATCTACCGGCTTGAATTCCGGAGAGTTCTGCATCTGAACAACCGCATCACCTGAAAGTTCAACAAAGTCCAGCTGACCGCTCTGATATTTTTTAAGAGCCTCTTCACCGCTGTTTATAACTTCATAATGAATTCCGCCGAGTTTGATTTTAGCCGCATCATAATAAGCTGTATTTTTGATAAAGGAAATTGATGTAGCACCTACCTTATAATCTGTAAGAAGGAAGGCTCCGTTAGAAAGGCAGGTCTCAGGACTTGTTGCATACTTGTCGCCACACTTTTCTATAAAAGCCTGATTAGCAGGATAGAAGGTACAGAAGTAAAGAAGCTGATCAAAATATGATACAGGAGTCTGCAGTTCAACTTCAAAGGTATAATCATCTCTTGCACGGACTCCAAGCTGATTCGGCTCCATCTGTCCTGCCTGAATTGCAGTTGCATTTTTAATCTGTGCAATATCGCTTATCATAAAGGCATATTCAGATTCTGTTGCCGGGTCTATAGCTCTCTGCCAGCCATAAACAAAGTCATGTGCTGTAACAGGATCTCCATTAGACCAGTAAACATCATCTCTCAGTTTAAAAGTATAATGAAGACCATCCGGAGAAACCTGCATATCTTTTGCACAGGCATATTTTACAGAACCATCATCTGCCATCTGCATAAGGCCATCAATCATATTTCCGATGAGTTCAAATGAAGTCGCATAAACAGAAACCTGCTGATCCAGAGTATCAATTGTTGCATCCAGCGATACATTTAGTATTGGTCCGCTTACTTTACTTTCCGGTAAAGGACCTCTACCCTGCTGCACCACAGGTGTTTTTCCACATCCTAAAAGCAATAGAGACATGAATATCCCTAAAGCAAAACTGTTCATATGCTTCATATAATTCTCCTGCATATATAAAAAAAGAGTAAATTTGATTTTTTAATTGATTTTTATAATGAACGATTAAAGGATTTTTTAATTATAACACGGTATTACACAGGTAGCAAATAATTTTGAGTTATAAAAAAAAGACCGCAGGTAAGATTCTACCATGCGGTCTTTTGTTTTACACAGTGGTTTCGATACGGCTTCGCCTACTCAACCACCATTAAATTAAGCTTTCGCTCTTTCGAGGAATGAACCGTCGCGTGTATCGATTACGATTTTGTCGTCTGTGTTGATGAACAATGGAACGCGAACTTCGATTCCTGTATCAAGTGTAGCAGGCTTCAAAGACTTTCCAGAAGTATCACCCTTAACACCTGGTTCGCAGTAAGTTACTGTACGTGTAACGCGAACTGGAAGATCGATACCTACTGGCTTTCCTTCGTAGAAAGTAAGGTTTACTTCAAGGTCATCATCTGGAGTGATGTATCCAGCGTAGTCACCAAGGTCTTCCTTAGCGAGTTCGAACTGTTCGTATGTATCCTGATCCATGAATACGAATGTGTCGCCGTCAATGTAAGAAAGCTTTGTTACATGTGATTCAAGATCTACTTCGTCAAACTTTTCACCAGCATCAATACCAAGATCCATAGTAGAGTTTGTAACAAGGTTCTTTACGCGGAAGCTTGTAACCATTCCGGCACGTCCTGAGCGCTGTCCGAGCATCTTCTGAACGATAAGAGCATTTCCTTCATACATGAAGGCTGTTCCAACTTTTAACTGTGATGTCATTAACATAATATAAAACCCCTGAAAAAGAATTTACAAAAATAATTACTATATTATAGCAAGTTTTTCAATGTATGTCATTAAGTTAGCAGCAAGGTCGCCGTTTTTTCTAAGTGAAGCTGCAAAGTCGCGGAAGCCGGGTACGAGACGGGGAACTGCTTCGAAGAACTGAGAGAATGACATATTATTGGCACCATTTATATCCAACCAGGCCTTCTCTACTATCTCAAAATCTGCCTGTTTAAAATGCTGTCTCATTCTTTCCAGCAGAGCCTTCACCTTCACAAGCTGATATTCATCACTTTGAGGATATGCATGCCAGATAAAAGGTATACCAGAAAGGCAGGCCCGCGACATAGACTCCTCGCCGCGGATTACAAGGGCAGAACATTCCTTCATCATCTTATCCCACTGATTCTGATTAAGATATGGAAGTTCTTCTATAAAGGAAGTTTCGTCCCTGCGACTTCGCTCAGGGCCCGCTGGTTCAAACTCCTGCTTCAGAGCCTGCAGCATACTTTCCTTTCCCCGCCCCTGTGCAAGAAGAACTTTTTTTCGGTCTCTGAGCGGAGTCGAAGGGCCATCACAATAGTCAATCAGAGATTCAGCCAGTTTGCTCCAGTCATTTTCATAAGTAAAAACAAGGACAGGGCCATCAGCTTTATATTCAGGAATCTCCTGCCATTCATCATCAATAACAAGTCCACCAGTCTTCTGAGTAAAGCCCGGCATAAAGTTTACTTTCTGTACCTTTGCACTTCGGGTAAGAGACTGAAGACAGTGAAAATCTTCTGCATATTTTTCTGCAGTAAGGTAGTCAATCATAATGATTTGAACAGTACGATTAAGTTTTTCTTCGAACAGAATGTGCTCCATCCAGTCCGGGCGCCCGCATTGGAAAAGTTCAAGGATTAAGGAAAGTCGTTCTCCGTCGTTTTGACTGAAAACCTCATGACAGAAGGCATCATCATTCCAGGGGAAGATTTCTATGCCGTTTATAATTATGGATTGCTTCGCTTCGCTCGCAATGACATTACTTTCAATTTTAGAAAAAGCTTCTAAATCATCAACAACGAGGCATATTTTATATTTCGATTGAATTTTCGCAAGGCGGCGGCAAAGTCTCCAGGCAACTCCAATATCGCCAAAGTTATCCACCACCTTGCAGAGAATGGTTATATACATTTAATTGATTTTGCTGTAAAGGCCGCTTAATTCATCGCGCCATTCAGACTGCTGTTCGCGGCTTTCCCATTCAATTATTTTTTTAATTGTAAAATGACGCTGGTCTCTGATATTTTCATACTGAAGGACAGCAAAACGTCCCTGACCAATATATGCAACTTTTTCGTTTTCGCCTGTAGGCTCAGCTTCTTTAACCTGATTTAAAACACAATCAAAGTGGAGAGGCTCTCCGGTAGACTTGTCTGCAATAGCACTGGCAATATCTGTAATCGGCTGACCGCATTTAGGACAGATAATCTCACGTGACTTTACATTCTGAATTGCTGCAACTCTCTGACGTTCAGCATCATGATCTTCATATAAAGCCTTATTAAACTGAAATGATTTCTGTTTATTTTCACGCTCACGTGACTGATCATTTCTTTTCTGATTATTCCAGTTACCCGAATGTTTTCTATTGCGACGTCTATCCATAATTAGTCCCGAAACTTCAATTCGTCAGGATCTTCAATCAAGTGATTACTAATCACCTGCGCAATTCTCTGAATTGCATTATCAAGATATTCCGGACTTTGAATTTTCTTCCTTAACTCTAATATTCTAGGAGACAGATCGATTGTTTCGGTCCGCTCAAGAACAAGAGTTGCTGCCCCTGTTGATTTTCCACCAGAAATCATAGAATCTCCCTTTGACACCCATGCGTTTTATTCTGAAAAAGCATTTTCGATATGATATACCGGTTCAAGCCCTGGCATATCAATAACAATTACATCAAATCTGACATAGCTGTTATTATATTCTCGATGTTTTAACAGAAAACGTTTAGATGTTTTTATAATTCTTTGACGTTTCTGGCTGTTTAACTCTCTCTGAATCATATCTAAAGTGCCGTTTGGAAGCATTTTAACCTCAACAAACACTAAAGTATCATTCTTAAATGCTATTATATCAATTTCTCCGCGATTTGTCCGCCAATTACGCTCAATTATTGAAAATCCTTTTGATTCCAGATAAGCAGCAGCTCTCTTTTCCCCTTCATTTCCGATTATTTTTGTATTCATTTACCCTTCTCCTTATCCTTTTGAGAAAGAATAAATGAAAAGATCGCTGCAAGTGCCTGCCAGGTATTTTCCGGAACAAAGTCTCCGGCAGAAGAAAGACCAAGCATATCTACAAGAACCTGATCTTCCGTAACAGGAATGCCGTTTTTTTCAGCTTCTTCAAGCATAAGAGATGCAGTCCGCCCCTCTCCTTTTGCAAGAATCATGGGTGCTTCAGTTCCTTCTATATATTTAAGCGCAACGGCCTTCTTTTTTAAGCTCATATCCGGCCTCCAAAAGAAACAAAGTTTTCAAGCCCGCTGGCATTTCCTTCCAGAAGTTCTTTTTCGGCCCAGTCTATTTTTCCCGGATTTATGTTACACGCCATAAAGTGCTTTTTAAGATTTAATATCTTCACATCCGGATTTTGCTCCCCATCAGCCCCTTCTCCACTAACATTAAAATATGTGTTTGTGATTTTTCTTCCTTCATAAGTAAGGCTGAATAGATATTTTTGATTATTATAACTGCAATCCAGATTCAAAAGCTTTAAGTTTTGAGCAGAATCAAATAAAAGGCGGATACAGCCCTTTCCAAGAAGCTGGCGTTCTGCTGCTGTCCCCGCACTGTCTTTTCCAAATTCAATCAGTTCAAAAGGAAGAAGATACCAGGCTCCTTCTGTAGAATTTATTCTATTAATAAGCTTTTCTTTTGTTTCACTTTTATTGCCGGATTTCTGTTTTTCTTCTTCCCCTTCCAGAAGAAAAAGCAATTGTTTTATTTCTTCTTCATCTGCTTCAAGCCCTTTTTGATTAAGAAGGCTTAAGATTTCTGCCGCAGACTTTTCTTTTCCTGCAAATCTGAGGGCAAGGTTCCGGATTTTATTGGCAAGATTGGAATCCATTTTTAAGCCCATCTGCTTAAAGGATTTTAATATAGAAGAAGAAAGATTATCTGCAGGAAGTCCAAGAGATTCTAAAAGTGTAAAAAGCTGGGCGTCAGAAACCTCATTAAAGTGCAGTGCAATTTCCCCTGTCCCTGTCCCAATAATTCCAGTGTCCTTTGGGGTAACTATTATCTGGCCATTTTTTACACTGACTGTTGCGGTAAAAGACTCTCCAGGCTTCAGAGGCTTAGCTGATGTTAACTGAACACGAACACCTGCAACAGAGCCTTCATATTTTCCATTTCCCCGGTCTCCGATTACACGAACAAGTACAGTTGTACCTTCTCTTAAAACCTGACGGTTAATACCAAGTTGAGAAAGACGTGCTGATTGAATTGCAACTGCACCTGTTGAAGCCATATTATAATTATAGTTAAAAAAAATAGGACTTCCAACATTGAAAGTCCTATTTTAAGAAAAAAGGTAGAGCTAAAAATTGCTTTCGCAATTTTTTTAACGCTCTGCTATAGAACAACGCCCGCCAGCGGGCTTACACAGGTTTCGACAAGCTCAACCACCGTGTTTATCTTATTTAGATTCTGAAGCCTTTTCAGCAGCAGCTTCCTTGCGCTCTTCCTTAATCTGAGCTTCTGTAGCGGCAGCAGCAGCTTCAGCACGTGCGTTACGTGCAGCGATTTCTGCAGCAATCTTTCCACCAACAAGAGTCTTAACCTTAGCACTCTTACCAACCTTATCGCGGAGGTAGTAGAGCTTAGAGCGGCGTACCTTACCAGGGCGAACAACGTCAACCTTTACGATACGTGGGCTGTTATATGGGAATACACGTTCTACACCTACACCGTAAGAAATCTTACGTACAGTGAAAGTCTCACGTGCACCTTCGTTCTTCTTGCAGAGAACGATTCCTTCATAAACCTGGATACGTTCTGTTTTACCTTCGATAATCTTGAAGTAAACTTTTACTGTATCACCAACATTGAAGCCCTGTGCACCAGCACGCTTCTGTGTTTCTTCAATAGTCTTAATAATGTCCATGACAATCTCCTAACTATTTCTTAGAGCGCTTCTTTTTCTTCTGCGACTTTAAGAAAACAGTTTCAGTTATTTCCTCAATCATCTTTTCGGCTTCTTCAGTAAGCTGTCCTCTGGCTCGCGCACTGGCAATTAAATCCGGGCGATTTGCCATAGTTTTCATCAGCCGCTTCTTAAGCCGCCACTTTCGGATCTCTTCGTGGTTACCGCTCAGTAAAACTGAAGGAACCTTCATACCCTTCCATTCTTCCGGATGAGTATACTGCGGATACTCCAAAAGTCCGTCACAATAACTTTCTTCTTCAAGTGATTCGTGTTTAATAACACCGTCTACAAGTCTGTAAACTGTATCAATAACAACTGTTGCAGCAACCTCTCCCGAAGACATTACATAATCTCCGATTGAAAGTTCCAGGTCAACATACGAATCAATTATTCTCTGGTCAATACCTTCGTATCTTCCACAGATAAAAACAAGTTCGTCTTTGTGACTAAGTTCTTCGGCAACCTTTTGTGTAAGCTGTTTTCCGCTTGGTGTAACAAAAATAACATACTTCTTGCGGGCATTTACACTATCAAGTGCCTTTGAAAGCGGTTCTGGCAACAAAAGCTGGCCAGCGCCGCCTCCGTACGTTCCGTCATCACAGGTGTGGTGTTTATCAGTCGCAAAATCTCTGATGTTCACCAGATCGTAAGCAATAATTTCCTTTTCTACTGCCTTGGCCATGATTGAGTTTTCAAAAAAAGCCTTAACAATATCTGGAAATAAGGTCAGCACAGTAAATTTCATGGAATTACTCCAGAATCCAGAGGTGCATCAATTGCACCGTTTTGTTCTTAATATCAACCTTACCAATAAATTCTTTATTGAAAGGAACAAGAACCTTTCGGTCACAACTCTCGGCGAGTGACACTTCTAACAAGTTACCCCCGCCGCCTTCCATTACGTCTGTGATTGTTCCTGCTACGGCCCTGCCGTCAGGTGCAATCAACGTTGCCGGAGCGTCTTTCCCTTCATAAACAAGGGAACAACCTCGTAAATCCTCAATATACCACTCGTCTTTATTCAAAGGCTTGCAGTATTTTCGTGGTACCTGAATTCCCCAGTGGCGGTACTTTAATACAGCCTCGTCAGAATCTATACCAGCAAACTTAACATAAGCAACCGCATGTCCCAGAGAAACCGATTCAACCTTTGTTTCTCTATGCTCATCGCCATGCACTAAAGTAACTTCCTTCAAATCAAGCAGATGCTCGTATTCTCCGGAGGCACTCTCAACCTTACATTCACCCGAAAAACCGTGAGTTCCACGGATGAAGCCAACAACAAGTTGTGCTTTTTCCATCAGCTATATTCCCAATTAGTTATCAAGAATATCAAGACTGTAACGCTTACCGTCTTTTACAGCTGAAGCACTCAGAACTGTTCTCATGGCTTTAGCAATTCTACCGTATCGCCTTCAGTTTCATTTACAGATACAGCTGACGGATCATCGACCAATGATTTTGCGATGTATTCAATCAGGTCTTTTTCCATTTTCTAAGCCTCTCTGTAAACTATTCTGCCTTCTTAGCAGCCTGGCGATTCATCAGCTTCTTAACGATGTCTGTAGGCTGTGCACCAACACTGATCCAGTACTTTGCACGTTCCAAATCGATAGAAACCTGATCTTTTTCCTGCGCGATTGGCATGAAAGTTCCAATTTCTTCGATACAAACGCCGTCACGTGGCTTCTGTGAGTCCTGAACAACTACACGGTAGCATGGACGCTTAGCTGCACCAAATCTCTTAAGTCTGATTTTGACCATTATATCCTCCATGGCACTGTTTCCAGTACCAAATTTTTACTATCTTTTGACACAAAAGGCATAAAGACGCCTATTGTGTATATTGAGATGATATATTAACTGATTTTTAAGTTTTATTCAAGACTTGAATCGTGATAAAAAGCTTTTAGTACGATCCATTTTCGGATTATTAATAACATCCTCTGGAGCGCCTTCCTCAACAATTACACCGCCATCCATAAAGATTATGTGTGACGAAATGTCTCGGGCAAAGGCCATCTCGTGAGTAACTACAACCATTGTCATTTTTTCTGCAGCCAGCTCTTTGATTACTGCAAGAATTTCACCGGTAAGTTCTGGGTCAAGCGCAGATGTAGGTTCATCAAAAAGCAGAACTTCAGGCTTTAGGGCAAGGGCTCGTGCAATCGAAACACGTTGCTGCTGACCGCCGGAAAGTTCGCAAGGGTAAGCCTTAGCCTTGGCCTCCAGGCCCATTCTGCGCAAAAGATCCATGGCAGTTGCTTCGGCCTCTTCCTTTGATTTATTAAGAACACGAATCTGAGCTGCAGAAACATTTTTCAAAACTGAATAATGCGGAAAAAGATTGAAGTTCTGGAATACAAGACCGCTCTTAAGAATAATTTCATGGCGGGCTTTTTTATCTGCATAGATTCCGTTTTCAACCAGAGTCTGTCCACAGATTTTAATAGTTCCATCAGTTACAGTTTCCAGCTGTGAAATACAGCGGAGCATGGTAGACTTACCGGAACCACTCGGGCCGATAATACTCAAAACCTCACCCTTCTCTACAGAAAAGGAAATACCCTTTAAGATTTCAAGGTTGTCGCGGAAAGTCTTTTTTATATTTTCAACTCGGATTATTTCTTCCATAATTTTCCATTAATTATAATAACTCAGTTTCTTTTCTAATCTCTGGAAGGCAATAGAAACAATCCAGTTCATTACAAAATAAAATACACCGGCAATAAAAAGAGGAACAAAAGAGAACAAGGCTCCCTGTCTTTCTTTTGCAACCATTAAGAGTTCGCTTACACCGATTACAGAAACAAGGGCTGTATCCTTTACAAGAGTAATTACTTCATTACCCATTGCAGGAACAATACGTTTAATTACCTGTGGCAAAACAATTCTGAAAAATGTCTGCACTGGAGTATAACCAAGAACCTTGGCAGCTTCATACTGTCCCTTAGGGATAGATTCAATTCCGCCTCTGTAGATTTCTGCAAAATAAGCGGCATAGTTAATACTGAGAGCAACAATTGCCGCAACAAAACGATTCCACCTGAAAGAAACTTCATAGCCCTGTAAAACAAGCCAGCGAACAAAAAGCCCTGGACCAAAATAGACTACAAGGAGCTGCAGCATAAGAGGAGTACCACGGATAATCAGAAGAAAAACGTTGGTAGCTCCAGAAAGAGGCTTATGCTTTGACATTCTTCCTATAGCAATAGGGAGAGCAAGAGGAATTGAAAAAAGGATTGTCAGAAAAAAAACTTCAAGCGATGTGACAGATCCGTTCAACATCGCCCGAAGCATTTTGATATATTTATCAGGCATGTATTTCGATTTTAGACTTACTTTATTGTTGAAATATCGCGGCCGAACCATTTCTGGCTGATTGCAGTTACTGTACCGTCTGCCTTCATTTCTTTAAGAGTATTCCATACTGCATCACGGAGTTCTGGTTCAGTCTTTCTGAAACCTACACCATAACCTTCGTTTGCAAGTGATTCATTAATTACTTTGAAAGGCTTTTTAGTCTGAGCAATAGAATAATTTGCTACAACACTGTCCATTACAACACCGTCTACACCACCAATGTCCAGGTCATTCAAGGCTGTAATGTTATCTTTGTACATAATTGTTTTAGAAATAGATGCAGCAAATTTTGGATTGTCATCTACAGCTTCCTGAGCACTTGAACCGCTCTGAATACCAACGATTTTTCCCTTCATGTCTGCAAGAGAATTGATTCCGCTGTCTGCACGAACAACAAGAACCTGGTCATTATTCAAATATGCTTCTGTAAATGAAAGAGCATTCTTTCTTTCTTCTGTGATTGTGAAACCGTTCCAGATACAGTCGATTTTACCAGTTTCAAGTTCCATTTCCTTTGCATCCCAGTCAATTGGCTGAGCACGGAAATCTACACCAAGACGCTTTGCAACTTCTTTTGCAAGGTCAATGTCGTAACCTACGATTTCGTTATCATCGCTGCGGAAACCAAGTGGTGGGAAAGAATCATCAAGACCAAGTACAAATACACCGCGGTTCTTGAGTGCTGCAACAGCATCTCCGCCAGCTTTCTTATCTGATTTTTTGCAGCCTGCAAGAGCAAAAACTGCAGCAGCCATAATAACTGCACAAATAATTTTTTTCATATTAATCTCCTATATCAAATCATCAAAGGAATCATTGTCCTTCAATGTATTTTCCTTAATAAAAGCAGAAAGCTTTTCTATCTGCTTCTGCACTTCCGACGGAGCAGGTCCGCCGATTGTCTTTCTGATTTCTACACACTTTTCAGGTGTAATCAAATCAAAAATATCTTTTTCAAAAAGTGGGCTTGCAGCCTCGTACTCAGCAAATGAAAGCTCTTCGAGGCGGCAGTTCTTTTCAATTGCAATGCGAACCAGGCCTGCAGAAACTCCATGAGCAGTACGGAAAGGCATTCCCTTGCGAACAAGGTAATCTGCAATATCAGTTGCATTAAGGTAACCGCCGTCGCAGCCTGCTGCCATAACTGATTTGTTCCAGCTTGCAGTTCTAACCATTTCTGTAAAGATTCGCACGCTTGAAATTACTGTATCATAAGCTTCAAAGAAGCTTGACTTATCTTCCTGCATATCACGGTCGTAAGCAAGTGGAAGTCCCTTCATCATTGTAAAGAGAGCTACCATGTCTCCGTAAACACGACCGGTTTTACCGCGGATAAGTTCTGCAAAGTCAGGGTTCTTTTTCTGAGGCATAATTGAGCTTCCGGTAGACCATTTTTCACTCAAATCTACAAAGTTAAACTCTGTTGTTGCCCAGTAAACAATTTCTTCACAGGCACGAGAAAGATGCATCTGTAAAATAGAAAGATCAGATGCAACCTCAAGATAATAATCACGATCTGAAACAGAATCCAGAGAGTTATCTGTAACTCCGCCAAAGCCAAGAAGTTCTGCTTCAAAAGCACGGTCAAGCGGAAGCCCACTGCCGGCAAGAGCACAGGAACCGATTGGTGACAAATCTGCACGAAGGCCAGCGTCACCAAGGCGTGTAAAGTCTCTGCTGAATGACCAGGCCCAGGCAAGTACATGATGAGCCAGAGTTACAGGCTGTGCATGCTGCATGTGGGTAAAGCCCGGAATTAAAGTATCTTTATTTTCTGATGCAATTTTTACAAGTACATCAATAAGGTTGAGGATTTCGCCCTGAAGTTTTTTAATCTGATATCTAAGGTAGAGTTTTTCATCAAGAGCAATCTGATCGTTGCGGCTGCGGCCTGTATGAACTTTTTTACCAGCCTCGCCTATTCTGTCTGTAAGGGTTGCCTCAACAAAAGAATGAATATCTTCTGCAGAAAGGTCTACAGAAAGCTTTTCATTTTTCAAGTCTTCTTTAATTGACTCAAGACCATTTACAATCTGATTTTTTTCATCTTCTGAAATCAAGCCCTGTTTGCAGAGCATTTTTGCATGTGCCTGACTGCCAAGAATATCAACAAAGGCCATACGCATATCATCATTAATTGAAGTTTCAAACTTTACGGCATCTGCATCCGGACCTTCCTTAAAGCGGCCGTGCCAGAGTGCTGCGTGGTTGTCGTTAGTAATTGTACCGTGATTTGACATATTTTTATTATATATAAAAAAAGGCCGTCGGTAAATAACCGGCGGCCTTTCCTAGACTAGGAGATTGAACTTATTTGTTCATAACCTCGTCGATTGTAGCCTGAAGTTCGTTCTTCATAGACTCATATGTTTCCTGTGGGTCAGCACCAGCACAGATTGACCATGAAAGTGGAGCGTAGTTCAAGCCAGGAATCAACCATGCGTTCCAAGACTTTGAGTTGTCCATCATGTACTGCAATGTTTCATCAACAGCGCGTGTATCGCGGAATGAACCATAGTAGTATTCCTTCCAAGCATCTGGATCATCATAACCAGGAACTGTGTCAGACCAGAAGTCATAAGCCTTCATAATCTTGTTAACCTTGTCCTGTGAGTAGTAGCTAGGAATTACGAGCATGTTATCACAGTTGAGAGTGAAGAGTTTTCCGTCACCCTTTGGTCCAACTGGAAGACATACCATACCCCAGTCATCCTTCATATCAGCGAGCATACCATTTGGCTGTGCATCGTACTCTTCATCGTTATAGAATGCTGTAGCACCACTCAAGAAGTCTGCCTTGAAGTAGTCCCAGTTAGCACCTTCTCCCTGTGGCTTGTTGTAGTTTACGAAGATGCGGCGTGTATAGTCCCAAGCTTCCATTACATTGTCGCTCATATCGAGGTAGTACTTTCCGTTTGAATCAACGTTTACGATACGACCACCGTTAGAGTAGATTGTTGGCCATGCGAATTCTCCGTTGAATCCAGAGAGAGCATACTGGTCAATAATACCATCGTTATCTGTATCTTTTGTCAAAGCAGCACACATTGCTTCGAATGTTTCCCATGTCCATTTTCCATCTCTCTGGAGATTGTATGGTTCATCTGGGTCAAAACCATTTTCCTGAAGAACGCGCTTGTTGAAGAAGATACAATGGCGTGGTTCTGGTTTACCTACAGCAAATGATTTACCAGGCATTACACCACAAACAGCCTTGTTCCACTTATCTTTTGTCCAGTCGATATCTGGAGTCTTAGAAACATCTGCCCAAAGGTTAGCAGCAAGTCCTGAGAATGCAGAACGTCCATCAATGATGAAGATACGAGCATCATCACCACCAGTGATACAGTAGTTAGCTACTTCAGCTGGATGTCCACCCCAACCTGCATTCAAGTTGTCCTGAATGAGAGTGAAGTTGTAAGTCTCTTCAAGATACTTGCGGTAAGCTCTCTGATCTTCTTCTGCCTTTGAAGCAGCTGGAGCATCAGGATTTGACCACCAGTCATAAATTGTGATTGCGAGACCACCGAAGTCATAAGCTTTCTTTGTAGCAGGATCTTTTGCTACAGGAAGTTTAGAATAGTCACCATTTGCTGCTGCTGCGAGAGCTGCTGCAGAAGGACCTTTAGATTTGTTACATCCAACAAGTGTGAGAGCACACATTGCAGACATTGCCAAAAGTGCAATTTTCTTCATAAAATTATACTCCTTTTTTATAAATTTACGCCGTAATCGGCCAATTGCCTATTTAAAATAATTATACCACCACTTTAATGAATTTACATAAGAAATTTTCCCTAAGGTGTAAAAAAAAATCCCCAGGACAAACCTGAGGATTTTAATGAAGGTCGGCAGGCACAGCCTACATCTTAACACCGGTACTAGCCAAGCTCTCAACGAAGAGTCTCTGACAGAAGATGTAGAGAATAATCAATGGGAGAATAGCAAGAAGCATACCTGTAGAAAGGATGGCATTTGAGTAACCGATTGGAGCGATTACAGAACCACCGTTTATCTTAGAAAGGTAAATACCAAACTTATCTACGATACCTGTAAGCTGGATAGAAAGAAGCTGGATCTTACCTAAGAAGAGGTTTGAATAGAAGCTGTCTGTCCACTGCCATACAAATGAGAAGAGGAAGCATGAAGTAATGATTGGTTTTGCACCAGGAACCATAATTCTTATAAATGTCTTAAGAGGTCCACAACCATCTACATAAGCAGCCTCTTCCAGTTCGAATGGGAAGCCCATAAAGAACTGACGGATCATAAAGATGTAAAGACCATTTTTAAGTCCCATACAGCCCATACACATCATAATATATGGAAGCATAGAACCACGCAGGTTGAGCGTTGCACCAAAGAGCTTAAAGTAGCGGAAATGGAGGAACAAAGATGTAGAAATTGTCTGTGGTGGAATTACAATTACAAGAATTACACAGAAGAACCAGAATCTCTTGAAAGGGAACTGGAATCTTGAGAAACCATAACCTACAACACTACACATTGCAACTTCAATTACAGAAACCAATACAGAAACCCACAAGGTATTAAAGAGGGTTGTCTTATAGTTCAGAAGATTCATTGCAATCTTCCAGTTACTTACAGAAAAGTGCTTTGGAACAAGAATAATTGTTGTATCGTACAAATCACGTTCTGCCATGAAGCTCAAAGCAATTTTGTTGAGAATAGGCTGAATAATCATAAAGCACATTCCAAACAAAAGGATTCCACGGAAGATGGAAATTGCATACTTCTTAATGGTTTCGTTCAAAAGAATACCATTAGAAGCTTCGTTTCTTTCCCAGAAAGAACGTGTTTCAACGGCATTTGTTGTTTTCTTTGTTTTAGTTGTTTTTTTCTTACTATTAGTCATAATTGTATACCACCTTAGAAATTAACAGAGAACTAAGTCCTATCAATGCCATACATACAACAAAGTAAATCCATGCCATTGCAGAACTAAAGCCGTAGTTAAGCATTTCCGTCATCTGGGTATTAATCTTATCCATAATCTGGTTATCGCTCTTCATGAAGAAGTCTACGATTGTGTAAATCCAGCATACAAGCATAAGAGGGCTTACCATTGGAACTGTAATTTTCCACAGGCTTTCCCATGCTGTACAACCTTCCATCTGAGCTGCTTCATACATACTTGGAGAAATATTCTGCAAACCAGAAAGGAAGATAATAATCTGAATACCAGAAGCCATAGCAACATCATAAATAGAGTCAATAATTTCAAAGACAGTCTTAAATGCTTTGCTGCTTATACCATTAACTCCCTGAGCATCAGAAACAAGAATCTTTTCAAGAACATCAGTAATGGTATTAGCATTACCAGCCTCTTCAATCATATCCTTAAGCTGAGCCATAAGTGAGTTGCTTGATTCAAGTCCTACAAGTACACCAGAAGAAAGAATTACTGCAAGGAAGAAGATTGAGCGTGCAAGTGTTCTTCCCTTAAACTTCTGATTCAAAAGAAGGGCTACGAAGAAGCTGAATACGATAGTAGCAAGTGAACGAACAACCATCTGAAGGATTGATTCTACCAGCATACGGTTGAATTCAGCATCTACAAGCAGAGCCTTTTTAAAGTTATCAAAATTATTCCAGTTTAACTGGAAACCCTGATTTGAAATTACTACTTCTGACATAGCCATATGGAGTGACTGTGCCAGAGGTTTTATCATAAAGAATACAAAACCAAGAATAAAGGGCAATATAAAGAGATATCCGTATATTGCTCGTCTTCCCATTAATCCGACTTTTTTCTTCATATTAGTCCTCCACCTTCATAACGCGATAGTCTCTTTCAGGAATGAATTTTCCCGAAGGTGTAATGTAATTTGCATAGCTGAAGTTTACATAAACAACATATCCGTTTTCATAAGTAGTTTTTGAAACATTAGGTGAAACATACTCATGATCTTTAATAAGTGAGTTCATAACAGGAGCCATCTTAGAATTATACTCCTTGTAAACATCAGAAAGCTTTTCTTTCCATTCATCAAAGTTACTTGCGTAATATTCTGTATAGCTTGTTTCCTGAAGATCGCGTTCAGATGCCTTCATAAATGTAAACTGAAGTCCGGCACCTGCTTCTGCAGATTCAAGAATAATCTGATCTTTTTCGTAAGCAAGGTTTACTGGAGAACCTGTATAATTTACATAACCGTGAAGAGCAATCTGATAGAATGGAACCATTTCATCAATAATTGCATACTGATTTCCACGGAGAGGCATGTTTGTAATGAAGTCTGCCTTTGTAACAGCATATTCGTTACCGCCGTTGATCATTACACTAAGTCCCTTCTCTTTTGCAGCTTCAAATTTTGCAACCTGATTCTGTGTTTCTTCTGCTCTTGTAAGAGGTGCTCTGTCATTAAAATCTGAAGAAAGAAGGTTTCCGTTATCACGGAAAGAAATTCCATCAAGTTTTAATTTACCAGCGCTCTTAATAAACTTATCTGCACCCTTATTGCGGAGCTTACTGTTCAAAAGATAGTAATTATCGCGGTCTGGATCTTTACCGTACCAGATTGGTGTATATTCAGAAAGTTCACAAAGTTCATCACTTACAAATCTTGCTGAATCACGATAGCTGAAGAAGCCGTTGAAAATATTTGAGCGGTAAGCAGTCTGCACTGCTCCATCAAGGTAAACCTTTCCGGCAGATTCGCTGATGTTCTTAAGCATTTTCTTAAAGTCTGACTTTCCGCCAAGAACCTTAATAAAGCCTACCTTACTCATTATCTTCTGGCGGATTCCACCATTAATAAAGCCTGTAAGCTTGTAATTAACATCTTTAATTCCAAGAGCATCAATATTATTAATGATGTCACCTGCTTCTTCGTAGCTTGTAAGTTTGTATGGTCTTACCTTAGGCATACCTGCAATCTGCTGCTTCTTTTCGATAGCACCAATAATTTCTACTGCAACAGGAACATCGTTTACAGTCTGCTTTTTAGCACCGGCAAAGAGCTTGTTGCGGTAAGTTTTAGCCATATCTACATAAGAACCACTGTCTACAAAGATAAATGACTGTTCAATATATTCTTCCTGTGGAAGCTGTGACTCATAAACAAACTGAGCACTCTGGCTTCGTGCTGTTACTTCGTACTGTTCACGGTGAAGCATCTTATAATCTGCACGAACATAGTTATAGCTGCCAAGTTTTCCTGCAATTTCTGCTGTAATACCGGCATATTCAGATCCCTTTTCTATTACAGAAAGAACGCTGCTGTCTTCGTAAGCAATTCCAAATACAGGATATGCTGCACGGGTTTCAGTAATTACAGCCTTACGCTCCTGAGCATAATCCCAGCCGTAGCAGTCTGCATAGTAACCGTTCTGGCGAACTTTTCCGTTATTGAACTTAATGATACTTCCGCCGCCTTCTGGAATAAGCATGTAACCTGTATCTTCAGGTCCGCCTGCTCCAAAATATGGCAATACAGAAAGCTGTGTAATAGGATACTTTAATCTGTAAGAAATCTCATTAAATGGAACCTTTACACTAAGATTGTTTCCATCAAGTTTGTAAACAATAGAAACATTGAATGCAGGAACTTCCTTTATATTTGATTCCTTATAAAGTTCTTTGTTTTCAAGATACATTTCATAAGTGTAGCCCTGCTTTGCAAAAAGCTCTTCCATCTGAACCTTTACGTGTGTCTGAACGTTTTCAAATACAAGGTAAAGATTCTGTTCTTCCATTCCAGGATATTTTTCAAGCATGTCAGCAAGTTCAGAACCTTTGAAAGAGCCCTTGTTATATTTATGATAAGCACGACCTACAGCAGATGTCTGAGATTTTGAAAGACCTTCTGTCCATTTATCAAAATCATCCTGATACATAATCAGAGGGAAGATATATTCACGATCCATCTGACCTACTGTGTAATTTACAGTAATTTCATTTCCCTTCTGAACAATGTTATAGAAGTTTCTAAGTACACTGTTTGTATATGTATCATAAGTATCATCAGAACCATTTTCTGTAGAATACTTAACCAGGAGTGTAGACATCATGTTATTCTTCTCTTTTGTAAGAGCAAGCTTGTCTGTCTTTGCCCCCTGAGGATTTGAATACCAGATTTTTCCTGTATTCTTCTGAAGAACAGTAAAGGTTGTTGTTTTACCGTCCATCTCGAATTTGAGATATTTATTTTCAAGAGTATAAGTGTCAGAAATTTTATCTGCTTCATAATACTCAAATGGTGGCTGCACTGCATTTCCTACCTGAACAAGGCGGATTACTATATATGTAAGGAAGCCTGCTACTGCAAGAATGAATGCAAGACCTATCCAGAATTTTTTAGTCGGCTTATGAAATTCAAAAGTCTTTGTTTTCATAGGCTTTGGACGACCAATATAACCTTCCGGATATTTTGATTTTTTAACCTTAGGAGCCTTTGGAGCCTTAGGTTCTTTTACCTTCTTTTCGTTTTCCATTTTTAGTACCCCTTACCCATCAGTTCAATCTGAAGACAACTTCTCTTCCCAGAGAAACGAAATATGCAACGCCCTGAGAAATCATACTAAAGAACAGAAGCATAATGAAAATGAAAACCAGCATTCCGAATGCGGTAAAAATCACAAACAGAAGCGTCTTAGCAAAACTGTACGAGTGAATCATCATAATTGCCATGAAGATAAGTATACCTATCCATACAAATGAAAGAGAATTAAATACTGAATAGAAAGCACTTTCTTCTACAGTAACAAAGTTACTCAAAATGATGATTGGAAGCTGAATAAGAGTATATGGAGTAAGAGCATAGGCTGTACCCATATAAATGTCTCCCAGGTGACCTTTTCCGTCAAAGAGGGTTGTTACACCCCAGTTACATATACAGAAAATTGCCAGTGGAAGAAGAACTTTTGCAAACTCCATGATGATATTTACTTCTTCCCAATTTACCTTTGGCTGTACAACAAAGCTTGCAAAACGAAGCTTCCATACATGGGTAAGCAGAGTAAGAATTACAATAAAGTTTGCAGCAGCATATGAACCACGTTTTGCGTGAATCAAATCCCAGTATCCGTCTGCGGGATGCAAGATAACATACAGAGAATATCGGAGAGTATTCAAAAAGTGAACGTAAGTTTCCTTTTTGCCTAATTTACTTATCTTTCGTGTTATATAACTCATAGTGAATCAAGCTCCCATTTAATTTTCTTAACAATCTTTCGGATAAATGCAAGAACAACAAGTACTATAATTAATCCGACCATCCAGCCGATATTAGCTTCAATCCATTCCTTGCGGTAATACTTGAAAGCTTTTGAATAATCACGGCGGTCTCGCTTTGTCTTGAAGTAGTCCATAGCCTCTTTGTATTTATTCTGGCGGAGGCAAGCCTTTCCAAGTCCAATATAAGCAAGATCATAGTTGCCGTTATACTCAAGAACCTTAGCCCAGGTTTCTGCAGATTCATCATATTCACCGCAGGCAAACTGTTCTGTAGCCTTATAAATCAGATTACCGTAGTCTGTTGGAGTGAACACTGTGATAGAAGCATTCTGTCCATCAAGAACAAAAAGATCTTTTTCAATATGTTCAATTGATGTAGGCATACGGAAGAAACCGTCTACATTACCACGACCACCAAAGGCAAACAAAAGGAAGCCCTGATTGTCGTATGCAAAAATACGGCCGCGGCTTTCATCAACAGTAATATAAACCTCATCATCAAGAACTGTAATATCAGCAAACTTAGAAGGATTCTTAATACCAGCTGCATTACCCCACTGAACATCACCAATAGGAAGGTTTTCTGCATTCTTTACAAGAATATCCTTACCAAGAGCATTAAGACGACGAATTGGTTTTGCACTGTCAGACTTAAGATCCCACTCTTCAAAAGTTTTTGTTACTGCATAGATAAAACCTTCTTTATCGATGTAGCAGTTTGAATATTCAACCGGAACAAAAAGAACCATTTTTTCTTTCTGAGCCTGAGTTGCAAGCTTTTTCCAGATCATATCTGTCCAGTTATAAACAACTTCGTTTGCACCAAAGAAGCCCTGGAAAGTTCCATCATATTCATACTTTAAAAAACCTTTGTTGATATTGCGGGCACTTACATAAACACGGCCCTTTGAGTCTGCAACAACCTTTGTTGGAAGGAAGTCTTTTCCTTCTTCATAAGTAGGGTCGTTTGGCTCTTTAAGAACCTGCAGAATCTTAAGATCTTGATCAAGGCGTAAAACACGGCCGTTCTTTGTATCTGCAATATAAATTGATTCATCTTTTCCGATAAAAACATCTTCAGGAAGATTCAATGTATCAATTTCATCTGTTCCTTCTGTGTTAATACGGTCAATTACACGGCGAAGCTCAAGTGTCTTCTGCTTTGTATATTCGAGCTGAATAATACGGTTATTATCAGTATCAGCTACATAAATCATATTTCCTTTTGCAAAGAGCGAAGAAGGATTTTTTAAGCCTTTATCAAGCTTAAGGTCATCTGCATAAACTACATGAGATACTCTGTAGGCATCCGGAGACTTTTCCATTTTTCCCCAGTAGTCATAAATGTAGGTATCTCCTTTAGCAAATAATCCTGCACAAACAGTAAAAAGGCCTGCAATCAATAATATTTTTCGTTTCATCATAGCGCTAGTCCTTAAGTCCTGAAGTAGCCATTGTTTCCATAATCTGACTCTGAGAGAAGATAAAGAATACAATTGGTACAGACATTGTAAATACGATTACGGCATTCTGCTGACCTGTACGGGCAATACCACCAAGAGCAACCTGATCCAGAGCGTAGCGGAGCATTTTCTTGCTTTCGGTATAGATGTACTGTACCTGAGCGTTGT
This sequence comes from Treponema sp., assembly GCA_004554075.1. Lineage (GTDB taxonomy): Bacteria > Spirochaetota > Spirochaetia > Treponematales > Treponemataceae > Treponema_D. The sequence goes on from SFOB01000019.1 coordinate 27,225, forward strand.
TCCACAAGTTCTGAATAGAGAAGATTGAAATTGTAAGCCATGCAGGCTTTACGTTAGGCATTACGAGCTTCCAGAAAATCAACATTTCGTGAGCACCGTCAATCTTTGCAGCTTCTACCAGAGACATTGGGAAGCCGTCCATAAACTGCTTCATAAGGAAGAGTCCAAGAGAACCTCCGATTGCAGGAAGAATCAGTGACCAGTAAGTATCAACCATGTGAAGCTTACACATGATCAAATAGTTAGGAATACCTGTTACATAACCACTGAACATAAGTGCAACAACTGCAAGGCGGAAGAAGAGCTGTCCGCCAGGGAAACGGTATTTAGCAAGAACATAAGCTGCCATTGAAGCAAATACTACATGTCCGAGAGTACCGGTAACAGTAATAAATATTGTATTCCAGATATAGCGTGAAAGTGGAACCCATCCCTGACTCATTGTAATGAGAAGGTCTGTAAAGTTATCCAAAGTAGGATTTCTTGGCAGAACAGTAGGAGGATTCTTTAATACTTCATCAAGAGGTTTAAGGGCATTACAGATTGCAAAGAACAATGGGAATACCATCATTGCCGAACAGAGTGCGAGGAAGATATAAATTCCTACGTCTCCTCCTACAGAGCGGTTAGGCTTACGGCGATGTTTATAATGATGAATTGTCTGATCTTTATACATGTTTTTAGAACTCATTTTCATCACCTCCTATTAGTGTCCTACTCTGTTCAAGAGTTTCTGAATCAGCTTGTTACAGAGAATCATTGTAAGGAACAATACGGTTGCAATTGCAGAAGCGTATCCCATTTCAAAGCGTGTAAAACCGTAGTCAAAAAGGTGTGTTACGATTGTTCGCGCATAGTAGTCTGTTGAAGGATAACCTGCAAGCTGCATAGTTACATCACAAACACCGAATGCAGTTGTAATTGACATAACTGCTCCGAACAAAAGCATTGGCTTCATGTTAGGAAGTGTAATGAACCAGAGCTCCTGCCAGCGGTTCTGAATACCATCAATATAACCTGCTTCATATTGTGCCTTATCAATACCTTTAAGACCTGCTACGAAAGAAAGGAAGCCGGTTCCCAAAGACATCCACAGGATGATAGGAATGATTACCTTCATACCAATCTGAGGATTGGTTAAGAACATAATAGGCGCATTTGTAATTCCAAGGTTTGCAAGGAAGCGGTTCAACCATCCGTTCTGGTCATCATTAAAGAGGATTTTGAATACAAAATATGCGTTACCAGAAATAGATGGTGCATAGAAGAAGAATACTACAAGAGTACGAATCCATTTTGGAAGCTCATTAATAAGCCATGCAAAAATGAAGGCCATGATATATCCAACCGGACCTGTAATAATCGCAATAAGGAAGGTATTCTTAACAGCTGTTGTAAATACATCATCCTCAAGGAAGAGGTTCAGGTAGTTTCTTGCTCCAATAAAATCAGGTTTCTCCAGAATATTATAGTTTGTAAAACTAAAATAAATTGAAGTAATCATTGGCAGTACATAAAAAGTAATAAACAAAACTGCGTAAGGCAAGAGGAACAAATAGCAGACTCTGTTTACACGTATATTACGGCCTAAATCAGAAACTGCAAGCTTTTTCTTAGCTATATATTTTTCTAACTTTTCACTCATAATTATCTCCTAACTAGTCCTCTGCAACAGGAAGATTGAATTCCTGACGCTTACGGGTGAGCTCTTCGTTAATCTTACGTGTGTAATCAATAAGAGTTTCGCGGGCATCATCCTTATCATTGATAACGCGGCGAGTACCGTTTACGATATGACGTGGTGTATAGTAACTACCAGGAACTTCCGGAACTCCTACAGTTTCATTCATAGATTCTTCAAGAATTTTAATCTGTCTTGAGTTCCATGAAAGCTGACGGAGAGCTTCTTTGTTTGCAGTAGCGTAACGAGCAGAAGCACCAAGAAGAGCTTCCATTTCACGTCCGAAACGTACCTGTGTATCTGCAGAAACCCACCAGCGCATAAACTGCCATGAATCGGCCATACGCTGTTCGTTCTTCATAACCTCATTCCAGGTCTTTTCGTCGATACCAGGAATTACCCCCTCTTCGAATGTTTTTCCGTTATTGTCGCTGTAGGCAAGTTCAGGAAGATTTGAAAGGTCAAGGTCATCAAGGTCTATACCCTTCTTAATCATCATTGTACAAACACCACCAGAAACGTTAGAACGGTCAATATTTCCCTTAGAATCCTTTGTTCCAGGAATGTAAGTGAAGTCCCACAAACCGCGGATTTCAGGAGCACCAACAACGATTGTGTTGTAAGTTGTATAGTTTGCAATACCAATAGCCATATCTCCTGTACGGAAACGGCTCATAAAGTCATAAACAGTAGGAAGTCCATAGCTGTTATAAAGACTTGTGTAGGTCTTAAATGCCTGAATACCAGGTTCACTGTCAATAACAGACTTATCGCCTTCTTTGTTGTAAACCTGTCCACCTGCCTGATAAACCATTGAATAGAATGGTGTCATATCAGGTGTACCAATAATTGGATAAGGAATACCAATTGTAATATTGTTTCCCTGCAAAGTAGGAAGGATTTCAATAAGTTCTTCCCAGGTTTCAGGAACCTTAAGGTTCAACTGTTCAAGAATATCCTTACGGTAGAACATAAGGTTGAATGTCTGCTGCTCAGGAAGAGCAAATACTCCACCATTGTATTCATAAGGCTTGTATGAACTTGGCATGAACCATGAAAGAACTTCATCACAATCCTTAAAGCGGCGGAGGTTTACGTTAGCATTACGCAAAGCATAATCAACCGGATGAGACTGATAGGTAGAAATAACAACATCCGGTCCGTTTCCTGCAACTACTGCATTAAGAAGTGATTCAACCTTAATAAGTTTTACGTTTACATTAATTCCAGAAAGAGGTGTAAAGCTGTCATCAATCATGTTCTTGAGAACCTGGCTCTGGTCACGTCCTGTAACAATCCAAACCTCAATAAGGTGATCTGTTCCATCCTTATAAACAGAACCAAGAGAAGAAGAGTCATAAAGATATGAGTTTACAAATGAAGTAACTTCATGAGCTACATTCTTAAAGAAGTTAGAGCGGTCCGGCTTAATTCTGTCGTTAGCACTCTGAAGAAGAATATAGTCAATATCAAGCTTTGTTTCTGTCATGCTGAGCATAGAAGAAGCCAAAGTTGTTGTATTATCCTTGAAGTTTACAAAACCCTTTGTAATTCTGTCCGGATGCTTATAGAACTGCTCCAGTTGTACGGCAAGAACTTCTGCAGGAGAAATCTGATTTGATTTTTCACCGGTGATTGCAACAAAGTCGTCTACAAGTTTATAAAGACGGCGGCTTTCAAGCATCATTGCTTCTACTTCATCAGGGAATACCTTGTGAATTTCGTAGTCACGGTTCAAATCAGGGTTTGTACCTGTAAGTACAAGAATTGTACGGTAAATAAGGTTCAATCTGTATACAGAATCCTGAACCTCCTGAATTACATGTCCAATTTCACCAAGAGTTGCTTCAAGACGAATTGTATGCTTACCCTTTGAAAGGTAGAATTTGTATGGCTTTTTATCTGCATCAGAAAGGGTTGCAAACTGCCAGTCTGAGTCATACTTAAAGCCAACTGATTTAAGTGTATCAAAAGGAATTTCATTATCAATATAAACAGAACGGCAGGCAACATAACCACGCTGGAAGAACTGACGTGCCTTTAAGGAAATTGTGTACCAGCCGTCTTCAGGTACTTCAAGCTGCCATTCAATCCACTGACCAGGAATCTTCCATGAATCTCCACCAGTGTAGTTCAAAATTGTCTGCTTTGTGCTGTATGGTTCTGTAATAGCAGAAGAACGATCATAACGTGCAAACAAAGATGGATCTGAACGCAATACAGAATCTTCTCCCTGAACTTTTACAGTAATATCTTTACCAGTATAACTTTCAGGATTTGATTTCTGTTTTGCAAGGTACTGTTCGTAGGTTTTATAAACAACAACAGGAACGAGCTTAATAGCACTGATTGCCATTGGCTCACTTGTTGATTCAAGAGAAATTTCATTCTTTCCCTTGTTAAAATATACTTTATATGGATCTACTTCGTAACCAAGATCGCTCTTGAAATATACAGACTGATATTCAAATACTTCTACCTGGGTTGGACGGATACTGTTTCCACGGTTATCATACTTTACCGGACCACCATCCTTCCAGAGTCTGTAAAAAGCGAGTGTATCTGCTCCTGTAAACGGAATTTCACCATTTACATAGAGAATACGTTCCATATTTACGTTTCTTGAAGGAATGGCAACATATTCCATGCTGATATTGTAGAAACCAGCTTCAGGTACATCTACTATCCAAGTTACAGAAGAGTCTTCTCCTGTAATTACAACATCTTTTCCTTTGTAGTTTTTCTCCACTCTGGCATCTTTTGTCTTTTCATCAACAAAGTTGAGAACATCTACAGCAACCTCTGATTTAGGGTTCTTTGCAGAAGAATGTTCCTTCAAATACTCTGAATAAGTCTTTGTTGTAGAAACAACTCCAATGTTTGTGGATAAATCATAATTATCATACTTGGCATGATAATCTTTATCAGGAAAAAAGCTCGGGATCGCGAAAATAAGAACGATAACAACTAATGCTATCAGAACATTACGCAACGTTTTATTAATTTTTATTCCTACCATAATAGCACTATTTTATCACATCTTGCGTATTATTCCATAGGAAAAAATTCTTAGTTCTATAAATACTAGTATTTTAGTTAAAAAAAAAGCCAAAAAATTAGCCCGCAGGATACTACCTGCGGGCCTGGAATTACTTTTCTTCACTCTTGAAATAGCTGTCGAAATCTTCATCTGAATGCAGCTTACTGTCATTTTCTGCAGCAGCTTTTCGGGAGCTTGTTTTTTTCTCCTCTTCCGGATCTATATTTGCGCTTTTGAGGTTTTCTGTATCATCCTCAGAAAAATCCTCATCATCATAAGGCATTGCAACGCACATAATAAGGTAAACAAGAATACCAATACCTTTTACAAGACAAAGAACGCCTGCAATTATACGTACAATTGTCGGATCCATATTAAGGTATTCTGCAAGTCCACCGCAGACACCACCAATCATCTTATTTTTTCTTGATTTATAAAGCTTCTTTTTGCTCATTTCTTCACTCCTATTGGTCAATTTTGATTGTTACAGAACCCATTCCGCAATTTACAGAAAAATGGTTCTCCAGCTTCTGATTATTGTAAATCTGGCATACTCCGCTCTTCTTTTCATCATTAAAGCGGAAGTCGCCAAGACCAACCTTTGCATCATAAGAATATGTTTTAGGGTCGCCTTTAAGATAAAGTCTTACACTTCCCATGCCGCAGTCAAGATTTATATTGCCTGTAATGCTTCCCTTGTATTCCAGATTTCCCATTCCGCAGCGAACATTGATTTTTCCGCCAAAAATACCGTCCAGAACAAGGTTACCGGCATCTACGCTTACGCTTCCAGACTGGCAGGAAAGGGATATTTTTCTTGAAACAAGCTTACCTGCCCCTACTGAAATGCGAAGCTTTTCTACCGAAGCATTTTTTGGCACTGTAACCAGGATACGTGGAACAATGCGGCTGCGGCGGTTATGGCTCCAGAAATTCAAATTAAAACGGCGGTTATTACTTACAACAAGAGTTCCTTCCTTATTAAGGTAGCAGTTGATGCACTCTTCCTGAAGTCCACGGGTTTCAATACTGTATTTATCCCCTTCTATCAAGGCAACTTCTGCAGCACCAAAATCCATAGAAAGATTCACTACTTTATTTTTTGCAAACTCAAAATAAAGGGCGTCTATACTGCGGTTTCCAGAGCCTGCATTATCTGAAGAATCATCTTCACCAGAATCCCCTTCTCCGGATTTTTTTGTATCAACAAGCGCATTTGCAAACTTTTCGATGATTGTTTTTGCAAGTTCTTCAGGAGTTCCAAGTTCACGCATTACCTTTTCATCATCATCAGCTTCGTCAAAATAATCAGAATAATACTGAATTGCTTCTGCCTGCTCATCACTTGAGAGAGACATAATGCTTGATTTCAGTTCATTTAAATATTCTTCTCTAGTCATTTATTCCTCCGAATTACTATTCGTGTTTTCCCATCAGGATATCATCTACCCCGTTTCTAAAAAGTACCCACTCTGAGCGGTACTTATCCAGCAGAATCATACCATTTGAAGTTATCTTATAGTATCTTCTGTTTCTACCCTGAAACTCCATATCGTAAGTTTCAAGGTAACCGTCCTTCTGGAGTCTCCTGAGCACCGGATAAAGGGTACTTTCGGAAACATCCATAATTTTACGGACATCCTGCGTAATCTTGTAGCCATAGGTTCCTTCAAGGCTTACAACAGCCAGAACCACAGCATCAAGCAAGGCAGAACCCGCGGTAAAAACCATAGAATCCTCCTTCGCTTTTTATAATATTGTTTAGATATCTATATTATATAATATATAATATTACATAATAAAAAGTCAAGAAAAATCGAAAAAAAAAAAATGACAGACTGCACAAAGCAATCTGCCATAAATCTTTAGATATGGATTACTTTATAAGAACTTACATTCCGTAAGTAGAGATGAATACACCGGCAGCGATAGCTGTTCCGATTACACCTGCTACGTTTGGTCCCATTGCATGCATCAAAAGGAAGTTTGTTGGATCTTCTGCCATACCAACCTTGTTTGCAACGCGGGCTGCCATTGGAACAGCTGATACACCAGCTGAACCGATGAGCGGATTAATCTTCTCTTTAAGGAAGAGGTTCATAATCTTAGCCATTACAAGTCCACCAGCGGTAGCAATTGCAAAGGCAAGAAGACCAAGAACGATAATACCAAGTGAGTTAGCGTGCATGATCTTTTCTGGAGTCATCTGAGAACCTACACCAAGAGAAAGAAGAATAGAAACGATGTTCATAAGTTCGTTCTCTACAGTCTTGGAAAGGCGCTGTACAATTCCAACTTCCTTAATAAAGTTACCAAATGCAAGCATACCAATAAGTGGAGCTGCAGGAGGAAGAAGAAGGATTGTTACAACAAGCAGAAGCAATGGGAACAATACCTTTTCTGTCTTAGAAACAGGACGAAGCTGTTTCATCTTAATCTGGCGTTCTTTCTTTGTAGTAAGAAGCTTCATGATAGGTGGCTGAATCATTGGAACAAGAGCCATGTATGAGTAGGCAGCAACCGCAATAACAGCCATCAGGTTTGGAGCAAGCTTACCAGATACGTAAATAGAAGTAGGACCATCTGCACCACCGATAATAGCGATAGCACAAGCTTCCTTCAAATTATATTCAACTTCCGGAATATAGTTCATTGCAGCAACACCAAAGAGTGTAGCAAAAACACCAAGCTGTGCGGCACCACCAAGCAAGGCCATCTTAGGGTTAGCGATAAGAGGACCGAAGTCTGTCATAGCACCAATTCCCATAAAGATAAGCATTGGGAAGAACTCGTTTCCAACACCTGCATTGTAGATGATGTGAAGCATACCATCAGGAGCATCACCCATTCCGGCACCCGGAATATTTACAAGAATAGTTCCGAATCCGATTGGAATAAGAAGTAATGGTTCAAAGCCCTTTACAACTGCAAGGTAAACAATAAGGAAGCCGATAGCAAGCATAATAAGTCTCTGCCAGCCCTTTACAGGATGAGCAGCTAAGTCTGCTGCGGCCTGTGCAGCCTGTTCTTCCTTTGCAAGTTCAATAGCTTCTTTAGATGCCTTTTCCTCTGCAATTTCTTCTGCAGTAGGAGTATGAATCATCTTATAGATACCTGTATTCTTTCCAACATTCTTAAAGAATGATGAAACAGAAATAGGTTTAATATTCTCAGAACCTTTGATAATTGCTGAAGATGTTGAAGTCTTTCCAGCAGCAGAAGAGCTTGATTTACCAGAAGCTCCACAGCCTGCAAAAGAAAGCACAACAGCAATCAGACAGATTACAGTTGTAATTCTAAGGTACTTGAATTTATCATTTTTTTTGTTCAATTCTGTTTCCATTACTGTACCTCAGCGAGTGTAGCACCCTGTGCAATCTGACTGCCAGTTGCAGCGATAAAGTGAATCTTACCAGCAGCCCCTGCCTTAATTTCCAATTCCATCTTCATTGATTCGATGATGATTACTGTTGTATCAGGAGTAACCGAAGCACCTTCGCTAACTGCATAGCGGAGCAAAGTTCCGGCAACAGGAGCTGCAACCGGCTTTCCACCGGCAGCGGCCGCAGGAGCTGGAGCTGGAGCTGGCTGAGCAGGTGCGGCAGCAGGCTGTGGAGCTGGTGCTACAGGAGCAGCAGCAACAGGTGCACCACCGAGGTTAGCCAGAGTCTGGCCCTGTGCAATCTGAGTTCCTGGCTGTACAACAAAGCTGATCTTTCCGTCAGCAGGAGCCTTAACTTCGAGTTCCATCTTCATAGATTCAATAATAATTACTGTATCACCCTTCTTAACCTGAGCGCCTTCGCTAACTGCATAGCGGAGAAGTGTTCCTGCAACTGGTGAAGGAACTGGAGTACCACCAGATACTGCAGCAGCAGGTGCACTTGCAGCAGGAGCGGCAGCGGCTGCAGGAGCAGCGCCGGCAGCACCGAATGTTACATTATAAGCTGTACCGTTTACATTTACGCTCATGCTGTCGCCAGCAGGGCCTGTTGTAACATTGTAAGCTGTACCATTAACGTTGATTGTATATGAGCCGCCCTTATTTTCTTTAGCGGCAGCAGCAGGAGCTTCTTTCTTAGCAAATGTAGCGGCTGCATCAACTGGACCCTTAGAGCGTTCTGCAAAGAACTTAGGAGCAACATTAGGGAACATAGCGTATGTGAGAACGTCTTCATCTGAACCGTCACCACCAGCCTTCTTAGACTCTTCAACCATTTTGTCCCATTCAGGTTCAATAAGGTCAGCAGGACGGCATGTAACAACTGCATCCATATGATTCTGCTCAAGAGCCTTCTTAACAAGTTCTGGATCTGCATCAGTTGGGAGTTTACCGAACTTACCAGTAATCAAGTTACGGAAGTCCTGAGTCATTACTTTATATGGTCCCATAAGAACGTTCATAACAGCCTGTGTACCAACAATCTGAGATGTTGGAGTTACAAGTGGAACGTAACCTGCAGCCTTGTGAACCTTTGGAAGTTCAGCAAGAACGGCGTCCATCTTATCGCCTGCGTTCTGCTGTTTGAGCTGAGATTCGAGGTTAGAAAGCATACCGCCCGGTACCTGAGAAAGAAGAATACGTGTATCAGCACCGAGGAATGCAGATTCAAGAGATGAATAGTGCTTGCGAACTTCGCGGAAGTAAGCAGCAATCTCAAGAAGAAGCTTTGTATCAAGGCCGGTATCCATATCTGTGCCCTTGAGCATTTCTACTACAGTCTCTGTTGGAGAGTGAGAAGTACCCATAGACATAGAAGAAATTGCTGTATCAAGCCAGTCTGCACCAGCTTCTGCAGATTTCAAAAGTGTTGCAACAGAAAGACCTGTTGTAGCGTGTGAGTGGATTTCTACAGGAAGATCAACCTTTGCCTTGATTTTCTGTACGAGGTCATAAGCCTCATATGGTTTAAGAAGACCAGACATATCCTTAATACAGATAGAATCTGCACCAAAGTCTGCATAAGTCTTAGCAAGTTCTGCATATTTTTCGTTTGTGTGGAATGGAGTTACGGCATAAGAAATAGCCATCTGAACATCAACTCCAGACTTTTTAGCTGCCTTTGTAGCACATTCCATGTTACGTGGATCGTTACAAGCATCGAAAATACGGAAACATCCGATACCGTTCTTTGCAGCAGTTTCAACGAACTTCTCTACTACATCATCAGCATAGTGCTTGTAACCAAGAAGATTCTGAGCACGAAGAAGCATCATGATTTTTGTATCAGGCATTGCAGCATGAAGTTTGCGAAGACGATCCCATGGATCTTCGTTCAGGAAGCGGATACAAGAGTCATAAGTTGCTCCACCCCATCCTTCAACATATTTGTAACCAACTTTATTAAGCTTGTCACAGATTGGCAGCATATCTGCTGTTGTCATACGTGTTGCGTGAAGACTCTGATGAGCATCACGAATTGCAAGTTCAGTAATTCCTACTTTAGCCATATTTATTTCCCTTTATCTTTAATATATAGAAGATTATTTACGAATTTAACGCTTTATCGTGAACCGCAGCAGCGATTGCAGCAATAACAGCACCATCATTTCCGGCAGCCGAAGCAGCAGGAGCAGAAGCCACAGGTGTTTTAGCAGGTTCTTCCTTATCAAGCTTAAATGCATGAATTACAGCTTTCATAATTGTCATGCAGATAATCAAAATAATGATGAAACTGAATACAACACACATACCAAGCGCAGTCAAAAGTCCGCTCTGACCAAGCATTTCAGTGATTGTCATATATCTATCCTCATTTTTCCCGGCACTCGCCGGTCAAGTTTTTCAAAAAAAATCGAAACATTCGCCCGATTTTAATACATGAGATTATAGTGAAAGAGGGGTAAAAGTTCAATTCACAGAAAACGATTTCTGTGTTAGAATAAAAAAAAGTTTCTTAGGGAGCACATTAAAAATGACAATTACTAACTGGATTCTTTTCAGCATTCTTGCTGTTAATCTGATTGTTTTAGTTACTTCATATATCTTTAAAAAAATCGTAATACAGAAAATCAGCGAATGTCTGATAATTCCTATTCTTGGTATATTTACGGTTTTAGTCTTGCGAAATTATCTGCCAGATTCATTACATTTAATAAAAGTAACCGTTATAGCCCTCTCTCTAGCCACAATTTCTACAATATTTTTGTCATTTGAAAAAATCAGAGTCCTTCGTGTTTCTGGCCGTATTCTTATACTTGCCAACACCATCTGCTGGATTACTTTATACAGAATTGTCTTTTTTATTCACCAGGTACCACTCTGGCTGATTATTCTTATGACATGTATTTATCTTGCAGGAACAATAACAGCAATTATTCTTTCCGGTAAGCAGGAAATCAAATTTTATGTACTTTTTGCCTTCAGCTTTGCACTTTCCGCTTACCTGCATTTCTGCAGTCTGGTTTTCCTCTGCTATGAAACAACAAAAAGTTCAATTCTGCTCTTTACAGGCACCACTGCTTTTGCTGCCCTTACAGCCTTCCATTTTATAAATCAGGCAAAGTTAAAGTTTAAGCATGCAGGAATCATCAGATACTCTCTTCTGGTTACCTCACAAATACTTATAGCTGTTTCAAATATTCTGATGATTAAATAAAAGGCTTTTATCTGATTCTTATATCAGTTAATGCAACCTGATCTCCAGACAAAGAAACGTATACTACTTTGTTTCCATCCAGGAGCTTTGTAGTATTACGCATATAGATTCCTTTATTCTGTGTCTGAAATGTAATTTCATTTCCTGTTTTAGAAAATTCTATATGACATTCATAACCAGCCTTATTCTGCTCTTCCCACTCTTCCCAGCTCCTAAAACCTTCAGTCTTTTTCATAACAAAGGTATTCTGAGCAAACTGATTAGACTCGTTTGTTTCTCCATCTAATTTTATCATTGCATATTCACGATAATTTTTTCCGTAAACCTTTCCGTCCTCAGAATAATAAAGAATTATATAAGGACAATGCCAGATAAGATTTGCATCAGGCAGGCTCTGGGTATGAAAAAAGAGCTTCATATTATCTTTTACTTCAAGGCCTTTTGTAAAAAGAGCAAGAGGATTTACTATCTGAACATTTGGAATATCAGACTCAATTCTTTCTATAAAGCTTAATTTTTCTGCAATGCGGGGAATATCACTTTCTTTAGAAAGCTCATCTGTCTGAACTATTGAAATATTTTTAATATGAACATTCTCACCTGTAATTCCTATGTAAGCGGCCTTTGAAGCACTTGGAAGAGCAATAATTATTTCAAAAGTTTCTTCCGGCCCCTGCATTTTAAGCAGAAGATGATCCTGAAAACGAAGGCCGATAATTTTATAAAGGCCCTTATTCTTATCTGCTTCTGCAGTCTTTTTTACATTTCTCATTTCCATATTTCTGGCACCGGTAGAAATGAAATGTGCATCAAACCAGACTTCACCATATTCCAGATATTTATTTGCATTTATACTTTCAGGAGTATCTTTTATCTGTCTGTCATAAGAATCAAAAACAATGATTGAAGGCTGAGAAAAAGGCTTTTCATTTTCCACTGGCTCAGCTTCAAAAGATATTTCTGTAATATACTGGGAAACCTCAATTCCTGTCGTAACCTTTTCCCGGTAATTATGGCAGACAATTTCGCTTTCTATTTCTTTTAATGATTTTTCAAAAATTCCTTTGTTTGTTCCATCATCCAGAAGGTGCACAACCTGCGTAGAATAAAAAGGATCATACTTTCTTCCTGCCTCACGTATAAAATAATCGCGAACAAAGAAAGGCGGATTTGAAGGATCGTTTATCATGGTGTCATAATCTTTAGCAACAGTGATAATTCTTGAAAATTCCGGTAAATCTTCACTATAAGCCTTTCCAACACAAGCAGCAGTTTCACTCAAATATGGAAACTCTTTTATACAAGCAAGGGCTTCTGCACCGGCAGGATAAAGAAAAGCTGCGTAATAAACTTTATCACATTCTTCTTCACTCTTTCCTGCCTTTTGGGCAAGCTCTCGCGCAACCTGTGCCATGCGGTCTGAACTTCCCTGAACTTTTGCAAAAGCAGAAGCCGCTTCTCTGAAGAGTTTTTTCATATTTTTCTGCTCTTCTTTAAAAGCCTCAATCTCAATATTATGAGACTTTTCAACAGCAGCATTAACATCCAGATATGTGAAGAAATAAAGACATACGGAAACTAAAACCATGGTCATATTTACAATGGAAATTCCATAAGCAAATATCTGGATGATGCCGGTAATTATAGGAAGGAAGATATAAAGAGTCAGTGCAGTATAAATAAATTTACTGAAGCTTTTTCTGAATTGTACAATCGAAGTATATTGAATCAGGGGGCAGATTACAGGCACTACATAACAGAGCAAAAATCCGCTTCCACGATGATAAACATTCTGGCTATCAAAATAATAATACAAACCGGTAAATGCAGAAATTATTGAAATAAGCATACCCACTGCAGCAAGCATACCTGTTACAAGAAGGCGACGCGGAAGAGAATTCAGCCGCGCCTCATTTTTCATCAAATCTACAATATATAAATTAAAGCTTAAGACAATGGCGGAGGTTAAAAAGAAAACCATAAAATTAGAAAGGCGCACCATTACATAACCGGTTGAACTTACATTACCGGCATAAATATATGCAAGGCGGTCAAAGAAAAGCAGCAGAGTTGCAATAATCTCCTGACTGATTAAAATCCACTTACGTTTCTTAGACAGAAATTTTGTAAGAAAAAGCATTACTGTCATTGTGGCACATACGGCACAAAAACTGAGCATTATATTCATCTGATGATTTCTGATAAAATTAAACATTCTTTCTTTCCCTCAGCTTTTCCATCATTTCCTCAGGAAGATGAGTCATAATAGTTTTTTCCAGATGCACTGGATCTATTGGAAGTGAAAGAGTTCCGCAAAAACCTTTCTGCTTATAAAACTCTTCATCAGAAAATGCAATTCCAGTAATGATGTAAACAGGCACATCTGCTTTTACTTCTTTCAATTTTGAAATGAAATCATCTATTTCATTTTCATCATCCTCAAAGAGCATCTGGTCTATAAAAGCAATGTTGTATGAACCAACTCTGATTTTATCTATAAACTCTTCTTTGCTGGAAGAACGTGTAACAAAAACTTTTGTAGCCTTTAGTAAATTATCAAGAATATCAAGAGACTCAACATTCTCACTTGCTACAAGAACATCTGCATCCGGTGCAATAAAATGAGGAATATAAGAGCCCTGCTGTATTTCTTCTTCTGTTTCAGAAAAGACACCTATAGCAGTCTGGTCTACTATTTTCTGGGTAAGTGTAAAAATAAATTCAGACCCCTTACCTAATTCACTTGTACAAACAAGTACGCCTCCCATAAGCTCTGCAAATCTTCTGGAAATATCAAGCCCAAGTCCGGTCTTTAAATGCAGCTCTTTTGCATCTTTTTCAAAGGCACCATAGGCATCGAAAATAGTTTCAATTATTTCCGGCTTCATTCCATTTCCGCTATCCTTTACCCTGACACAAAGATCACAGGTATCGCCGCTGCGACTTTCCATAGTTATAAATAAGCGAACACTTCCCTTTTCTGTATACCTGATAGCATTCAATAAGAGGTTAAGAAGTATCTGTTTTATCTTTCCTACATCACCATAAAGGCGTTTTGGAATTGTCGGATCTATAGAAACTTCAATATCGAGTTCTTTGAGAATTTTTTTCTGACGGGCTGGAATAATAACTGAACGCAAAAGATTCTGCACATCATATTCACTTTCAATTACCATAAGTCTTCCAGATTCAATCTTTGTAATTTCCAGAAGATCGTTTACAAGAGTAAGTAAAGATTCAGAGGCATCGCGGATATTCTTACTATACTTCATAACTGAAGAAAAATAATTTTCCGGCACATCTTTTGAATCTTCCCGCATAATCATTTCATCCATACACATAATGGTATTTATAGGAGTAATGATTTCCCTGGACATATTAGAAAGGAAGTGTGATTTTGTTTTATTAGCTCTTTCCGCCTCTTCCTTTGCCGTCTGAAGCATTCTGTACTGATTCAGGATAACAGTAGACTTCATGACACGCCATACAATAAAGCCGGCAGCAAGTATAAGAAGAGTAACAATAATAAACTTGAATTCCATAAGCTCTGTAAGCCGGAATCTTTTTATGATTGAAACAGTATTATCAAGAAGCACCTCTTTCTTATTCTGGCTCAAAACCTGAATATGGAAGGTGTAATATCCGTAAGAAAGATTTGTATACTCAAGAGCTGTAAGTTCATTTCTGTTTACTAAAATACCGTCATCCCCGGCCCCTTCCAGGAAAACACGCACTGGCGGATTAGACATAGAGTAATCCAATACTGCAGCAGAAATTTTTATTCGCTCCTCAGAAGCAGGAAGAACATAAGTGGAATTTTCATTTTTATAGATTTTCTGATTTCCACAGTAAACCCCGTTTACAGCGGTTTTTATCAGAATTTTATGTTCATAATAATTGTTGATATTTACACAGGAAACTCCCTCGCGGCAGGCAATATAAAGCATTCCCTTATCATCAAGATAGCTGTAGGAGTTACTGGTGACAGAACTTGGAAGTCCGTTAGCAACTGTAAAAAGTCTGAAATCTGTAACAGAATCTGAAAGCAGCTGTTCTGCAGAAAGAGAATAGATTCCGCTCGAAGCAAGAACCCACAGTTCATTATTGGCATTTAGATAAAGATCATAATTGTTGTTATATGGGAAGGACCTTACATTTTCTATTCTTCCGTTCTTTATGTACTGAATTGAGTTTGAGGTAACCAGCCAGATTACACCATTTACAGGATCCGCCTTTATTCGCATTACAACGTCGCTTGTAAGACCATCATCCCTGCCGTAGCGCTGAATTACAGAACCTGAAATTACATAAATTCCATCGCCATCTGTACCAATATATATTTTGCCATCTTCTGTTTCTTCAACAGTAAGAAAGACGGTATTTTTGATAATATCATTTTTGCCGATTGTTTTTATAACCTTTTGATTCTTAATAATGGAAAAACCATCATTGGTGCCACAGAGAATTGAATTGTCTTGTGCAACCTTCATCACTCTTATACGGTTATCTGACATTCCATTCTCAACAGTAAAAGCAGAAATCTTACCATCTGATGTCTGACAGACAAGACCTTTATCGTTTGTATAAGTTCCAATCCATATATTTTTATTTTTATCTTCTTTGATACAACGAACTCGTGAATCCCCGACATATTCTGTAAGCCTGTCTTTCACCGGATGATTATCTTTATCTAAAATAATAAGACCTGTTTCGGTTCCAATATAAAGATTGCCATTATGACGACAGGTAGTATTCACAGTTCTTTTAGGAAGTTTTGCTTCTTCAAAAAGATTTACAAAGTTATTAGCAACAACTTTCATTACACCTTGTGTAGAAGAGCAAACCCAGATATTTCCCTGATAATCAGAAGTCATCATTTCAATTGAACCATTCATAGGAAGGTTTGAAACAATATTCACTTTACCATTTTCAAGATAGCCTATCTGACTTCTGGAACAAAGCCAGATTCTGAAGCAGTCATAGGAAATCCACTGAACAGTCTTAATTGGTGAAATATCAATCTTCTGAAGTTCAGAACTTTTTTTTCCAAAATCACCATAGTAAATTGTGCCACCCTCTGAACACAAATAAACCTTTCCTTCATTCAGAGGATCTGCAAGAAGTGTAGAAACTCTTTCAATGCCAAGTTCCTCGCTTGTATAAACATCTGTAATATTTCTGTTCTCTATGGCAAAAATAATTCCGTTGGAAGTCTGTCCATAAATCTTCCCGTTCAAATCTTTCTCAAGCTTTAAGATTCTTTCTTTGTCCAGCACCGGGTGAGAGATTTTATATAAAAGCCCGTTTTCCTTTATAAAGGCAAGTCCGCTTGTGGTAGCAACAAAAATATTTCCGTCTTTATCCTCTGCAAAATTTCTTATAGAAGATGAAGGCAAGCCGTTTCTATAGGAATATTGATTTATATCATTACCATTAATTACAACAACACCGTTATCATTTGTTCCAACCCAGATACGGCCTTTACTGTCTTCAAAAAATGCACGGGCACTTGTAAGACCATGGTCAGTTGGCAGGCGTTCAAAATTGATTCCATCATAACGCATTATTCCGCTATATCCGCCAATCCAGACATAACCGTCCTTTGCGCCTAAAATATAATTTGCATCAGAGGTAGGCAGCCCGTTTGTTGCATCATAAATTACGCTGCTATAACCTACTTCGGAAAATTGTTTTGTTATGGCATAACCACCGCCCTGGGCAAAAAGAGACTGTGCACAAAAAAAGAAAGAGACAGATAGAATTAAAGATAGTGATATTTTCCAGGCCTTATTCTGCAAAGTTCTCTCCATTATCTCCATTATATTTTCTCAGAACCATCTTTACATCGGAAAGTGAGTCCATAAAAACTTCTACACACTTAGGGTCAAACTGACTTCCACTTCCCTCCTGAAGAATCGCAAGAGCCTTTTCAAGTGGAAAGGCAGGTTTATAAACACGGGGAGAAGCAAGGGCATCAAAAACATCTGCCACCGCCATAATACGGGCAGAAAGAGGAATAACCTCACCATGCAGACCTTCAGGATATCCTTTTCCATCCCAGCGCTCATGGTGATAAGCTGCCATATTGCGGGCCTCTTTAAGATAGTTTTCCCCCTGAACCGTACTGATAGCTTTTTCAAGAATTTCTTTACCGGCAGTAGTATGAGTTTTCATAATGGCAAACTCTTCGTCTGTCAGCTTTCCCGGTTTATTTAAAATGGTATCTGAAATATTTATTTTTCCAACATCGTGTAAAGGAGCCGAGCGAACAACATCCGACATAAACTTTGGTGTTATTTTCTGCGGATAATAACCTTTTTTCTTAAGCCCCTCCACAATAATCTTTACATAAGCAGATGTTTTTTGAACATGAGCCCCCGTGTCTGAGTCACGGTTTTCTACCATATCTGCCATTGTAATAATAAGGCCATCCTGCATAGTTAGTGTAGATTCGGAAAGTCGGCGGATATCCCTTATATGCTCTGTCTGGCTGAGAGTCATTCGGCAGATTGCATCATACAATCTTTGAATCTCATCTCCACTCTTTATTTCCAGAGAACGAATCAGCTTTACATTATCCTCAAGCATTTCCTGATCTTCTGCAGCTTCAGAAAAGCGGTCTACGCAGGAAGCAATGGCACTTATAGGATAAGACATTGTGTTTCCAATAGACCATATAGTAAAAGAGATGATAACAATAAAAAAGCCAGCCATAATCAAAAGCACCTTGATAATAAAACTGCCAAGATAGCCGGCAACATAATCCATAGAAACATCTGCACCTACATAGCAGACCGTTTTTCCCTCTTCATCTCTGACAGGTTTATAAATTGTAAGCATCCAGCCTAAGATATTATCAGATTCAACCGGATCAATTTCTTTTCCTTCAAAAAGATCCGGAAGAAATTTTTTGAACTCTTTGTCAAAAGGTACAATTTCGCCTGGTGAATAAGGATTCAAATCATCAGTATCAAAAATAAAACGGCCGCCGTTCTCTTCAATTCTTAAGACATAAAGGTAGGTTACATCGCTGTAACTCTCTTTAATTTTGGTAAGAAGTCTTCTTGTTTCCAGATAATCAGCAGCTTCCGTACCATATTTTATAAAGTCATCCACTCTTGAAGGATCAATAAAATCTACCGCAAGGTTTACACAGTTATTGGCATTTTTTGTTTTTTCTACTTTTGAATTATCAAAATAAAGGCGGAGAGCAATTGCTCCTGTGAGCATAACCAGAAGAACAGAAGTAATTATAAAAGTAAGAGTAATCTTTTTATGAAGAGGATGCTTAATACTGCTGTGGTTCGCATTCATATACTGCCGCGCAGTTTCAGAAACAATCCTCTGATTCCAGTTTGTATCAGTAAAAAAGGCAAGAAAATTCTTTGGCAGAATAGACATCAAAAGAATGATAAAAAGACATATAAATCCATATTGCAGAAAATAAAGCAGAAAGCTTGTTACATAAAAAGACAAAAAATAAGGAGTTGAAGCCGCAGAAGAAAAAGCAAGTGCATTTCTGGCAATCAGAGAAGAGTCTGCCTGCCCATAAATTACATATTGTATGATTGAAGCAGAAATAGAAGAAATTAAGGTGACAATCAGAGTAAAAAGAATTAATTTTCCAATTTTCTTAAAACCTTTATTGCGGGCAAAGGCAACAGTTATAATGGCTATAATTGCATTAACAAAAGAAAGATAAAGAGCAGGCCAGTAAAAAAAAGAACAGATAACGCTCGAAACAACAGCCGTGCAGATAGCAGGAAAAAGATAACCGGTAATAGCCGCTACGGCAATTGTTCCTATTGTATCAAAATAAAGCGGCAGTCCCAGCTTATGAAGGACAAAAGAGAATAGGATATTTATGAAAACACCACAAACTGAAAGACTAATGCGGTAAAAACGGATATTGTATTTTCCGTAAGTAGATGGATCTTGTGATTTCAAATAATTAAACCCTCATATACCTTATCTTAGTAATTATACCACTAAGATAAGAATATACAAAGAATTAATTATACAAATCGTCCCAGCCGTAAAGGCCGCCGCGGGTAATTTTTCCGCTCTTGAGGGCAGCATCAAGCTTAACAAGTGATTCAACCGCACCAACAGCAAAACCTTCGCGGCTTCTTGCAGTATGAGTAAGCTCGATTGTATCTGCAGTTCCGTCAAAGAAAACCTTATGAGTTCCAGGAACGTTACCACAGCGGGTTGAGCTTACATGAAGCTGATTTACAGCTGGTCTCTCATGGAAGGCATCGGTAACAATTTCAGTTTTATTCTTGTAGCCCAGCTGAACACGGCGGGCAATTTCAAGGGCAGTTCCACTTGGGCTGTCTGCCTTCTGATTATGATGCATTTCCCAGGTTGCAACATCATAATCTTTATATTCAGACATGATTTTTGCAGCTTCTTCTACAATCTTATAGAACATATTTACGCCGATAGAAAAGTTTCCGGCAGTCATTACAGTTCCACCAACCTGCTTAGCATACTCATCAATTTCTGCATGCTTGTCGTTCCAGCCGGTAGTTCCAACAACAAGGGGAAGTCCAAGAGGAAGCAGAGCGCGTACGTTTGCAAGAACAGCTGTAGGATGAGTAAACTCAATAATTCCTTCTGCCCCGCTCGACTTTACAGCGCGAACAATAGCATCGGTATCGCCGGCAGCAACACGAACCTTAGCGTCGTCGGCAATAACATCTATAGTAGTAACAACTTCATGTCCGGCACGCTTAGCAGCCTGCTCAAGCATGTGTCCCATCTTTCCGTATCCAACTAAAGCAATCTTCATAGCGGGTTTAACCTCCTTAAAAACCCGATAAACGGACATGTCAAGGCTTTAAGCGTAGCGTGCCTTGACGTGGCCGTATATCACGATAATGTTAACTGAAATAAGCGTTGTGCAGAATCTGAACAGTTCTATCAGCCTCGTCATCATTAACAATCATACTGATGTTTACTTTGCTTGCACCCTGAGAAATCATCTGAACATTGATTCCTTCATCAGCAAGAGCATCAAAGCCGCTTGCAAGAATTGCGCTTGAGTGAGCGGCGTCACAAATAATTGTAACAATAGCCTTATCTTTACGAACAGAAACCTGGCTTGCCTGCTCAAGGTCTGCAACAAGGCCAGAAAGATCAGACTTAGTATTTACAGTAAGTGAAACAGAAACCTCAGAAGTTGCAATAACATCAATACTGATATTCCATTTAAGGAAGTTGTTGAAAACGTGAGCCAGGAAGCCTGCTGCCCCCAGCATACGTGAAGAAACTATATCAATAACAGTAATGTGTTTTACAGTTGTAATTGCACAAACAGGAGGCACCTTACCAGTGTGATTTTCAACAATGATAGAACCCGGGCTTGTAATATTGTAAGAGTTCTTTACACGAACAGGAGTTCCAGTCTTGCGTACAGGAAGCATTGAACGAGGATGCAGAACCTGAGCACCGAACATAGCAAGTTCCTGTGCTTCTTCATAAGTAACTTCAGGAACTGGCTTTGCTTCTTTTACAACTCTAGGGTCTGTAGTAAGAATACCGTCCATTGTTGCTGTAAGGTCTGAACCACCACGGCCAAGAGTTGTAATATTTCCCTTTTTATCTTTTGCGATAAAACCTGTTACGATTGGAATATGATTATCTGAACCGTTCTTATAATCGTTGAGGTGAGCTGGAATATTTTCCCAAACTTCATCAAGAAGCTCAGCTGCCATATAGTTAGAATCAGAAACAATTCCAATATCCCATGCATCATAAAACTTTGCAGGAATACCCTGAGATTCAAGGTAAGCTGCCATCATGCGGACAGACATTCGTTCGCCAAAACTAACAAGATAGTCGCGTGAACGTTTACTTATTTCTTTAAGCATTGAAATACCGGTAAGCAGCTGTTTAAGCTCTGTCAAAAGAGCCTGAATTGTCTCAATATTTATTCCAAGCTCAGCGGCTGTATCCTCATGAAGTTTTGCAACTCCTGCCACATCAACTTCTCCGAGCACTGCTTTGTCTGCTGCTTCAAGAAGATGGTCAGTTGTGTCTCCCATAGCAGAAAGAACTACTGCCGGGCGCTTGTCCTGATATGCCTTAATAATAGAAGCAACATGCTTGATTCTTTCTGCGTTAGCAACAGAAGAACCACCGAATTTCATTACTATCATAATATGTCCTTTGTGTAATTTCGATATAAAAATGATTATAGTGATTTATGCCATTGGTGGGAAGAACTTTTTTTTAGGGGCGCCTGCCCCTCGCTTCAGCCCGCAAGCGGTCTTACGCTACCCCCTCTAACGGGGGCTGCCGCCCCCGTAACGCCCCTGCATAAAAAAAGGCCTTTCCCTCAGGAAAGACCTTTTGTAATTAATACTAAATCAGAATTTTATTCAGATAACTATTCGAAAAGTCTGAATTCAAGTCCAAGTCCACCGTAAAGTGTTCTACGTGTGAATTCATAAGATGGATAAGAAGCATCCCATACACCTAGAGGCACATCTCTCTTATTAAAGTCACATACAAAGCGGCCGGAAAGAACTACTCCAAGATGCTTTAAGAAATAGAATTTAACATCTACACCAGCAATAAGACCTACTGTAAAATCTTCTTTCTTTGCACTCCATACATCTCCAAGAGAAGCCAGAGGAATTTCAAAGTTAGGACCAGCACCAAAACCAAACTCAAACTTCCACAAATCAAGGTTAAGCCAGATCATTGGAGAAAGGTCGAGAATATGCATGTTGTACTGAACTGTTTCTGCAGTATTATTAGCAAATGTAATAGAACTCTTTACATAATTTGCTTCTGCCTGAACTCCAAGTCCACCAAGAATTGAAAGGTTTGCATAAGCACCAAAACCAAAATCAAAGGTTTTATCTTGACGTGCAGCATCGAAATTTGATGCAAATGAACCGCCATCAAGGTTTCTACCAAGAATACCCCGGGCACCAACTTCAAAATTAAGCGCAAAAGTAGCACTTACCAGTAAAACGGCTGTTACAGCCATAGCAATAATTTTCTTCATACTAATGATTCCCCCATAAAAAAATAGTATCATTAATTTAAACAAAACACTACCTTTTTTTTGCTACTATTTCTAGTAGTTTTATATAATAATTTTTATGCCTCAGGAACCGGTTCCATCATACTTTCTTGCTCCAAGCAGCCAGAAACGGTAACTCAGGTAAAAGAAAATCAAACCTATAAGAGGTGAAAGCCAGGAAAGCAGAGGTACAGAGGCCGGGCGCAGCACCACAAGTGAAGGATAATAAGCAATAAAAGCAATAGGAATCACAAAGGTAAAAATGATTTTGAAAAATGAATTAAAGATACTTGCAGGATATTTTGCAAAATCCTTAAAACGGAACATTATTACCATTATATAGCCCGAATTCTGAATCCAGAAACAGGTAGCGGCTGCAAAGTTCATAATCGCAATCATAAAAAGAGAGGCTGCAATCAAAAAGAGTACTGTCTGTGCTATTGTTGCCACCGTTACAGGAATTGCAAGATGACTCCAGGCATAAGCCAGAGTTCCAAGACCAAAGACCAGCTGGCCCAGTCCCTTAACATCAAAAACTTCTGAAATATAATAGAAGAAGATGTTTATAGGACGGAAGCAGTACTTAATAAAGTCTCCGGTTTTTACGGCATAGCGCAGGTTCCAGTTGTTATCAAAAAAGCACTGGACAGGCGTAAGAGCAACAAGAGAAAAACCGTAAAGAAAAAGCATTTCGTACATTGTCCAGCCATTGATAGACGGAAAATTCTGAAAGAGAATATAAAAAGTCACAAAGCCAACAAGGTTCGAAACTATCATTCCGATATTGGAAATAACAAAGTCTGCACGGTAGCTCATCTTGCTTTTCAAATCCTGCACAAGGATTTTTCTATAGATATCAAAATAAAATTTTATTCCGCGTCTTTTTGGCAGCACTGATACTACAGCACTACCCTCATTATTCAAACTCATAAACTAACCTCCGTTTACAGTAATCTTCTTAAGAGAGAAGTTCCAGAAAGCAGAACCAATTGCAGTAAGAGCCAGGCACCAGGCAAGCTGAAGAGCAAGGGTGGAAAGGAGTCCTGTTCCAAGTGTATAGCCCGGCTTTTGCAAAAGAACGTTCAGCGGCGTATCGTAAATACAACGGAAAGGAAGATACTGCACTACTTTGCGTAAGGTTTCCGGAAAAAATGCCAGAGGAATAGAAGCCCCGGAAAGCAGAAGAACAATACACTCCTTCACCATATTCAGCCCCCAGGTGGATTCTGTATAAAGACAGATTGTTGCACAGATCATATCTATACTGAAGTTGATTACCAGAGCCATTATCACCGACACAATAAAGAAAAGCAGATTAAAGCTGAGAGCTATACTACCTTTCGTTAGTATGTTGATAATTAAAAAGGTTGGTAAAAAAGTCAGAAAGAAAGACATGATGTTCTCGCCGATATATGACCAGAAGCTGTAGCCCCGAAAGCTCATAGGCTTAAGAAGCTTAAGCACAATTGATCCAGACTGTATTTCCCGGCTCATATCCCAGACAAGGAAAACTTCAAGAAAATTGAAGAGAGCTGTTGCAAGAACCAGGTAAACCAGAGTGTCATTCAATGTCATTCCGTTTACCACGTCACTTCCAGACGATGCGTAAATTGCCTTCCAGAGAAAATAAATCAAAACCAGATAAATCAGGTTTCCGAAAAGTGTTACAAAAGTTCCAAGCCTGTAGTGAAGTTTTTCCATCATACCCAGGCGGGTAAGTGCCAGATATTTTCTAAAATTCATAAAAAGTCTCCTTACATGCGGTGGTTGAGTGCTTGCGAAGCAAGTGTATGCATCGTGCGCGCAAGCGCACAAGAAAATAAC
>SFOB01000237.1 GCA_004554075.1 Treponema sp.
ATGAACTCTTAAAAGTCAAGTTAACCGATAAGGCTCCAAGAACCAGATGGTATCTTGAGAAAATAACTGGTCTTGCAGAAAAGCCTGTTGGAACATTAAAGGTTTACTTTGCTGTTCCTGACATGAACATGTTCATGTTCAATGGTGACAATAATGAATCCAAGGGACTTATTCCTGAAAACAATCCAACTGACATTATGAAAGCTGGAGAGATAGGTGTAACCAACATGTCCAAGAAGAATGTGGGACTTGTTGGTATAAGGACCATTGACACCACTGATTTCGGACCTACTGGTGAACCGTTCTCAGCTACAAACGTTGTTGGTGAAGTTGTTGGAAACATTGAAGGCTTGAACAAGCTTAAAGATGGAAGCACTCTTTATATTCATGAAGTATACGAGGATGAGGAATAGGAGGAATGATTATGCCTGCAAATTTATGTATAACTCCAGATTTAGGTAAAGAGGATATGGATCCAGAAGTTTCAACAAGGATGATCATTTTAAGTTCAAAGGCAAATGTAAGTGAAAGTGAAGTAGTGAACTTCCTTCATATGTTGAATTTGCCTATTACAATCAAATGGACTTGTTATGGGGCTATGATTAGTGGAAAGGATGAATATGTGAGAGAAGCTATTCGTGAGCTCCGTAAATTAGACCCTTATGGAATTTTTACAAAGGAAAGAGGTTTTGCTCCTGGTGACCCAAGAAGATGTAGAGGTCACAGATACGGACCAAGAGAAGGTTTCCACCAAATGGAAAAGGAATTCAGAATTCTTGATTATGTGGGAGAAGCTTTAAAGAATCCTAAGGAAGTTGTAATTGAGAAAAAGGAACCTGTTTCTGTTGATTACTTCAAAGAGATTTTAGAAGAAGAAGAAAATAAAAGAGAG
Organism: Treponema sp.; assembly: GCA_004554075.1. GTDB lineage: Bacteria > Spirochaetota > Spirochaetia > Treponematales > Treponemataceae > Treponema_D. Next base: position 893 of record SFOB01000237.1, read on the forward strand.
GATGATAAACAATAAGAAAACTTTTTAAATGGGATTGTTTGCAAAAAGTTTTCTTTGATTATATTAAGAGGATGATATTATGGTAAAAGTAGCTATTTATCCACCAAATTCATTGGTTCTAGCTGACTTGATTGAGAGAAAAGGTCACACTCCTTTAGCTCTTCAAAAACAAATTAGACAAAAGATTAAGGATCCGGAGATTGATTCTCCTCCAATGAATATTACAGAAGAAGATCCAATTAACGGATTGAAGTATGCAGCTATTGAAGTGCCTTCAGGAGTTCGTGGAAGAATGTCCATTATTGGACCTCTTATAGATGCAGCAGAAGCAGCAATCATTGTTGATGGAGCTCCATTTGGTTTTGGTTGTGTAGGATGTGCAAGAACAAATGAATTATCAATTTTCTGTTTACGTAAAAAAGACATACCTGTCTTGGAAGTGGTTTACCCTGATGATGAGGATGGAACAAGGCTTATGGTAAATCAAATCATGGAATTCCTTGATTCCTTGCCTGGTGGCGGAGGAGACCTTGAAGGAGACAGTGATGTTTTAGGCGAACCTATTGGAAATAAAGGAGGAAAATAATATGGTGCAGATTGCATTGGTTTCCTGTGGTACTGAATACAGTGGTATCCAAAAGGAAATTGAAAAGGCAGCTTTAAAATTTGGAGCAGAAATTATTCTTCCTGAAATTGATTTGGATTACATTAATGAAGCTTATGAGAAATTCGGTTTCTCTGCTCAAAGTTCAAGCTTAAAGCTTATGATTGCAAGGGCAATGTCCATTGTAGAAGGTAAATGCAAGCCTGATGCAGTATTCATTGCAACTTGTTTCAGATGTGCAGAAGGTGCATTGGTCAGAAATGAAGTTAGACGTTTCATTCAAAACAATACCCGCATTCCAGTAGTAACTTATTCCTTTACTGAAAGGACTAAAGCGGATGAGCTCTTTATCCGTATGGAAGCATTGGCTACCACTGTTACACGTAGAAGCATTCTTGCTCGTGAAAAGCAAGAAGGCCTTACCCTTGGGCTTGACTCTGGTTCAACAACTACAAAAGCAGTTCTTATGGAAAACAACAAGGTTATTGGTACAGGTTGGACTTCCACAAAAGATATCATTGCGTCTGCTCAAACTGCAGCTGCAGAAGCATTTGAAGGAACTGGCTACAAATGGGAAGATGTTGAGGGTATAGGAACTACCGGTTACGGTAGATTCACTATGGGTCAGGAATTTGGAGCTGAACTTATCCAAGAGGAATTGTCTGTAAACGCAAAAGGTGCAGTATACTTGGCTGATTGCCAAAAAGGTGAAGCTACAGTACTTGATATCGGTGGTATGGATAACAAGGTAATTACCGTAAACAATGGTATTCCGGACAACTTCACTATGGGTGGTATCTGTGCAGGTGCATCCGGAAGATTCTTGGACATGACTTCAAGGAGGTTAGATGTAGATATTACAGAACTTGGACCTCTTGCTGTACAAGGTGATTGGAGAAAAGCTATGCTTAACTCCTATTGTATTGTATTCGGTATTCAAGACTTGGTTACCACTCTTGCTGCCGGGGGATCTAAAGCAGACGTAGCAGCTGCTGCATGTCACTCCGTATCTGAACAGGTTTATGAACAGCAATTGCAGGAAATTGACATTCGTGAACCTTTAATCCAAGTAGGAGGAACCAGTTTGATTTCAGGACTTGTTGAGGCGGTAAGTGAAACTTTAGGTGGAATTGAAGTTATCGTACCTGAATACTCA
>SFOB01000238.1 GCA_004554075.1 Treponema sp.
CTATTACAGCTGCGGATGCTTCCCTAAACATAACTTGGGACAGTTTGCCTGCAAATGCAACTGCCGAAATTTATGAGGTGGCGTCTAATGGTAATAAGAAATTAGTAGCAACATCTTCTTCTGATTGTTATTTGGTTTCGGGATTAACAAACGGCACCACATATTCTTATCAGGTTCTCCTTTCTTACATCGTAAACGGTAAAAAAGAAGTAACAAAGGGTATTGTAAAGAGTGGTGTCCCTGACTGTCCGCCTGAACCTATTGATACGCTTAGAGTTAAGCCTACGCAAGATGACAGCTTTGAAGCAATTTGGTTTCAAGATAGTGCAAATGATGTACGACTGTTCTGTTCAACACAGAAACCCAAATACAATCTTGGCGACATAGTATCTCTCTCGAATCTTGAGCAGGAGATGCGACCATTACAGCAACGCCCCCTTTCCTCTCAAACCAATCAAAGTTTGAAGCCTAATGAAAAGGGAGCTTCGTTCCAATATAACGGTACAGAGCTTTTATACATAGTTGCGGTTGTCGTTAAATCAGGTTCAGCAGTCTTTGGTTCTTTGGCAAGAGCAAGTAAAGGTGAAACTGTAAATATTAAAGCTATTAGACCTGTAAATGGGCAAATAAACATCTATATTGATGCTCCCACAACAGCGACTGGTTTTGTAGTGCTGTATCGCTTTGACCAATTCCCATCAGACCTTGGGGATGTTAAAACGATTAGAAAGTACATTCCTCTTAAACAATATCAGTTGAATAGTGCCATAGTATTAGACACTCTTGAACCTAAAAAATACTACTTTTCTGTTTTTGCAGAGTTCAAGCGTGATGGAGAAAAAGATTACTCGGCAGGATCAGACTATTTGTTTGATAATTCCCCAAGAGAGAATATTACTTACTCAATCTCAGTTAATAAAAAACTGTTCGGAGATAGTAGTGTTGTTCTTGAGTTTGAAGCTGAAAATAAAGAGTTTGAATTGCCTGCTATTGATGTAATGTCTGCAATAGGTAACACACCAATGATCAAATCGTCTGCAAAGTTATTCCATTCTATTCCAGCACAGCACGTAGACGGTTCTTTACAAGTTAAAATTCCGTTACCGAAAGGTTTGGCGAAGGACACTTATATCAAGGCGTTTTTCAAGGATGAAAAAGCACAAGCAGGAAACCAGCTTCGCTTGAAATTGAAATCAAATTATAAGATTAATTAGGAGGACTGGATATGGGAATGAAAACTACGTTTATATGCCCTTATTGCTTTGAAAAGCATAAATTATCTGAGGTTCAATTCAGATGTACTAACAAACGATGCAAAGATTTTGACGATGTGGAAATGACAAAATATGAAAATGGTAATCTAAAAATGCCAAAGCAAGGCAAAAAGACATTTTCTGTTCCCTCAAAAAACGCCTTCTCTGTTCCGCAGTCTGCCAAATGTCCTGAGTGTGGAAACACTACATATAAACACATATGCCCTTCTTGCCATAACGAATTACCCGAAAGCACGCTAACCGGAAAGGATATGATTATTTCCGTTGTTGGTTCTCGTGCTACGGGAAAGAGTCACTTTGTTGGAGTTATCATTAAGGAACTGCGAGATAGAATTTCTGTAAGTTTTGGTGGCTCTCTCGAAGGGTTTGCTGACAGTTATCAGAGATGGCAAACCAATTTCGGAAATAGTCTTTATGATAATAATATGAAACTCGAACTTACTCAGAGTAGTGTTCAAAATGTTGATAACGGTGCTTACAGACCTTTGATCTTTAAACTTAAATTGAAACATAAGGCATTATTTAAGGAGTCTATTGAAAGCTTTACTTTCGTTTTCTTTGATACTGCGGGTGAAGATTTAAACGATGAAGATACGATGAGTACTGTTAATAAGTATATCTGTAAGTCGGCTGGCATTGTATTCTTGCTTGATCCTATGCAGATTCCTGCTGTTGCTAATCAGTTGGATGAGTCTACAGTTAAACGTGCTGCGGCAATCGACTATCGTTCTGCGGCAAAAGCAGATGATATTATGACACGTGTTTCTAACTTGATTAGAAATGACAGAAAGATGTCTGATACAACCAAGATTGACATTCCCGTTGCTGCAGTATTTTCAAAATTTGATGCTATCGAACCGATAGTTCCTTCTGATTGTACTGTACTTAATCCGAGTCCGCACTGTAGCGAAAAGCATTTTGATATGTCTGACTGGCATAATGTTAATTCTGAAATACTTGCGTTGCTTCACGAGTGGGATGCCGATGCGTTCATATCTCAGTTGGAAACAAACTACAGCAATTTCTCCTACTTTGCCGTATCTGCTTTGGGATTAAACAACAATCCTGATCAGTCCGGTAAGATTGAAAGACCTCGCCCTCATAGAATTGAAGATCCTTTCTTGTGGATTCTCAAGGAAAACGGAGTAATTAAGGGCAAGTAATTTTCCATAATGAAACTCTCACACATAAGTATGTCAGGAAAGGATGTTGGTTAATATGAAACAGTATAAAGCAGTAGCAGGACCTAAGAATATAAATGTTGGTAAGGGCGACACTCAGTCCGCTTTTAACACCTTCGCAGAGATTATCAACCGTGAGGCAGCAGGCGGATGGGAATATCATTCTATGGAAAATTACTTGCCCTTAATTAC
>SFOB01000239.1 GCA_004554075.1 Treponema sp.
CTGTTGCTGGAACAGTAAGCGATTCTTCTTCAACAAATACATCAAAAACATATAGCGAAAGCACTGGAACAACAGAATCAGATACGCATACTATAACAACAGGTTCTAGTATTACGGAAGGCTCATCTAATGCTATTACTCTAAATATTCACGATAAATCCATTGAGGATATGCTCGCTAGAATAGATAAGCAATTGAAGAGAATGGATGAGTTTGAAAGTCTCGGAATGTATGAGTGTGCAGCTTACTTCCTTTCTGAAGATCAATATGCTGCTGAAGTGGCAGCATCTACATACAAAGCTATTATGAGAGGCGAAAATTCAGGTGTTGAAATTGCAGCAATCAACTCATGGTATACAGAAAATAGTAATGTAAAAGGGTATGAAGAAAATAATCGAAAGGTTGAAACGATTAGGCAATATGTCTTGAATTTCATGCACCCTATTTTCAAGTATTCAGGAATACTAGGTGACGTAGAAGTATCTCCTTGCGCAATGGTAAGTGGTAACGAGCTTGCAATTCATATGGGCATGCCAAGAAAATCTGTATGCGGCTTGCCAGTAATTGAACATGCCGACTTCGGCAAAGAAGTTGTTAGATATGGAACTGCGGGAGAGAACAGTGGTATCAATCTTGGAAAAGTATTTAACATGGGTAGTGCGGCTCCTAACAGCGTTTTCTTGGATAAAGGCAGTTTGACAATGCATACCTTTGTTACTGGATCTACTGGTTCTGGAAAGAGTAATACTATCTATGAAATGATACGTCAGGCTAATAATATGGGTGCCAATTTCATGATCATAGAGCCTGCGAAAGGTGAATATAAGCATGTGTTTGGTAATCGACCAGATGTGAATGTATTTGGTACAAATCCTGAGTATTCAGACTTACTTAGAATTAATCCTTTTAGATTCCCTAATGGCGTGCATGTTCTTGAACATGTAGACCGTTTGGTTGAAATATTTAATGTGTGTTGGCCTATGTATGCAGCAATGCCAGCTGTATTAAAAGATGCTTTATTACAAGCTTATGAAGTATGTGGTTGGGATTTTTCTACTTCTCGTAATGCCTACGGTGATAATTTGTTTCCTACTTTTTCTGACTTACAGAACGAAATGGTTAATGTTATTAGCTCATCAGCGTATTCAGAGGAAGTTAAGAGTAATTACATGGGCTCATTGGTTACGAGGGTCAAGTCCCTTACTAATGGTTTGAATGGTCAGATTTTTAGTTCGAATGAAATTGATAATGAAGTTCTTTTTGATAAGAACGTAATTATTGATTTGAGCAGGGTTGGTTCTTTGGAAACAAAATCATTAATCATGGGAATTCTTATCATGAGATTAAGTGAGCATAGAATGTCTCATGCTGAGGAGACGAATGCTTCCCTTAAGCATTTAACAGTGCTTGAAGAAGCCCATAATATTCTGAAGAGAACCTCTACGGAGCAGAGCACAGAAGGGTCGAATGTTGCTGGAAAGTCTGTAGAGATGATATCCAATGCTATTGCTGAAATGCGAACATATGGTGAAGGCTTTGTTATTGTCGATCAATCTCCATCCGCAGTTGATATTTCAGCAATTAGAAATACAAATACAAAGATTATTATGAGACTTCCGGATGAAAGTGATAGAAGACTGGCTGGAAAGTCTGCCGGTTTAAAAGATGAGCAGTTAGATGAAATCGCAAAGCTTCCAAAAGGTGTAGCCGTAGTTTACCAGAATGATTGGGTTGAACCATTACTCTGCAGCATTCAAAAATATAAAGGAACAGAGGGTAAATACCAGTATAAGCCTGCAAATCGCCCACATACTTCAACCGGAAAGCTAAGAAAGTCATTATTACAGCTTTTATTAAAGAATCGTGTAAAGAATCCGGTGGATTCAGATATCGATGATATATTGAAACTACTTGAACATGCTGAAATTTCTACAAAAAGTAAGTTGGGATTACAACGTATTTTACAGGAATACAAATTTAGAGATGATCTTTCTATTTGGAAAGAAGACAAATTTGAAAGTTTATCAGAGGTAATCTGTGGACTCCTTGACGGTAATACATGGGTTAAGGCTGTAATAGATAATGCAGGTGAATTTGACGATTTGACTAATTCTATTATGAAAAATGTCGAAAAGATGGCACCAGGAATAGGGAATGAGTACGCTTTAGCCGCGGCACAGTGCCTAATGAAGAAGGAAGCTAAAGAATCTGACGGCTATAATGAGATATATGCTGCTTGGATTACTCAGCTTAGAAGCAAAGGTACCATGTGATTGCGTGGAAAATGAAATAATAAAGGAGGACGCTGTATGTTCAATTTTAATGTGGCGGAAGTCTTTTCGAATATAGAAACTCCTTTGCTTGAAAAAGCGAAGAATATGGACAAGATTTCTGATACAAAAGAACTAGACAAACCAATAAATGAATATGTATCGGGACTTGACGATGCTGAATCTATATCTGATGAAGATGTTGATATTGATGATATCATGGAAGATGATGAAGATGACGATTTAATAGAGGCTGCTGAGGCATATGAAAGTAAGGTTTCTGGATGCCCTATCGAAGGACATAATGGTAGTTGGGATGGCTTTAGAGGTAATTCTATGTGGAGACCGGATAGAGATGCTATTCCTACTAGA
>SFOB01000240.1 GCA_004554075.1 Treponema sp.
ATGGGAAATCATAGAACAAGAACTACACGATGTAGGTTATGATATTGATGAAATAATACTCTCACCACATCAATTCGGTATTCCCCAGCATCGTAAGCGTATTTATATAGTTGGTATTCGCCAAGACATGGGTGGGCTGAACAACTTCCATTTCCCGGTACCAACAAATACTCCTTGTGACATACATGATATAATTGATGAGAATGATAACGAGTATATCCCATTAAAAGAAGATACACGTCATTACATGGAAATATGGAGCGAATTTGTACGGCTTGCTGCAGAGAATCATTGCAAACTACCTGGTTTTCCCATTTGGGCAATGGAATTTGGAGCAACGTATGATTATGAGGATGTACCACCATGCCATCAGAGACCAAAGCAATTAAAAGGCAAACGAGGGAAACTCGGACGTTTGATAGTGGGCAAGAGCCATAAACAGATGCTGGCTCAACTTCCTGTATATGCACAAGATATTAGAAAAGAAGGAGAGAAATTCCAAGATTGGAAGATACGATATATAAGACAAAATAGAGAATTCTATGCAGCGAATAAAAGTTGGATAGATACTTGGATCCATAACATTCAAGATTTACAAAACAGTCACATGAAATTTGAGTGGAATTGTGGCAGCAATTCTTCAATGACACTTGATGACAAAATAATTCAGTTTCGTGCATCAGGAGTAAGAGTGAAGTTGCCTACTTTTTCACCTGCACTGAATCTAGTCGGTACTCAAATTCCTATATTTCCATGGGTTCATGTGCCGGATTCTGAATTGTTAGGGAGATATATGACAATAAAAGAAGCTGCAAGGATTCAGGGTATGGAAGACTTGCGTTTCGAAGATGAACATTTCCAGATGACTCCAACCAGATGTTTTGAAGCCCTTGGCAATGCAGTTAATGTGGAAGTTGTGAGGAAAATTGCAGAAGAATTAATAAGATAGTCTGTTGTAGAATTATGAATAACAAAGTTGAAATACAAGAGTTAAACATTCAGCCACAAGCTGGTGTAATTGGCGTATTCTCTCGCTTGAACTATAAAGCGTGGTACGCAATAGCAGAGTTCGTTGACAACTCGACCCAGTCATTCTATTCCCATCAGCAAGAATTGTCTGCTCACGGGATAAATGATGTGGATATATCTATTAATTACGATTCAGACAACAATGTTCTTACAATTACAGACACTGCTTTTGGAATGGAAATTGATGATTTTGCAAGAGCAGTTAAGGTTGATTCACCTCCTGAAGACAAAACTGGTCGTAATGAGTTTGGTATGGGTTTGAAGACTGCGGCTTCATGGTTTGGCAATGTTTGGTCTGTAAGATCAACTCAACTGGGTTCTAATATCGAGTATTATACGGAGATTAATATCCCAGAGATGCGAGAGAAGAATATTAATACTGTTTCCATTAGGAAATCATTAGTTGCCCCATCCTCACACGGGACTACGATTATTATTCGCGAGGTAACGAAGAAAATAGGTTCATCTCGTACAAAAGGTAAAATAGTAGAATTGCTAAAGAGTATGTATCGTCGGGACCTAAACAGTGGCTATGTTCATATTGATTATGATGAAGAATCATTGTTTTATGACGGATATGAATGCCTTTCATTTAGGAATAAAGTTTGGCGTAAAGAACTGTATTTTACTTTTGATTTCGATGGAATTACTCATAAGGTAAAAGGATATGTAGGTATTTTGGCAAATGGTGGCTTCGGAAGAGCAGGTTTTGCACTTTTCCGTAGAAACCGTGTTGTGATAGGAGGTGATGAATTCAACTTTAAGCCCGATGAAATATTCGGCCAAGCACAAAGTCCCATTGCCCATAAATTATTTGGAGAGCTGGATTTAGATGATTTCCCAATAAATCAAGCGAAGGATGGTTTTGTATGGGATGATGGATTAGAAGAAAGTTTCGTGAAGGAATTGAAATCACAAATCCAAGAATATATCAATATTGCGAAATTAACGAAAAAGGAAAGAGAAAGCGAGGAATCCACCTCTCAACGTGTATCAGATAATGTTCACACCCAAGTACAACATACTATTGATTCTCATTCGGCATGGAAACAAACTTCTGATTCCGAGCAACCTGTTTTGCATCAAATTATTGAATGCGATGGACAAACTGAACTTAATTTGTTTAAAGAATATCAAGCAGAACAAGAAAAACTTCCTGAAGAGGTTGATATAAAAGTCCGTAAATATACAATTCCTTTGGATGGAGCTAGTAAATGTACTATCTCGGTTCAATGGACTATTGGTAATTCATCAACGTGGATAAAGGTAGATCCTGCAGAAGATGGAAGTAGTGCTACAATTCAACTGAACATAAACCATCCTTTCTTTAAACCTTTTTCGGAAAAGGAGGATTTTAAAATGGTATTGGAGAAATTTGCTATCGCTTTTGCTTTGGCAGAGATACGCGCAAGAAAAAATGCGACCCCTGATGGTACGATAAGTCCAAATGCGTTTAGAACGCATATTAATAATTTCTTACGAGAATTAACTGACGAAGATTAATGGAACAGTACATTATAAATAGAGACAAATGGGCCTCTTCAATTGTTGAAGGGAAATATTTCTGTCGCATTCATCAGAAGCATGTTGAAGCGTATGGAGAAAAG
>SFOB01000241.1 GCA_004554075.1 Treponema sp.
CGTGGAGGACAGGTTCCGGTCTGTGACGAACACGGAAGAACCTCAATACCCGGCATATTCGTAGCAGGTGATGTTTCAGGAATTGAAGAAGCCTCTTCAGCGATGATAGAAGGAAGAATGGCAGGATTACTTGCAGCAGAATTTTTAGGCTATGTTGAAAGTGATGGATTAAATGAGGAGCTTGAAACCTTGGACTTGGCACTTGATGGATTAAGGCAGGGAATGTTTGCTCCATCAAACAGAGGAAAGCTCATTAAAACTACAGAAGAGGGAATTGAAGTATCGGAAAGTCTTCTTAAGAAAGGATATGTATCGGATGATGAAATAGAAAGATTCCCGGGTGTTACACATAAGAAGGGAGTTCATCCGGTTATTGAATGCACACAGAACATTCCTTGTAACCCTTGTCAGGATGCCTGTGTAAAGAAGTGTATTTCAATAGGAGATAATATTACATCACTTCCTATAGTGACAGAAGAGGGAGACTGTATTAATTGCGGAATGTGTGTTGCAAGCTGCTCAGGCCAGGCTATTTTCCTTGTAGACGAAGATTGTGGTGACGGCACTGCTACAGTAACACTTCCTTATGAATTTCTACCGCTTCCTTGTGAAGGTTCAAAAGGAATTGCTCTTGGAAGAGACGGCAGTAAAGTGTGTGAAGCTACGGTAGTGAGTGTTAAGAGTGCAAAGGCATTTGATAAAACGCACCTGCTTACAATGAGGGTTCCAAAGGAATTTGCAATGAAGGCAAGATTTTTTAAGGCAATTTGACAGGAGGGAAGGAAAATGAATGCAGTAAATGATAGATCAAGAGATATCGGACCTTTTGTTGAAGGACCTGATGATGATATGCTCATATGCCGATGTGAGGAGATTACAAAAGGTGAGATTAGACGTGCCGTTCATGACGGAATGTGGACAATAACAGAAATCAGAAGATATTTACGAACGGGAATGGGACTTTGTCAGGGACAGACTTGCGCAAAGCTTGTCAAAGGCATAGTCGCAAGAGAACTCGGTATTTCTCCGGCAGAACTTGAGAGCGCAACTTCAAGGGTTCCTATGCGCCCGATAGAAATGCATATTTTTGCAAATGAGCAGGAGGAGGGAAAATAACATGAAGACTAAAGCTTCGGTAGTAATAATCGGTGGCGGAATTATAGGCTGTGCAACAGCCTACTATCTGGCTAAATCCGGTATGAATGATGTAATAGTTCTTGAAGGTTCTGATCATATTGGAAACGGTGGATCATCAAGAAACGGCGGCGGAGTACGTCAGTCGGGACGAGATGTAAGAGAACTTCCTCTTGTAATGTATGGAATTAAAAATTTATGGCCTACACTTTCTGATGAACTGGAAGTTGACTGTGAATATCACCAGGATGGAAACTTAAGACTTGGAAAAAATGAAGAACATGCAAAGATTCTTACAAAGCTTGCTGATAATGCAAGGAAGGCCGGTCTTGATGTAAGAATGATAGACGGTGATGAAGTGAGGCAAATTAATCCGTATTTGTCTCATGAGGTAACTGTTGCAAGCTGGTGTCCTACAGACGGACACGCTAATCCGCTTACTACAACACTTGGGTATTACAAGATGGCAAGACGACTTGGTGTGACATTTATTACAGGAGAACCTGTTAAGGAATTAAGAGTTATTAAAGGTAAAATCAGACAGGTCATTACACCAAATAATGTATATGAAGGTGAAAGTGTATTAGTGGCAGCAGGACTTGATTCAAGACAGATTTTATCGACAGTCGGAATTGATATTCCAATGGTTAAGTCATTGCTTGAAGCACTTGTAACGGAAGCACAGCCACATATGTTTGATCAGATGCTTGGAACTGCTGAGGCAGACTTTTACGGGCATCAGACAAAACATGGCTCTTTTGTCTTTGGCGGCTCATCAGGAATGGAGAGATTCAACAAAGATAACGGGACACCTGTTACAAATTCGAAAACCGCACCATGTATATGCAGAGGAATCATGAAATACTTCCCTGATTTAAAAAATGCCAAAATTGTAAGAACATGGGCAGGATACATGGATGCCTCATATGACGGTGTGCCCTCCCTTGGTACAATTGACGAGATAGACGGTCTTTTCGTTGCTTGCGCATTCCATGGACACGGCTTTGGAATCGCACCCGCCGCAAGTGAACAGCTTGCAAAGCTGATTTTATCGGGAACAACGGACATAAGCTTAGATGAGTTTAGATACGATAGATTTAAGGCAAAGATATAAAGGGAAATACTATGAATAATTTTAAATTTAACATTCCTACAGATATTAGATTTGGTAAAGATCAGATTGAATGCTTAAGCGAAGAACTGTCAAAATACGGCAGCAAAGTACTGTTGACATATGGTGGCGGAAGCATAAAGAGAACAGGGCTGTATGATAAAGTCAAAAGTCTCTTAAGCTCATTTGAAGTATATGAACTTTCAGGGATTGAACCAAATCCAAAGCTTTCAAGTGTAAGAGAAGGTGCAAAGATCTGTAAGGAAAAAGGCATTGATGTAATTCTTGCAGTAGGTGGGGGAAGCACAATTGATGCCTCAAAGCATATTGCATGTGCTGCATGCTACGAAAATGACCCATGGGATTTAATGATGGACAGAAGTAAGA
>SFOB01000242.1 GCA_004554075.1 Treponema sp.
CAGGAGTATGCTCGAAAGTATTGGAGCCAACAAATGACAAATAATCCTGTTATAGAAGTTTTGCATAAAGGAATCTATACTTGGAACTAATACTATGGCAATCAACAAGACAAATCGCCTCGCATGGATCGTAAAAACTATCTATAAGGCAAATAAAATAACCTTTGAGGAACTTGCCAACAAATGGGATGAAGATGACAATATCAATGGCGGCAAACCCCTCAGTAAAAAGTCTTTCCATACTTGGATATGGAACATTCTTGACACATTCGGTGTAAATATCGAATGTGACAAGAAAGGAGGTAACTATCAATATTACATCACAAATGCTGGAGATTTACATGATGGTGGTATTGATAATTGGCTACTCAATACAACTGCCGTAAGCAACTCACTGATGGGATGTAAATCCATAAAAGATAAAGTTTTATTGGAAAACATTCCTTCGGGGACAGAATACCTGGATTCAGTTCTTGAAGCCTTAAAACAAGACCGATTCGTTCACATTACGTATTATAATTATTGGCGTGAAGAGACCAGAGACTTCTACCTGATGCCGCTGTGCGTGAAGTTGTTCCGTCAGCGTTGGTACATGGTAGGAAGAACATGGACGACAGGAAAAGACATTTTGTTTTGTCTTGACCGTTTTAGAGGATTCCGAATGTCAAGCCACACTTTCGATTATCCTAAAGACTTCGATCCTCAAGAATACTTTGACGGGTGCTTTGGTATCATTGCAGACAAGAGATGCGAAGTAGAAGATGTTGTTCTTAAGGTAAGTGCAGGTCAGGCAAATTATCTTCGAGATCTTCCCATGATGCAAGGGGACAATCAAAAGGAGATTGAGCGCAACGATGAATATAGTATTTTTAAATTTAGAGTACGTCCTTCTTATGATTTTCAACAAGAACTCCTTTGGAATCGAGAAGAATTAGAAGTTCTCGAACCTCTTTGGCTTCGTAAAGAGATTACAGGAATAGTAAAAAGAATATACAAAAAATATAATCAAAAATAAAATGGAGAATAGAGCCCGATTAGTAGAAATGTCGGAAACTGACAATGGATATAGCATAAACAATCTTTCAACTTTCTTTATTCATACTCATATTAGTGAAATGTTAGAGAAAGCAAAAACAGGATTGACAATTTACCGTGATCTGCAACGAATAGCATCAATAGAGAATACAGAGATTTTAATTCGCATCATCAGAACTGCAAGATCTGTAGAAGAATCGATAGAAAATCTCATCGAGCAATTCTCTATTAGCGAATGCACGGCTAAATATATAGTTGATTCTCGTTTGGATGAACTTAGTCTGTTTGGTACTTTTAGTTATGAAGAACCAATAAAAGTATACGAAGAAGCCGTAAGGTCTCTCAACAGACTATATGAAATGCAGGTTGAATTAGATAAAAGATCTGAAATTGAAGAATAAATGAAAGATTTTGCTGCAATAGACTTTGAAACTGCTAACACTGAACGAAGTTCTGTGTGCAGTGTTGGTATAGTGGTTTACAGGGATGGTAAGAAGGTCGATGACTTCTATTCTCTAATTAAGCCAGAACCAGAATACTATAACTATTGGTGCAGTCAGGTTCATGGACTTACGGCAGAAGACACAGACAATGCTCCTATCTTCCCTGACGTTTGGAAACAGATAGAACCAAAAATCGTAGGACTACCCCTCGTAGCTCACAACAAGGCCTTTGATGAAAGCTGCCTAAAAGCAGTATTTCGAGTATATCAGATGGATTATCCAGGCTATGAGTTTCATTGTACGTGTATCGCCTCTCGCAAAGTATGGCCAGAGGGACACCACAACCTCGACATAATCGCTGAGCGTTGTGGATATAATTTAGAAAATCATCATCACGCATTGGCAGATGCAGAAGCATGTGCAGCAATAGCAGTAAAAATATTATAAACGTCTTAGTATGACAGGAATGAATATAAAAGAAATACAGCAAAAAATAGTTCAATACGGTGTTTCGCTTTCAACAATTAGTGCAGAAAACATAGAAACAGGTTTTCTGTCAATGAACAGGATAAATCCGCTGGAAAATAACCAAGTACTCGCATTGTCGCAAGAGACAGAGAAAATCTTGATTCAGTTCGTCCAAGCATTCAGCAACATCAAGTTTGAACAATATGATAGCGGTAATATCTTCCAATATGTGTTTGACAAGGTCATTGAAGTAACATATAAAGTTATAACCGATTCTGAGATTGACACACAGTTTATCCCCAAAGAGGTGTACGAATACCATGAACCTGACCTTCCTGAATATATACAATTAAAACTTACGAATAAGGTGGGTAAACTCGGTATAATACATTGTCGAGTAATTGATTATATAGAAAAAAACGAATATAGAACAGATGACCTAAATACATGGTTACTTCCTCTTCTATTAATTGCAACATTCATAGGAATAGAATTTGCGCAAGAGATTGATCTGGATGATGATTCTGAGATGAAAGCATTTATGAATTTCTAATAAACTTTAAAGAAATGACAGATAAAGTATTTCTCCTTAATTCCGCAACACTATAATTTAACTTTATTTATAAGTTCCTGAGCAACAAAAAGTTGCCCAGGATTTTGCCATGTCAGAATTTTCACTTATCT
>SFOB01000243.1 GCA_004554075.1 Treponema sp.
TCCCAGAGTTCATCAAAAAGTTTTATATCCGGAAGTTTTACCGTTTCCGGTCTTTGTACACCAAGTCTTTCCGGAGAAATGAAAAATACCATTAAAGCAATTGTAGCAGCCATGGGGCACGAAGAAGGGGCAAAAATCATGGGTATTCATCTTGAAGGTCCCTTTATTTCTCCGGAAAGACTTGGTGTACAAAGACCGGAAACGGTAAAACTTCCGGATATAAAACTTTTTGATGAACTCTGGGAAGCGTCTCAAGGCCATATTGTAAATATGACAGTTGCCCCTGAACTTAAAGGAATGCGTGAACTTGCCCTGCACTGTATTGAAAAAGGAGTAATATTGCAGGCTGGTCACACAAATGCCCAGTATGAAAATATTGTGGAAGGAATACAGGTTGGCATTCTTCATTCAACTCATTTCTTTAATGCCATGAGTCAGCTCCACCACAGAAACCCTGGAACAGTAGGCGCAATTCTTATACATCCGGAAATGTCCTGCGAAATTATTGCAGACGGAGTTCATGTACATCCGGATTTATTCAAGCTTCTTTCGAGGGATAAAAACAGGGCGCAGATTGTTCTGGTTACAGATGCCCTCACTCCGACAGAACAAAAGGGAGAGCATCTTTTTGCAAACGGCGAAGAGGTTGTCTTTAAGGATGGCTGTTTCCATAGAAAAGCTGATGATGTAATTGCAGGCTCTTCCCTTACAATGAAAAAAGCAATTAAAAACATTGTTCAGTATGGCTACCCTCTTTCTGATGCCGTAAAGTTTGCCTGCGTGAATCCTGCCCGAATAATGAAATACACCCATAAGGGAATAATCGGTCCAACCTATGACAGCGACATAATCGTAATGGACAAGCTTTTCAGCATAAAGCTGGTAATGGTTGAAGGTAAAATCGTAAAAAATAAACTGGAGGAAAACAATGAGACTGATAATAAAAAATAATTACAAGGACTGTGCAAAATGGACTGCAGATTATATTGCAGGAAAAATCGCAAGTGCAGCACCATCAAAAGAAAAACCTTTTGTTCTCGGACTTCCTACAGGCTCCACTCCCCTTGGTGTTTACGAGAGGCTTATTGAACTGAATCAGAAGAAGCTGATTTCCTTCGAAAATGTAATTACCTTTAACATGGATGAATACTACGGTCTGGATGAAAATAATCCCCAGAGCTATCATTATTTTATGTGGGAAAATTTCTTCAGTAAAATCGATATCAAAAAAGAAAACGTTCATATACTTGATGGAAAGGCTGCAGATCCACAAAAAGAATGCCAGCATTACGAAGAAATGATAAAGGCTTCCGGTGGTATTGATTTATTCCTTGGCGGCTGCGGCTGCGACGGCCATATCGCCTTTAATGAACCAGGCTCTTCCCTCACATCCCGCACAAGAATGAAAACACTCACAGAAGATACCATCGCTGCTAACGCTCGTTTCTTTGATGGCGATACCACAAAGGTTCCAAAGACTGCCCTCACAGTTGGAATCGGAACCATTACAGATGCAAAAGAAGTTTTGATTATGATGACAGGCCTTTCCAAGGCAGATGCCCTGCAGCATGCTGTAGAAGAATCTGTTTCACAGATGTGGCCGGTTACAATTTTGCAGATGCACAAAAGTGCCATTCTGATTGCTGACGATGCCTGCACCGACAAGCTTCGTGTAGGCACTGTAAAATACTTCAGCGGAATTGAATCGAAGATTGAAGATTCATACGAAAGACTTTTTGCGGATAAATAAAATGGATTTTTTAGCAAGACATAATTTTTCACTTTCAATAGCAGACCAGCTTCACACAAAAATACTTTCCGACATGAAAAAGGGCTTAACTACCGGGGGTGCTGAAGAGGCAATGATAAAAGCCGGAAGCGCTGCTGTATGTACAATAAAGAAAGGAGAAAGTGTAATTGTTATAGATGCAGGCGGAACAAATTTCCGTTCATCTCTTGTTACAAAAACAGAAAGTGGAATTGAAATATCTGACTTTGAAAAAACAAAAATGCCTGCCATTGACCGAGAATTAAACAAGCACGAATTCTACAAAGCCATAGCAGACAACATTGCCCGTCTTAAAGACCGTGCAGACAAAATTTCATTCTGCTTCAGTTATGCCATGGCAATAACAGAAGACGGTGACGGAAAAATTATCCGTTTTTCAAAAGAAGTTAAAGCCCCTCAGGCAATAGGAACATATCTTGGAAAAGAACTTCTGGCAGAACTAAAAATGCAGGGCTGGAAGAAAATCAAAAAGATTAATGTATTAAATGACACAACAGCCCTTTTACTTTCAAGTTTTGTAGATTCATCACACACATCCTCATGGTCTTCCCGACTGGCCTTTATTCTCGGCACAGGCATGAACAGTGCTTACATTCACAATAAAAGAATAATCGTTACTGAATGCGGAATTGGCTATAAGCTGCGCCAGCAGAATCCCGATAAGGAGTTCTTCTTTGTGCAGCCCGAGCCCCGTTGTGAGGACATGAAGTTTATTACCCTGGAAAAGATCGCCCATGTGCTGGAAACCGGCGAGGGCGAGGTCA
>SFOB01000244.1 GCA_004554075.1 Treponema sp.
ATAACGGTTACATCCTCTTCCTTTGACAAGAGAAAGGAGGATTTGCTGTTAAGGAAGTCCTGTGAAATTAATTCCTTTTCCGCATAAGACATTGCCTGTGCCTTTGTGCAATCGGTTAAATTAACCAAATCAAATTCCTGTGCCAAAGGAGAATTTTTTATACAGGCAAATACCTTTTTAACAACTGATCTTTTCAGCTCGTCTGACATTTTTGAAGGAAATACCGTATTTTCAAGATTACGCACAAGCACTGCCTTTGAATACAATACAACATCACTGTTGTTTGACGAAGTTTCGTACCATTTTTTCATCTTTTAATCCTCCCCTTGCATTTCCTTTATCTTGTCACGCAAAACTGCAGCATCCTCAAATCTTTGCTCCTTAACGGCTTGCTTAAGCTGCTCCTTAAGATGCGACAGGGAGTCATTTACGAAGCTATTATCTACTGCCTCTGTATAGGTTACATTTTTTCCGATATGCTTTACCTTGCCGTGAATTTTCTCAATGCTTGGTGAAAGTCTGTCCTCGAATTTGCTGTAGCAATCGGCGCATCCAACATGGCCTGTATCAACAATATCCTTGAAGGTTGAACCGCAGGTAGCACATCTGTTAAGTCCTACAAGAGAATTAAGTGATGAGCCTGTGCCTAACAAATTTCCGAAGAAGCTGTCACCGAATATGCTGTCGATGGAAAACGGCTCAATTTTGAATTCGTCCATTACTCCAAGCTCCTTTGCACATTCCTCGCAAAGATACATCTCTTCCTTCTGTCCGTTAATAACGCGTTTAATATGAGTATTAGCCTCATTAATATTGCAATGTGTACATTTCATAAAAATCGCCTCCGTTAGTCAATGTAGGCAAGAAGCATTTGCTTTAGCTGACTTGCCCTGATTGTGTTTGCATATTCCTTTGGAATACACTTAAAATTGTTGTCCGATATTGCGCAAACCATCATCTTTGTTGCCTTGTCGTCAATCAGCTTTTGATAATTGCAATTTATAAGGTTTGCCTTTGCGCTGCGTTCATCAATACTGTTGCCGATTGAATTGATAAATCCCATTAAAGCATTCTCTCTGCTGTCGGCACGGGTTATCAAAATGTAACCTCCGCCGCCTCGTCTGCTTTCTATTCTATACCCCGCTTCGGGTGTAAACCTTGAGGTAATTACATAATTTATCTGACTCGGAACACATCCTATTTGATTTGCCAAATCGTTTCGCTGAATTTGAACTGTTGAAGTGTTATCATCAAACATATCAAGAATCATATCCGCGATTATATCACTCATCTTCACTTTTTAATCATCTTCTTTCATTAAAAACGAGACAATAATCAAATTTGACTTTGACTTTCTTTGTCCTTTGATTATGTTATATCACAAAGGTCAAGAAAAGTCAAGAACTTTTTCAATAAACATAAAAAAATTTTTTTCATATAATAGAACATATACCTTTGGCTGTTACGGCAGGTATAAATTAATAAATATGTGGGTGAATGGATATGAATATTTATAATGCACGCAGTAAGGACTGCTGCGATTCTTTTCCGATAAAGCACTGCCCTCCTCCTATATGTCCACCGGCTCCGCCTATGCCTCCTTGTCCGTGCGGAATAATCGGTCCAACAGGACCGACAGGTCCAATGGGTCCTACGGGTCCGCAGGGTGTTCAGGGATTTCAGGGAATAATTGGACCGACAGGACCGACTGGTCCGCAGGGTATTCCCGGTCCTGACGGTGCAACAGGTCCTACAGGTCCGCAAGGTACTGTGGGATTAACCGGCCCGACAGGTCCAACAGGACCGACGGGTCCGCAGGGCTTAACAGGTGCAATTGGTCCAACAGGACCGACCGGACCGACGGGTCCAACGGGTCCGACGGGTCCTGAATCTACTGCAGAGTTTTCGTCGTTTTATGCATTAAGTCCGGCAACCGGAGCAACTACTGTTTCTCCCGGTCAGGCAGTTGAATTCCCAAGCACAAGCGTTCAGAGTCCTCAAATTTCAAAGCTGACTGATTCAACATTTAATTTGGCACAGGTCGGCACGTATCTTGTAAATTTCAGAGTTAACAGTGACCTTGAAGGTCAGCTTCAGGTTGCACTAAACGGCACGGGAATTGACAGTGCATTGTTCGGTGGTAGCTCGCAAAAGGGTTATATAGACGGCACTGCTGTTATAACAACTACTGCTGAAAACTCTGTTCTCAGCATTATTAATCCTACTACAAGCACAGCTGATATTACAATTATTCCGGCAGTTGGAGGAACAGCTCCAACCGTCTCAAACCTTTTGATTGTAAAGCTTTCGTAGTATACAGGTGGCAATATGCCACCTTACATAACAAAAAATGGTGATGAATATGAAAATATCCGTTTATGCAATATGCAAAAATGAAGAAATGTTTGTAAATAGATGGATGGAATCCATGTCGGAGGCTGATGAGGTGTATGTATTAGACACAGGATCAACAGACAACACCGTTGAATTACTGAAACAAAACGGAGCAATAGTACATGAGGCAAGCA
>SFOB01000245.1 GCA_004554075.1 Treponema sp.
CCATGGGTACATGGTGATGGAAGCACAATAATTGGCCAGTGAAGTCTCGTCGTTCTTATATATAAAGTGGTGTGTGAGCAGGTCGATGTATCTTTCAGAGAGTTCCTTGCCATACATAACCTTTATTCGGTCGGTAAGCAGTCGACGATTTAATCTTATGAAATTTGACTTTGGCAGTTCTCCAATGAGTGTCGCAATGTTTTTGTGTTCAACATTTGCATTGGCATCATATTTAGAACCTGTAGCTGCGTTGGCTGCCTCGCAGTAGTCGGTGAGAAACTTCAGCTTCTCCATTGTCTCACGGTCTTCTGTGTGTCTTTGTCTATAAAGCATGAATGATTTTGCCACTTTGTAGAATCCCTCTTTCATAAGAGCCTCTTCAACTTGGTTTTGAATGTCTTCCACCTTTATTCCTTCGTGAATGTCAAGATGGCTGATGATTTTTGAAATAAGACTTAGATCAGCCTGTACTTCAACGCTTTGGAATGCTTTTACAATAGCATTCATGATTTTGTCGAGTGAGAATCTGTCTTGCGATCCATCTCTTTTTGTAATAGTAAAACTCTTAAATTCCATATTGCGGTTGCTTATTTTGGGATACTTTTTTAAATTTTTGCCGATTAAAGTTTTCCTTTTTGGAAAACTGCTGTTTGATTTTTGGTGATTATGTTCTCTAATATTGAAAACCCAACCGGCTGCAAAGGTACTATAAATTCTCAAAACTGAGAAATCTTATGATTATTATTCTCTAAAAAAATATTAATTTTAGAGAAATATTAATCCCCAAACCTCATGTCAGTTCGTTGAGGTTTGGGGATTTTTTTATGTCGCCTTTTTTTGGGGGTATAATGTGTGTTGTATTTTTGTGGCGTGCTATTTCTTTTTTGCAGCTTTCTTATGACGCAGTTTAGGTATTTTTATTTTAGTACCTTCTTTCAGGGGTTCGTTTTCGGTTACGCCATTTAATACTTCTATGTAGCAAGACATTCCGGGCCCTAATAGTGCTTTGGCTATTTTTCCTACTGTTTGTCCTTCGCGTACTATGATATATTTGTCGATACCTACGATGACGTATGCTCCTGTTCTTACTCGTGCGTCCATGGTGTCGTATTTCGAGAAGTTGTCGTCGTTGTTGTCTTCTTTTGTCTTATTGTTTTCTTTCGGTTGATTATTTGTGGTTTTGTCAGTCTTATTGTCTTTTGCCGTTTGTTTAGTTGTGTCGTTCTTTGTTTTTTCGGCTTCTTTGGTAGCTTTAGCCTCTTCAGCCAATCTTTTCGTCCTCAATTCTTCGTTTTGTTTATCGAGATATGTTGAGTATTTCGATATTTGCGAAGTCTTTTCCTGATGTCTTCCCTCTTCTATTCCGTACAGATAGCCTATATAGGCTGAGGCTGCCATGAGTAAAAGGCATGAAGCTATTGATAAGAGAATTGTTGTAAAGTTATGGCTATTCTCTTCTTTGTCAAAGTCTTCAATTGGATCCTCGGCGGGTTCCTCAATCTGTTTCTCGGCGGGTTCCTCAATCAGTTTCTCGGCAGTTTCCTCAATCGGCTTCTCGGCGAGTTCCTCAATCTGTTTCTCGGAAGTTTCCTTGGCAGTTTCCTTGGTAGATGTCTCGGCAAGCTCTTTGGTAGGTGATATGGTTGTTTGGTTTCTTACCACATCATCGTTGTTGGAGCTTTCTTGGGGAGTGATGTCATGAACTTCCTCTTTTCGCTCCTCTTTTTTCCCCTCCTCTTTTTTTTCCTCTTCTTCTTGTATTATCTCCTGTAATTCTTCTTGAGTTTCTTCTTGTTTGTCAATGTTTTCGTTGATGTTTGAAAGTTTGTCAATGTCAGAGAAGTCGACACCATCGTTGAGTACTACTGTTTCAAACTGTGCGAAAGGTCTGTTTACCATTTCCTTCATCACACTGTCGGGAGTGAATGTAATTTTCTGATGTCCATTTATGAGAACCCTTTCTCCCGTGTTTACGTTTACGCTTTCCCTCGGATCCACGTCAATGATTTTGAAAGTGCCGAAACCTTTGATTTTTACTAATTTATCGGTTTCGAGTCCTTCTTTCACTATATCAAATATTGCGGTGACAAACTTTAATGCTTCATCGTTTGAAATTCCGTTTTTCTTTACCAGTATAGTGGCCAATTGCGTAATTGAGTATTTGCCCATGACTATTTGTTTCCTCCTTTCTTCACTTTATCTTTCCATATGGCTGCCGGTTTGAAGTTCAGTACGAGTTTAGGAGGTACGAGCATTCTCTGTTGTGTAGAAGGGTTGACCATGATGCGTTCCAGTTTCTTTTTTATGTCGAAAGTTCCGAAGCCAGGTATAGTGACACAATTACCCTCTTGGAAACCGTCGCTCATTTTGTCAATGACGTTGGTCACCATGCGTTGAGTGTCTGATGCTGTATAGCCCATGCGTACAGACAATCGTTGTATGAAATCCTTGTTGTTCACGTCTCTTTAATATTTTGTGTATACACACATCTATTCAACTTTGGCATAGAGGTCGAATTCCTCAG
>SFOB01000246.1 GCA_004554075.1 Treponema sp.
AAAAATAATACCTTTGCGTTTTGTTCATTTTTCCATAGGTACCTCCTAATACTTTTCTTGCCAAAGCACCATATTTATAATGACCACGTAGTCTTCCAAACTTGGTCAACAGTGCGCGGGCCTCATTGTCTGTGCGTGCGCTTGTAACAATGCTGATGTTCATACCGGCAATCTTAACGATTTTATCGAAATCAATTTCCGGGAAGATAATCTGTTCTGTAATACCAAGAGAGAAATTTCCATGTCCATCAAAACCAGTAGCTTTGATTCCGCGGAAATCCTTTACACGAGGAAGAGCAACATTGATAAGACGATCGAGGAATTCATACATGATGTTTCCACGAAGAGTTACCATTGCTCCTACTTCATTGCCTTCACGAAGTTTGAAGTTTGCAATACTTTTCTTAGCTCTTGTTTTAACAGCTTTCTGGCCGGTAATCTGAGTGAGATCTGTAACTGCAGCATCAAGAAGTTTCTTATTCGTGAGAGCTTCGCCAACACCCATGCTTATGACAACTTTTTTTACTGCCGGAATCTGCATTACGGATGTGTATCCAAGCTCCTTGAAGAGCTCTGGAGCGATTTTTTCCTTATAGACTTTCTTAAGCCGTGGTACGTAATTTTCCATTACAGTGCTTCTCCACACTTGCGGCAAACACGAGTTTTCTTGTCGCCATCAAGTTTATATCCTGCTCTGACAGGGCGTCCGCATTTTTTGCATACGAGCGCTACATTTGATATGTCCAGAGGTGCTTCTATTTCAGCGATTCCGCCTGCATCCTGCTGGGACTTCCTCTTTATTGCTTTCTTTACAATATTGCAACCGCTTACAATAACACGTCCCTTGTTATTTTTTTCAAATACACGGACAATTGTTCCGCGCTTGCCTTTGTCTTTTCCAGCAATGATTTCAACGTTATCATTCTTATGGATCTTGTATTTATGCTGCATACTGTCCAAGCTCCTTAGAGAACTTCCGGAGCAAGGGATACGATCTTCATAAAATCCATATCACGAAGCTCACGAGCTACAGGTCCAAAAATACGTTTTCCCTTTGGATTTTTATCTGCATCGATAAGAACACAAGCGTTGTCATCAAAGCGGATGTATGTTCCATCTGGACGGCGGTATTCTTTTGCCACACGGACAATTACGGCCTTCTGTACTGAACCTTCTTTAATTGTAGATGTAGGAATCGCTTCCTTTACAGCTACCACAACAATGTCACCAATACCTGCATAGCGGCGGTGTGTGCCACCTAAAACCTTAATGCACTGAACCAATTTAGCACCGGAGTTATCGGCAACAACCATTTTTGATTGCATCTGAAGCATAATCTTACTCCTGCCTTATTTGGCTCTCTCGATTATTGTATCGAGACGCCAGCATTTTTCTTTGCTGATCGGACTGCATTCTACGATGCGAACTGTGTCTCCAATATGAGCTTCATTCTTTTCATCGTGGGCCTTGCATTTCTTGGTCCGTGTAACATATTTCTTGTAAAGGCGGTCCATCTTTTTCTTATCAATAGAAACAACGATAGTCTTGTCCATCTTGTCGCTAGTGACGATACCTACGAATGAACGTTTTGCACCTTTTTTCTGCACATTCTGTTCTTCCACGGGTCAGCTCCTAGTTTTTTGCAGCAATAGCTTCAGCAGCAGCCGCTCTGAACTTTGCCAGATCCTGCTGATGAATAAGCGTATTAAGGCGGGCAATTTCATGGCGCATTGTACGCTTCTGCATTGGATTATCTACATGACCAATTACGCTCTGAAAGCGAAAGTCCATGTACTGTTTTTTAAGTTCATTGCGCTTTGCAACGAGTTCATCATAAGAAAGATCTTTATCCTTTTTTTTCTTTGAATCAGCCATTTCTTACTCCTTACTCGACTGTTGGGCGGAATGCCACTTTTGTTTTAATTGGAAGTTTGCTTGCAGCAAGATGCATTGCTTTTTCAGCGAGCTTTTTGTCTACTCCGCCAACTTCAAATAAAATCATACCAGGTTTAATAACAGCGGCCCAGAATTCAGGCGCGCCCTTACCTTTTCCCATACGAGTGTCAGCCGGCTTCTTTGAAACTGGCTTGTCTGGGAAAACGCGTGTCCAAAGATTACCCTGACGGTTAATGCAACGGTTAATAGCAACACGGGCAGCTTCAATATGTTTTGCATTCAACCAAACCGGTTCCATTGCAACAAGTGCTATATCACCAAAATCAACATAGTTAGTACGTGTAGCATTGCCTGTTGGACGGCCACGCTGAACTTTGCGGTGCGCAACTCTTTTAGGACTAAGCATTTTCTACTTTTCCTCCCTCAGCTTTTGGGGAACGAGCAGACTTACGGTCGCCATTAGAGCGGTCGCGGCGAGGCTTTCTTACAATATCACCTGCATCCTCATTCTGCTCACGTCCGTAATTCATTCCGTTGTAGACCCATACTTTAATGCCGATCTTACCATAAGTAGTAAGAGCTTCATAAGTACCATAATCGATGTCAGCA
>SFOB01000247.1 GCA_004554075.1 Treponema sp.
AGTGTAATATCCTCTGGCAAAAGTACGCCGATAAAGTGAGTCTGCTGAGGAAAGTTTGAACTGTAAAGGTTATTATTTCTTTTTTTCATTTTTTCCTTAAAAGTTTCCGCCGTTCCAGCCCCAGTTGGATGTTCCCCAATAGGATATGTAAACGGCATTACCAGGAATACCAAGTTCTTTTTCCAGAATCTCACAGACTTTTGCGGTCATTTTGTCACTTGTTCCGGCATTAACGCTGCCAAGAACTTTTACTTCTACATAAGCGCCTTTATCAAGTTTGTTTCCGCCAAAATATAAATCCTGATTATCAATAAGATTAATTTTTACCTTATATTCTTTTTCAACCTGTAAAAGCATTTGCTGCCAGGCTTCCATTGGAAGACCAATTCCACAAATTCCAATTGTTTTTCCGTCTGTACCAATAATTCTTGCATTTACAAATATAGACCAGCGGTAACCAAAGAGCTGGTCGCGGTCTGTTCTTACCTGAATATTCAATCCGGTGTCTAAGAAAAGAGGATACCAGTTGTCGTAAGGATCCAGCTGAGGATTTACAGTTTTTGCAATTCCATTTGGAGTATAGTAGCGTTTTGTTTTGTCTGAAATTACAAAAGCCGCATCATAACCAAACTGATTTTTTACTGCAGAAAGATATGCTGAAAACATATTTTCCATTTCTTTTTCACTTGTTTCTTCTTCCCGTTCAAGAACCCGGATCAGAAATTCATCAGAGCTTAAACCTGTAGTAACTCCGATTGGTTTTTCTATGTTTCCTGCAATAAGTCCATAGATGTGAGATGCTACAAGCTGATTGTTAGACATTTCATGTTTTCTGTTGTGAATAAATGATGGTGTGATGAAGGCAAGGAGAATGAGTGAAGCAGTAATAAGAATGATAACTGGTATTTTCTGTTTCAAATAGTAATTCCTATAAAAAAAAGTCATTGCGGGGTAAAGCAGAAGCAATCTTTTGAATGGATTGCTTCACTTCTTTCGCAATGACTAATAACAATTAAGCGCTAGCGAGGGAAAGCCATAGCTTCTGGTTTGAATACTTTGTCAAACTCTGCTGCTGTGAGGAAGCCGAGTCCTACGCAGGCATCTTTGAGGGAAATATTTTCATCAAAAGCTTTATGTGCTGTTTTTGCAGCGTTTTCATAACCAATGTAAGGGTTCAATGCTGTTACAAGCATCAAAGAGTTATAAAGGTTATGATGCATCTTGTCTTTGTTAGCCTTGATACCAACTGCACAGTTCTTGTTGAAGCTGAGCATTGCTTCTGCGAGGAGGCGGGCAGACTGAATGAAGTTGTATGCGATTACTGGCATGAATACGTTCAATTCAAAGTTACCCTGTGATGCAGCAAAGCCGATTGCAGCATCGTTACCCATTACCTGTACGGCAACCATAGTAACTGCTTCACACTGTGTTGGGTTTACTTTTCCAGGCATAATTGATGAACCTGGTTCATTTTCTGGAATGTGGATTTCTCCAAGACCGTCACGAGGACCAGAAGCAAGCCAGCGAACGTCGTTAGCAATCTTCATCATATCTGCAGCAAGAGCCTTGATTGCTCCGTGTGCGTATACAAGTTCATCTTTAGAAGTAAGAGCGTGGAACTTGTTAGGTGCTGTAACGAACTTCTTTCCTGTAAGTTCGCTTACACATTCAGCAACTTTTTTGTCAAAGCCTTTTGGAGTGTTGAGTCCAGTACCTACTGCTGTACCACCGAGAGCAAGCTGCTTAAGGAAAGGAAGTGAAGACTGGAGCATCTTTTTATCCTGCTCAAGAGAAGTTCTCCATCCAGAGATTTCCTGACCGAATGAAATAGGTACAGCATCCTGAAGGTGAGTACGTCCAGACTTTACAATCTTCATATTCTCTTTTTCGAGCTTTTTGAAAGTATTTACGAGAGTATCGATTGCTGGAAAAAGTTTGTCTTCGATTGCGTATACTGCAGAAATGTGAAGTGCAGTAGGGAAGGTGTCGTTTGAAGACTGGCTCATGTTGATATCATCGTTTGGATGGCAAAGCTTTTTACCTGCAATTTCGTTAGCGCGGTTAGCGATAACTTCGTTTGCATTCATGTTACTCTGTGTACCAGAACCTGTCTGCCATACAACGAGTGGGAAGTGGTCGTTAAGTTTACCGGCAATAACTTCATCACAAGCTTTCTTGATTGCAGAAAGTTTTTCTTTTGTCATCTTTTCTGGCTTGAGGGCATTGTTTGCCATTGCAGCTGCCTTTTTGAGGTAACCGAAAGCCTTTGTAATTTCACGAGGCATAGTTTCAATGCCAACGCCAATTTCAAAGTTTTCGTGGCTGCGTTCTGTCTGTGCTCCCCAGTATTTATCTGCAGGAACTTTTACTTGGCCCATTGAGTCATGTTCAATCTTGTATTCCATAGTTTTTATCCTTAAAAAAAATAGTCATTGCGAGGAGTTTTGCGCCGGAGCAATCTATTATGAATGGATTGCTTCGATGCGATCGCAATGACATTTA
>SFOB01000088.1 GCA_004554075.1 Treponema sp.
TTTAAAATTTTATTAAAGTATTTCTCATATCCTGCCGATATTTAGTGTAGAAGTGTCATGACTGTATCGACTTCGTAGAAGCAGCGGTCAGACGTTTCGGGCAAAAATGTGTAGATGTAGCCTTGTAAAACATTTACGCATTTTTGCATCTTTTCAAACAGAAGAAAGGATTCTTCTGCTCACATTCCAAGGAGGAATACTATGGTTATCAACCACAACATGTCGGCAATGTTTGCCAATCGTCAGCTCGGAGTTACAGGTCTCTATCTCAACAAAGATATGGAGAAATTGTCTTCAGGCGAAAGAATCAACCGTGCAGGTGATGATGCTTCAGGACTCGCAGTATCTGAAAAGATGCGCAGCCAGATCCGCGGTTTGAACCAGGCTTCACAGAACTGTTCAAATGGTATCAGCTTTATCCAGACAACAGAGGGTTACCTCCAGGAAACAACTGACATCATGCAGCGTATTCGTGAACTTGCAGTTCAGGCTTCAAACGGAATCTACTCTGAAGAAGACCGCATGCAGATTCAGGTTGAAATTTCGGCTCTTGTTTCTGAAGTTGACCGCGTTGCTTCTGCCGCTCAGTTTAACGGCATGAACATGCTTACTGGCCGTTTCGCACAGCCAACAGGAGAAAATGTAGTAACTGCTTCTATGTGGTTCCATATTGGTGCTAACATGGATCAGAGAGTACAGGTATTCATCGGTACTATGTCTGCTGCAGCTCTTGGAGTTCGCGAACTTGGTTCAGAAGAGAAGCTTTCACTTGCTACACCGGAAGATGCCAACCGCGCTATCGGAACTATCGACGAAGCATTGAAGAAGATCAACAAACAGCGTGCTGATCTTGGTGCTTATCAGAACCGCCTCGAGCTCACTGTAAAGGGACTTGATATTGGTGCTGAAAACCTCCAGGCTTCAGAATCACGCATCCGTGATACTGATATGGCTTCACAGATGGTAGAGTTCACAAAGAATTCTGTACTTCAGCAGGCAGGTACAGCTATGCTCGCTCAGGCTAATACCCAGAGCCAGAATGTACTCAGCTTGTTGAGATAATCACTTGTCTTTACAAAGATAGTGAGTTATAATTAATTTTAGGTTGCGTAAGCAGCCTAAAATTAATTTGCGCGGTGTTTTTTTTGTTACTCTTCTCTTTATTTTTCAACCAGAACATCGTAGAATTAATAATATAATTTTTGATTATATTATAATGTGCCGGTTCAGCGGTACATAGTTCTTTGACATAAGTACCACCATGTTTTGCGGGTGACTG
The DNA here is from genome assembly GCA_004554075.1 of Treponema sp. Taxonomy (GTDB): domain Bacteria; phylum Spirochaetota; class Spirochaetia; order Treponematales; family Treponemataceae; genus Treponema_D. Next base: position 1,280 of record SFOB01000088.1, read on the forward strand.
CAGGAACAGTCGGTTTTGCAAAAGACTGACTATTCCTGCTGAATGGTCTGAAACTAAATCAGAGGCGCAGTACTGATTTAGCCTTCACCTGCAGGACTTAAAGCATGAGGCTTTAAGTTTTAAGTAAACATGGAGGCACAAATATGATTATTAATCACAATATGAGCTCACTCTATGCTGATCGTGTGACTAACATTTCGAATGAGTCAATCATGAAAAACATGGAGAAGCTCTCTTCTGGTGAACGCATCAATCGCGCCGGAGACGATGCATCAGGACTTGCTGTATCTGAAAAGATGCGCAGCCAAATCCGTGGTTTGAACCAGGCTTCAAAGAACATCCAGAATGGTGTTTCTTTCATCCAGACAACAGAAGGTTATCTGACTGAAACAACAGACATTCTTCAGCGTGTTCGCGAACTTGCTGTTCAGGCTGCAAACGGTATCTACAGCGATGAAGACCGCATGCAGATTCAGGTTGAAGTATCACAGCTCGTTGCTGAAGTTGACCGCATTGCAAGCGTAGCTCAGTTCAACGGTATGAATATGTTGACTGGACGCTTCGCAGAAGGCGGAGACACAATGCAGTTCCAGATTGGTGCAAACGTTGACCAGAACGCTCGCGTTTACATCGGCACTATGACAGCATCAGCTCTTGGTCTCAAGGGTGCTCAGGGTGGCGATGAGCAGATTTCTATTGCATCACCTGACGAAGCAAATATGACACTTGCTGCTGTTGATGCTGCGTTGACTAACGTTAACAAGCAGAGAGCAGATCTTGGTGCATACCAGAACCGCTTCGAAATGGCTGCAAAGGGCGTAAACATTGCTGCTGAAAACACCCAGGCTGCAGAAAGCCGTATCCGTGATACAGACATGGCTTCTGAGATGGTTGAATTCACAAAGAACAGCATTCTCACACAGGCTGGAACCGCAATGCTCGCTCAGGCTAATAACCAGTCACAGACTGTATTGGCACTGCTTCAGTAGACTAATTAAAAAAATCTAAATTAAAGAGATAACTGGATGTCATCTTTTTGATTTGAAATATGGAAGGAAGGGGTATGCGCCCCCCTTCCCTTTCCATTTTTTTCAAGGAGGAGAACTATGAATACTATTAATACGAATTCAATGGTTCATGTGGCAATGGATGGCCAGTCTCTTTACAACATTAATAAGAATTCAGCCAGCAACGCTGCACAACAGCTTGCGGCCACTTCCATAACTCCCACAGGAGCCCAGGTAGCGCAGAATATAGAGCAGAATATTGCCGAAGTAAAGGCTGACTCTCAGGCGCTGCAGAAAATGACAGAAATGGTTGGCGGAAATAAGCTTCTGTTCAGTGTGAACAAAGAACTTGGAAGCGTTGTCGTTTCTATCGTAGATTCGGAAACAAACCAGGTTATAAAGCAGATTCCGTCAGAGGACATGCAGAAACTTAAGCTTCGCATCAGAAAAGCTATTGGCTCAATGTTCGACGAAGTAATATAAGCCTATGGCCGGACTGAACATACCAGGCGTTACTGATCAGTATAACACTAATGATACTGTAGAAAAGCTCATGAAAATTGAGCGAATCCCTCTCACAAGGGAACAGAATCAGCTTGAGTCGTTAAAAACTGAGAAGGACGCCTGGCGCGACATTAACACAAAACTAACCTCTCTCAGAGACAACACAAAAACTCTCTATTCTTTTGAAAATCCTTTTAACAGTAAATTAACCTCATCTACAGAAGAATATGCTGTAACTGCAGAAGCAAACCGCAGCGCAAGCCTTCAGTCTTTTAAAGTTGATGTTCTTCAGGCAGCTTCTTCTGACCGCTTTTTAAGCGACGAACTGGAAAATGATTTTAAGGTTCCTCAGGGAACTTATACTTATAAGGTTGGAGAAAAGCAGGTAAGCTTTAACTGGAAAGGCGGCTCTCTCAAAGACTTTTCGACAGCCATTAACAAACGTGGAAACAATATCATTAAATCTTCAATAATTGGTGCCAGTGCCGGCAAAAAAACTCTGCTTATAGAAGCAATCCCAACTGGAAAAGAAAACCGCCTCATTTTTGAAGATGATGCAAAAACCTTTGCCTTTGATTCAGGCATAGTTGATAAAGTAAAATCTCAGACACAAACCTTTGCGAGCAGTCAGACAGAAATACTGCCTGTAAATAAAATTGAATATGACGAGCCGGTTTATATGCCGCCTCTCTCGCTTACAAAAACCAGATATGATGAAGAGAAACAGACTGCAATTGTAGATCCTCGCGGAGCTTATCAGGTAAAGGTTCCGGAAAAAATTCTCCGCGACACAGACCTTCATCTTCAGTTTACAATTACAGAAAAAGAAACAGAAGATATTACGACAGAAATCAATAAGACTCTTCTCCAGCCGGAACTCCCAGATGCAGGATCTGCTGAATTCAGTGGAATTGTCATTAACAATAATGAATCGGATACAAATCTGAATCTTCCAAAAGAGCCGCCTGCTCCACTTGATCCGGTAAAAACAAATCATATTTTATATGCAGTAATGAATGATGGAAGCGAAAAAGAAATTCCATACACACCTGCAGAAGAAGGAAAGCCTGCTCAAATTGATGTAAAACTTTCTGAATACCCTGGAATAAAAGCAATTGCCGTACGAAACCAGAACACAGGTACAAGTTACGAAGTTTCAAGTTTTACTGCCTTAGATCCTATTAAGGACCTTGGTTATGGAGCAAAGCATCCGGTTTCTACTGCAGATGACGCAATCATAAAATATGAAGGAATTACCATTACCCGCTCTTCAAATAAAATTGATGATGTAGTACCGGAAATTACCCTTAACATTCATGATAAAACCGAAAAAACTGCAACAATATCAGTAAAACCTGACGTAGATGCCTCAAAGGCAGCCATCATAGAATTTGTTGGTAAATACAATCAGGCAGTTGCCGAGCTTAATATTCTTTCTCAAAACAAGCAGGAAATAATAGACGAAATCGATTATTTTACTCCTGATGAAAAAGAAGCCGCACGAAAAAAGCTTGGACTCTTTCAGTCAGATTTTTCTCTCACAAACATAAAATCAAACATGGCCTCTACTCTTGCAGCCCGTTATATGTTCTCTGATTCTGCAGAAATCACCATGCTTTCACAGCTTGGAATTGCAACAAATGCAAGCGGTTATTCCGGAGGCTATTCACAGAGTAAGCTTCGCGGCTACCTTGAAATTGATGAGAAAAAACTTGATGCAGCACTTGAAAATCATCTTGATGATATAAAAACTCTTTTTGGTTATGACTCCGACGGAGATTTGATTATTGATACAGGAATTGCCTATAAGCTGGATAAACAGATTTCGGCTTATACCCAGACAGGTGGAATTCTTGCTATGAAAACTTCTTCTCTGGATTCAAAAATCAAAAGTTCCGAAACAAAAATTACTAAGCTCGAAAGCCAGATGGCTAAAAAAGAAGCAGAGCTTAGAAATAAATACAGTCAGATGGAAGGCTCGCTGAACAGCCTTGAAGCACAGCAGAACACAATCTCTAACTTCACAAAGCAGCAGCAAAATCAAAATAAGTAAGGCAGATAAAGGCAGGTAGATTATGATAGAATTTTACATAAACGGTCAGCAGGTTGATGTTCAGATTGAAGATGAACAGACTATTGGAGATGTTCTCAAATCATTTGAAAGCACCTGTGAAGAAAATGATGCTGCAGTAATTGGAATTACCGTAGACAATAAATTAATTAACGCTGAAATTTTTGACGAAGAAGCTGCAAAGCCTCTAGGTAAAGATACAAAGTTTGAATTTTCAATTGTAACAAAAAATGATATTAAAGCTTCTTTCGAAAAGCTTTCTGAACTCTTTTCTGAATTGGCAGCCCAGATGGAAAGTGTACCGGTTGCTCTTCAAAGCGGAAAAAATCTTGAAGTAAGTGAATCAATCAAAAAGCTTGCAGACAGCATTGATCAGTTCTGTCACATTGCAACACTTGCTTCCCTCTTCCCGGATACATTTAACACAAGCAGTCTGAACGGAATCAGTTTTAAAGACTTTTTTGCAGACTTTTCTCCAATCCTTAAGGATTTTGAAGATGCCCTGCAGAATAACGATACAGTAATGCTTGGAGACCTTTCTGAATATGAAATCTGTCCAAGACTTAAAGATATTTCTAAAGCCCTGCAGAACATGTAGTGCTTTCAGATTTGTGAGGTGCCTATGTTCTTTTTGTTAGGTTCAGGAAGCGGATCCCCAATTGAAGCGCGAGTTGCACATCGTGGAGACATGGCAATAATAATTATTATTCTCGTTGTTATAGCTGCAATTCTTGGAATTACTGCTATTGTACTTCTTAAAATCAAAAACTATTACAAATCTGAAGCATATATCGAAAAGGAACGCAGCCGTAAAACAAAACTCAAGGATGTCCAGAAACTGGCAAAAGAAAATAACCTCTCTTCAACTGAAAGTGATATGCTTTGGGAAGTCTGCCGTATTACAGATACAAACAACATCCTTTACTCAATAAAAAGTAACAATGAAGTTAATGAACTCTTCCATACAGCATACGATATTATCAAGCAGCAAAATCTCTTTACCGAAGAGAAAATGAATAACTTCTTTACAACCCTTTTCAAGCTCGAGATGATTGTTGCACAGTACAAGAAGGTTCTTTCCACAAGACAGATTTCTCAGGGCTGTGTTGTATTTTATATTTCAAACGAAGGCGAACAGTATCCTTTTACTGTTACACAAAATCAGAAAGATTTCTTTACTGCAGAAATCCCGGAATTTATCTATAAATCACCAAGACGACCGGCCCTTCTTACAAGAAGCCGCTTTACCTTCCGCACTTCAGACGGACTTTCTTATAACCTTATTACCAGAATTATCCGCTACAATGAAGGAAATGACGGTAAATTCTATATGGTACTTTCCCACTCCGAGCAGCTGGAATGTCAGGCTCAGCGACACTTTAAACGTGACTTCTTTGAAAAAGAATGTCAGTTTAAGGCAGTAAAATACAATGCAAAAGCCAAAAAGAACGAAGAAGTTTATACTTTTTCTGAAAAAGAATATGCTGGAAAAATCACCAACATTTCTGCGGGTGGATGCTGTATTCAGACAACGCTTCCTATTAAAGAGCAGCAGTATATCGGAATAAATCTTCCTGATATGGGAATTCCAGAAACCATTGTTGGAATTATCCGAAGAACAAGACGCCTTCCTACAGGAAAATTAGCATTACACATCCAGTTTATGCAGATTTCTCTTGCAACTAAAAATAGAATCCATACTCTTGTTTATAAGTATGAACTTTAAAAAATGTACTGAAAAAACTTGATAACAAAGCATTTATGGAGTATTCTATAAGAATATGAGAGTCATTGAGCTACAGAACATTCAGCGTGAAGAAGGTCAGATTTTTTATCTCAGAAAATATACCTGCGAAGCTGTTATGGAGTTCCCGACAAGCACAGATACAGTACAGATTTTCTTCAGCATTGAAACAAGCCCTATGGGAAAAAAGATTATTGAGCTCTCATTCCCTCAGCCTGTTAATTACCCGCTTATTCCGGTAAAAAAGGCTCTGCTCGAATACATTTTTACAGAAGAGCTCGAAGGCAGACTACCTTGTTAACATTCACAACAAAATCTCCAGAAGAAACTATTGCCCTTGGAGTACGCATTGGCAATAAACTGAAAAAAGGCGATGTTATTGCTATGCAGGGAACCCTTGCAGCCGGCAAAACTACAATCACAAAAGGAATTGCTCAGGCACTGGGAATTTCAGAAACAATCACAAGCCCTACTTTCTGTCTTATCAGTGAATATTATGGTAAAATGCCTCTTTATCATATGGACGTTTACCGTCTTGAAGGCGGAGAAGATTTTGTAAATCTTGGTACTGATGATATGATTTACGGAGACGGAGTTTCAATTATTGAATGGAGCGAAAAGATTATGGAAGAGCTTCCTTCCCGTACAATCATTCTTCGTCTTACCCCGCAGGATGACGGCAGCCGCCTTATTGAAATTGAAAACTGGAAAAATGGAGAAATATAATGAACATTTTAGCTTTAGACTGTGCCGTAACAAGAATATCCCTTGCAGTAAAAACTGAATCAAAATTTATTTCTTCAACTTATGACATTGGAATGAGACAATCTGAAATTCTTGTTCCTTCAATTGATGAACTTTTAAAAAAGGCTGACCTTACTGCAGCAGATTTAAATGCTACTACACTCACAATAGGTCCCGGAAGCTTTACCGGACTCCGCCTTGGCATTTCTGCCCTTAAAGCAATTGAACTTGCTTATGGAGTTCCTGTTTATGGTATCTCTTCCCTTGAAGCCTATGCCTTCCCTTACCTGAACCTTGATTACCCTGTAATTTCTTGTATTGATGCAAATAAAGATAAGTTTTATTGCCGCATTAATGATGGTGAAAAGATTCTTCTTGAAGATGGAGACTGGGAAGTAGAAAAGATTACAGAAGTTGCAAAAGGTCTTGATAAGGCTCTTGTCTGCGGACCTGATGCACAAAAGCTTGCAGAAAAACTTAAAACTGCCCTTCCAGAAAAAAAATATCTGCTGTCGGCAAGCCCTGCAATGACAGCAGAATCACTTATTACAATTACAGAAGAGCTTATAAATAAAAAAACCGAACCGCTTAAGGATTTTGACGGTCCGGTTTATTTACGTGCCAGTGAAGCAGAATTAAAGCTCAACGCAACTATTTCTTAAGAAGCTTACTAAGAGCACTTACTGCGCTGATTGCCTTTTCATTTTCAGATTCCTGACTTGCAGCAACAGCAGCTTTATTTTCGTTCTGGATAGCATCAAATACTTCCTGACGAAAAACCTTTACATCTTTAGGAGCTTCCACGCCAATTTTTACCTGATCTCCGTGAACATCAATCAGTGTAATAGTAATATCGTTTCCGATTTTGATTTTTTCATCAATTTTTCGTGAAAGGATAAGCATTATTGCCCTCCTTTCTTGTTCAGAGCCTGAACGATATCTACCTTTGTAGACCAGCGGTTATCACTCAAAATAGCCTGCATACACTGATGATTTTTTTTGTTGATTACAAGAGGTCCCTGGAAGTTTGCAGTAATAGTTGAACCGTCATGTGGAACTGTAACAATTGTCATTATGATTATATCTTCTGGTTTTGTAATTCCAATCTTTTTAAGTGAAGAATCATCTATATCTGTTTCATATTCTGAACAGATTAAAAATGGATCTACAATTAAAAAGGCAAGATTGGGATCCTCGCAGGACTGAAGCCATAAAAATGGTTCATAGTCTGAATCTACCAGTGCATATTTAGTATACTGCTCAAAACCAAAAAGTCCTTCTGGAATAGTTATGAGTCTGTCTTCTGAAATGTCAATTTTTCCACGGGCTTTTGTTATAAGTTCCATATTATTTCCTCATTATCGCATGTAATTAAGTAATGTAGAAGAGTACATCTTACCGGCCTGGCTCAGTGTTGCCTGATTTGTATAATCCAGCATCTTAAGATCTGTAATTGCCTTTGTAAAATCAAGATCACCTTCGCGGCTAACCTGCTGTGTAACATCAAGAGCAAGCTTACTGCTTCTTGTTGCATTAAGCTGAGCGCGTTCGTATTCAGCGCCAGATTTTGCAATGCGTGTTACCAGACTGTCAATTCCCTTATCAAGAGCACCAAGAACACGGCCACCAATACTTTCCTGGTCTCCGGCAAGCAAAGCGTTACGGAAGGCAATTACTGTATCAAACATAGAGCCACCTGAAAGGCGTGTTCCATTTGCAAGATTATATGGTGGAAGTTGTGAAGAATCTTTAATAATTCCAAGTTCTTCAAGAGTAGAACCGCTCAAATCCTGAAGCCAGAGCTGGCGTGCATCTGTTGTTTCAAAGTTCAAAGCATTACGAACAGGATCAATTGTAGCCTTTACAGCAGCACCAGAATTATTGATTTTTGCAGCTACTGCGTAAACATTATCTCCCTGTTTAATTTCAACCTTTACACCATCAACAGAAATAACTGTATCGCTTGAAGCCTGCCACTGTGAAGCATCACGGGCACCAAAGACCTGCTGATTTTCAGCCCAGAAAGTTTTGATTCCGGCATTATCATTTACAAGATATTTTCCTTCATCAACTTCTACACGGTTTACATCAATATTTCCGTTGTAGCGGACATTCTGAATAAGAGGAACTCCACTACCCTCAACATTTCCCATTTCAACATCAAAAGCAGTTGCCTTTGTATTTGTTCCAGCGAAAATTGAGTTTCCATCTGCACTTACGGCATTAGCATTCTGAACAAGAGCTTTAAGAAGTTCATCAACTTCAGTAGCCATATTTTTCATATCTTCTGGTGTATAAATTCCGTTTGCACCAGTTACAGCAAGTTCACGAACTCTCTGCATGATATCAAGAGAGTCTGTCATATAGCCTTCGCGAACTGTAAACTGATCTGAAAGAGTAAGTGCGTTTTTCTCAAACTGATTTACGCGGCCAAGGTAAGACTGATAACGAACAAGATGGCCTGCTGCAATAGGATCATCACGGAGCTGCTGGATTCTGTGCTGTGAACCAATCTGATTGTTGGCACGGTTCAGGCGGCTCTCCTGAAGGCGAAGAGCGCTTTGTGTATTGTTATTGTTCATCTGACTAGATATACGCTGCATTATTGTATCTCCTTGTCACCCTGAACTCGTTTCAGGGTCTCTATTTATAGATGCTTACCCCTTCGCAGCATAGCTGCTCGGAGACTCGCTTAAAATGCTCCACTGGAGCATTTTATCGGCTTACAGCCGTCGCTCCCTAAGTTCAGCATGACACTGATTTCTAAACTCCTAACCTGTTGATTACTGTATCAATCAGGCTGTCCCAAA
>SFOB01000248.1 GCA_004554075.1 Treponema sp.
TCCGCCGGTCTGAATACAGTTTGTGCCATGCTAAATGCCTCCAGTCAAATCAGACTACCATTTCATCATCGCTAGAACGAGCAATAACAATTTCACCAGAATCTTCAAGACGGCGTATTACACTAACAATCTTCTGCTGGCTTTCTTCAACATCCTTCAAGCGGACAGGTCCCATGTATTCCATGTCTTCTTTAAGCATTGAAGCGGCACGCTTTGACATATTGCGGAAAATCTTGTCCTGAACTTCTGTATCAACTGATTTCAAAGCCTTTGCAAGTTCCTGTGTATCAACTTCACGGAGAACTTTCTGAATCGCGCGGTCATCAAGCATAACAATATCTTCGAAAACAAACATTCTCTTCTTGATTTCTTCCGCAAGCTCAGGATCGTCTTCTTCAAGAGTTTCAATAATTGCTTTTTCAGAAGAACGGTCAACAAGGTTAAGAATCTCAACGATTGAATCAACTCCACCGGCAGCAGTGTAGTCTTCGCTGGAAAGAGTTGAAAGTTTCTTTTCAAGAACACGCTCAACTTCGCGCAGAACTTCCGGGCTTGTTCGGTCCATTGTGGCAAGACGCTTTGAAACTTCCGGCTGAATTTCCGCAGGAAGATTCTGAAGAATTGTGGCGGCTTTCTGAGGCTCAAGGTACGCAAGAATAAGCGAAATTGTCTGCGGATATTCCTGCTGAACAAAGTTCAAAAGATGAGCCGGATCTGTTCGTCGGATAAAATCAAACGGGCGGACCTGCAAAGAGCTTGTAAGCCTGTTGATAATATCAATCGCCTTTTGGCTTCCCAAGGATTTTTCAAGAAGCTCGCGGGCAAAGTCAATACCGCCAGTTGTAATAAAATTCTGCGCCTGCATAAGTTCCTGAAATTCTTCAAGAACCTGATCTTTAAAGTCCGCGTCAATTGTATCAAGGCGCGCAATTTCAAAAGTAAGAGTTTCAACTTCATCTTCGCGCAAGTGCTTCATTACATCAGAGGCTACATCACTTCCGATTGCAACAAGGAAAATAGCGGCTTTTTGGCGGCCGGTAAGATTCTTATAATCTTTGATTCCGCCTTTTTTCTTGCTTTTTTTGCCGTCAACAAGTTCTTCTGCCATAAACTATTCCTCCATAAGCCAAGTGCGGATAAGCATTGCAACGTCTTCCGGATGCTCTTTTGCCATTGCAATCGCATTTTCCTGAAGCTCTGCCCGCTTGCGCTCTTCAACAGACATTGTAACTTCCATTCCCTGCTGCTGGGCCTCAAGAAGCGCTCTCTGCCTTTCTTCTTCCTGCTGACGAATTCTAGCTTCCTCCGCAAGACGGCGGCGGCGTTCAATTTCTCTGCTGATAATACGGAACGCAATGAACGCAATAAGAATTATAGCAATTCCAATCAGGCTGAACATAATTGTGCGGTTTCTGTTAAGCTGCGCAATATAAGCAAGATCTTCCTTTTCCTGCTCTTCTGTTCTGTCAAACGGAATATTCGTAACTGTAACGCTGTCTCCTCTGGATTTGTTATAGCCGACAGCATCCTGAACAAGTTTTGTCGTATTTACAAGCTGCTCTGGAGTAATAGGAATGTACTCGCGCTTTAAATGTCCGTTTTCAAGAATAGGACGATTGTTTTCATCATAAACCTTGCGCCACTGGCCGTCGATGTTTACAGAAACTGTAATGCGGTCAATCTGCGGGCTTGTAATTTCAGAAACATTTTTTTCATTCAGCGCATAGTTGCGTTTTACGCCTTCTTCTGTGGATTTTCCCACAACATTTGACATATCGCTGTAAACAGGAGGATTCTGGCCTTCAACTCCAGCAGGACCTTCAGGATTGTAGCCGGTTCCAGTAAACGACTTGTTTACAGTTTCTTCCGACAATGTAAGGCTGTTTACAATTTCAGAGTCGTCATAAGGAGTGTTCGGGTTGTCAGGACGGATTGTAATTCCAGTGTATTCCTTTGAAGTTGTTTTTCGCTCAGACATATTCATGTCAATCTTGATGTTAGCAACTCTTACACGGTCATCAGAGAAAGTTCCCTTCAATGCTTTTAGAACCAAACCTGTATATGTAGTTTCCTGCTTAAGAATAAGCTTGCGCTGTTTTTCTATATTTGAAATGCGGTCGCTTTCCGCCATGCCTTCAAAGTCATTTATCTGAACATTTGAAGCGCCGTCGTTGATTACGATATTTTCATCGCGCAAACCTTCCACACAGGCTTTTATGAGATTTTGGATTCCGCGGATTTTGCGCTTATCTGTAAGAACATCGCTGTTTCCTTTGGCGTACAAAACAATGCTTGCGGATGTAGGATTCTGATTTTCTGTGAACAAAGCCTCATCAGGAAGCACAAGATTTACTTCCGCGCGCTGAATTCCGTCCAAAGACTCAAGCTGCTGCTTTAAAGCCGTTTCTGTTGCGCGCTGCCAGTTCACCTTATCATCAAAGTCTGTTCTTGACCAACGGGTT
>SFOB01000249.1 GCA_004554075.1 Treponema sp.
CCCATTCCAGGTTCTCGACCAGAAGGGTGTTGGCCAGCTCATCAAGATGGCAGTAGAGAAGGGTCGTGGCGTTCGCCAGAACCTCCGTTGCGGTATCTGCGGTGAGCACGGTGGTGAGCCCAGCTCAGTTAAGTTCTGCGCCAAGATAGGCATGAACTACGCAAGCTGCTCTCCATTCCGCGTGCCAATCGCACGTCTTGCCGCCGCACAGGCCGCCGTCGAAGAATAATCGAAACGTGCTGAAAATTAGCCATATAAAGGGCAAGTATCTGGGAAACAGGTACTTGCCCTTAGTTTTTTGTGCATATTCTGCCTGTTCCAAATGCAGAATAAGAGGCCAAAATCAGGGCAAATGTTTCCCAAAAATCAGGAGCGTGTTTCCCAAGCCATTCATTTGTTTCCCAAAAAACACCGGATGTTTCCCAAAAAAATCTCGGTGTTTCCCAGATTTTAGAACTCTGCAAACAGGTATTTTATCACAATTTGAATAACCCCAAATAACAATTTTCAGCATGGCAACATTAAAAGCAATTGTAAAGTCAAGGACAAGAAACGGAATGTACAATGTATATATCCGTATTACTCAAAACAGACAGTTCGCTTACGTTAGAACATCATGGATGGTAAACGATAAGGGATTAAGTGATGATAAGAAAGACATCATTGATCCCTTCGTAATACAGCAAACTTCAATCTTGATAGAAAAGTTTTATAATATGCTTAATCAAGTTGATGCTTCTACGTGGTCAGCAAACGAAGTACTCACTTATGTGACCGACTATGGAAAAGACCTTTCTTTCTCTGATTACGCAAGAGCGCATATCGAGAAATTGATTAAAAGAGGACAGGAACGCACTTCACGTAACTATAAGTGGTCTCTGCAACATATGGAAAGATTCGCAGGGACAGACAATATCATGTTTTCACGTCTTACTTCTGCTTTCCTTAACCGATGGATAGAATCCCTTTCCACCACAACTCGAAGCAAGGAACAATATCCAGTATGTATGAGGGAGGTGTACAAAGCTGCCAGAAGAGAATTCAATGACGAAGAACGAGGAATACTTAAACTGAAGAATCCTTGGAGTAATGTCACTATCCCAAGAAGTGATGTGCCCGAGAAGCGTGCCATTCCTGCAAGCAAATTGCGTGCATTCTTCAATGTCGTTCCAGATAGAAGTAAATTCACTCACCCACTAATGGAAGTTGGTCAGGATGTGGCATTGATTTCATTCTGTATGTGCGGCTTAAATGCTGTGGACATCTTTAATGCGAAGAAGGATCAGTACGATGGGAACATCTTTCACTACGAACGACAGAAGACGAGGTCGACACGTTCTGACAGAGGTTACTTTGAAGTTCGTGTACCAGCATTCTTGAAACCAACATTTGAGAAGTATCTCACAAAAGATGAACGTTCCCCATGGTTGTTTAACTTCCACGATCGTTTAGCAACATCTGATTCTTTCTGTGCAAACGTCAATACGGGCATTAAGCAGATTTGGGAAAAGGTAGAGCCAGGTTACAGAGCATCGCTCTATGCCTTTAGACATAGTTGGGCAACCATAGCCCAGAACGAATGTGGAGCAACAATGAATGATGTTGATTTTGGACTCAACCATTCTATCAACAGAATGGCAAAAGTATATGTCAAGATAGATTTCACTCCTGCGTGGATTCTTAACGAAAAGGTAATCGATTTTGTGTTCTTCACTGATCACGAGTCAAAGTACATCGAAAAAGAGGATAAGTCATTTGAGAAAATATCAAAGTACAACTATGTCCGTGCTGAAGCCTTTGTTATGGGTAAACAGGTTTGTGCTATAGAAGATACAGGCTTTTCTAATGTTGATCAGGTAATGGACAAACTTGTGACTATCCTACCTAAGAATATTCACAATGCTCGAGTTCAGTTCAAGATAACCAATGTTGATAAAAACTTGACTCAGATGTATCAACGTCTGATTCCATAAAACAGTTTTCTCTTTTAACTGATACTTATACAAAAAAACTCAGATACAGTATTGTGCTGCATCTGAGTTTTTTAATGTACTACTCGAACCTGGCTACAGAATGTAATTCTGCTGAATGTTTGCGAGTTTCTGTAGATCTATCAACCTGTAGCGTTTCTTGCCTGGTGACACCCTACACGGCTTTAACTTACCATTCCTAATCCACCGTTCAACATCTGCCCTACCAAACATCTTGAACGCTTTGGCCTGGCTGATTTCAAGCTGACCTTTTTCTACTTGATGTATCTTCAATGCAATCCTTGTTGCAAGATCTGTGACAAACTGGTCGTAAGTGACCGTTTTATCCGAGAATATTATTTCTGTATTATTATTCATTGTCTATGTGCTTATGATTACGTAAATGGAGAGGCTACCTCCGTATCTAAATCGATTCGATTGCAAAGGTAGCCCCTCAGAATCATAAGAATAATAATATCAACTATAT
>SFOB01000250.1 GCA_004554075.1 Treponema sp.
ATTCTGCGCTTCTGTAAAGATAGCTCCGATAAGTCCGTCTTTAGCCTGTAAGGTTTCAAGAATCTTTTCATACTTTGCAAGCTGGTCTGGTCCATCAAGTTCTACAATGTCTTTCCATTTGCTGCCTTCAGGAAGAGCACTTCCTAATCCATATGATTCTTTTTCAGAATCCATTTTAAGAAACAAAAGATATGTTAACTGAATAATATAATCTGTAAATCCAACGCCTGCTGCGGCTAAGACATCAGCCATGTTCCAAACTTTTTTAGTTAAAGTCTGTTCTGTTTTTGCCTGAGTACTTTCCTTTTTTGCCATTTTTACGCTGCCTTTCCATAGAATAAGTATTTAGATATTGTCTGCATTTCTGAATTTAATTTGTCAGCTCCAAAGATTGGAATAGCTTTTACAAATAAATCATGTTTTGCTTTGTTTAGTTCAATGTTTGTTATACAACCATTCTGCACAATATATTCTGCAATCTGCTGTACAATTTCAACCTGTTCTGGTGTAAACTTACGCCAAGCCTGTCCACAATAAAGATTGAAGTAACTTCCGAATCTTCGTTTAAGTGAAACAAGTTCGTTATCGATTTTATAACCATATCTTACAAGCGGAATAAGATTTGTTAAAACTCCAAGTTCTGTTTCTTTATTCAACGGTTTTACTTTTCCAGATTCACCGTTTAAAGTCTGATAGCAAGTCCACAAGAATTCAGATTTGAATTGATTATTATATGCAAGAAGCTTCTTCTCCAAATCTTTGAGCATAGAATAAGTAATAGCAACTTTTTCCTGGTTGTAAAGAATTCTTAGAGCTTCAACTTCATCTTTGTTTTCTTCAAGATACTTTTCAAAACTGTCTATATATTGTTTCGACTGTTCTTTAGAGAATCCAGCAGAAATTAATTTATCAGTTTCTTCAACTGCAATTTTAATAAATCCCGCATTAACTTCCAGAAGTTTCTTTCTTGCTTTTACATTATTAATCAAAGCAGAAATCAAAGCCTTTCTTTCTGTATTTGGATCATTAATGTCTTTATATTCTGGGAAGGCTTTATTATCCGGGTCAATTGCGGCATATATATCAAGACAAATCTGTTTAATAGCTGTTGTCTTAATAAGTTCATTTAATTCTATTAAATCTTCAGGCTCTGCTTTTTTATTTACGTTAGAAAGATAACCAGCAAGAAGATTTAAGTTTTCATTAGAAACTTCGCCGTGAGCAAGATGCTCAAGAAGGTCTTTTAATGAAAGTACTTTTTTACGTCCTTCTCCTCCGTTTGGAGTAGGCATAGACTTTTCATGTTCAGTTACTCCAACAGCATCTATAAGATAATAGAAATCTTTTGAGTTTGCGTTTGTTGTAACATTTCTAAGTTTATCATCATCAATAGTTCTACAACCACGTCCTTTCATCTGTGTGTATAGAACTTCTGAATTAATATCACGCATGAAAACAAGAACTTCAAGCGGTCTTACATCCGTACCAGTTGCAACAAGAGTTACAGTAATTGCGATACGGAAGTCTTTGTTGTTTCTAAAGTCACTAATCAGCTGATTCGAGTTTCCAGATTTACAAGTAATGAGCTGAGCAAAATGTTCCGGTAACTTTTTATCAGGAAATTCATCTTTAAACACTTTTTCGATTGCTTTCAAAATATCCTGAGCATGACTTTCTTTCTTAGCAAAAAATAAAGTCTTAGGAATCATATACCAGTTCTTTTCTCTTTCTGGATATAATGATTCATATATTGCGTCTTTATATGCTCTAACTACAGTTTCAATTTGAGAAGGAACAACAACGCTTCTATCAAGTTCAGTCTTGGTGTAATCCTTATCATATTTCTGTTTTTGATTTTGGCCTTTACCAGTTAAGTTCGAAACTTTAGTTACTTTTTCTCCCTCGTTAAGAGTTCCACCAGCTTCAGAGATTTCAGTTTTAATTCTGTATACCCGTGGAGGTACGTTTACACCGTCAGCAATAGATTTTTCAAGAGTATAATTTACAATGCGGTTTTTATTAAAGAAAGCCATTGCTTCAGGAGTTGGGGTCGCAGTAAGTCCAATAATCTTTGCATTATTAAAATAAGTAAGAACTTGCTGCCAGTCTCCATAAATAGAACGGTGGCATTCATCAATAATAATTACATCGAAGAAGTCTGATGGCAAAAGAACATTGCCAGTAAGTTGAACCTGTTTTCCTGGAGTATCTTCATCGTGCTCCATTTCTTCGTCATCATCAGGCTCATCAACTTCTTGACCTGTAAGAGCCGCAAAAAGTCTTTGGATTGTAGAAATTACAACACTGGCATTTCCAATTTTTTCAACACTTCGTAGACGATGAACAATATATTCATCAGAAAAAGCATTTCCAGTTTCTGTTAATTTATAAGTTCCAAATTCACCTTCAGCCTGTTTTCCAAGATTATTGCGGTCTACAAGGAAGAGTACTCTGTAAAAGTTTTTCCTGCTCCTGTTGCCAAAACAATGAGAGCTTTTTTAAGACCTTGCTTAAAAGAAATTTCCAAGTTTGTGATAGCTTCAAACTGCCATTCTCGTAAACCTTTTGGTCCAACAGGTGGAAGAGCCGGAAGTTTTGCAAATTGTGATTTAATATCATCACCAGCAAGATTTACAATTTCTTTAGGAGTAAACATTTTCTTAATAACTTTATAACTTGGCTTTGCTTCGCGCATATCCTTAAAAAGAAGCAAATCTCCATTACAAAGGAATATAAAAGGAAGAGGAGTTTTCCAGGCTTGTACCCAATCGGGAAGTATATTTCCATAATTCTGAGCTTGTTCAGCAACTTCAAGACCAAGTTTGTTTTCTTCTCTTTTAGCTTCAAGAACTGCAATAGCCTTTCCATCAAGATACAAAATGTAGTCAGCTTCAAGATTACCTTTCATAAGATTTTCTTCAACAGCCTGAGCATTTACTGCATCAGGAGTAAAGTCATCTCTAGGAACAACAGTCCAACCGGAATCTTTCAACATCTG
>SFOB01000251.1 GCA_004554075.1 Treponema sp.
AAGCTTTTGAAATACCTCAAGTACACCGGTGCCGTATCTTCATCGGTAAAGGACCCTATTTGGAAATACAAGTGGGTTGAGGCACACGAGCCCGAAAACTTTAAGAAAATATACAAATGGCTTGATGTTAAGGAATATATGATTTTGCGTTGCAGCGGCGAATTTGTTATGACAAATGACTCTGCGTTCGGCACATTGCTTTATGATACACGCAAGGGCCACGAGGGCTGGTGCAAGCCTATCTGCGATATGGTAGGTGTAAACATTGAGCATATGCCTCCAATCAAGGCAAGCACGGAAAAGGTCGGCGAGATTACAAAGCAGGCAGCCGAGGAGCTTGGTCTTGCAGAGGGTACCGCGGTATACGGCGGCGGCGGTGACGCATCCCTTATCGGTGTCGGCGCAGGTGCAACCGAAATCGGTGACACCCACATTTATTCAGGTACATCGGGTTGGGTAGGCACAGTTGTTCCGGAGCAGCTTGTAGACGCAGGTGCTATGATGGCGGCTATCGTTGGTGCCAACCCTGAAAACTACAACTACTTTGCCGAGCTTGAAACATCCAACAAATGTATGGGCTGGGTTAAGGAGCACCTTGCACTTGACGAAATCGGTGTGTTCCTTAAAAAATACGGCCACAAAAAGGACGACTTGGAGGAGCAAAGCTTTAACCTTTACGATTATCTTGAAGAGGTTATTGACAGAGCAAATCCGGGCTCTGACGGCGTAATATTTACACCGTGGCTTCACGGCAACCGTTGTCCGTTTGAGGACCCGAATGCCGCAGGTATGTTCTTTAACATTCATCTTGAAACAGGCAAAACCGAGCTTATCAGAGCTGTTGTTGAGGGTGTGTGCTTCCATATGAGATGGATGCTCGAAAGGCAGGAGCAAAAGGTTGCAAAGTACAAGAAAACAAATTCCGTTCGCTTCTGCGGCGGCGGTGCTTTGGGTGCTGCCACCTGCCAAATCCTTGCAGACATTTTGCAAAGAGATGTTGAGGTTGTGGACTCACCGCAAAACATCGGTGCTGTCGGTGCGGCAGCTTGTATCGCAGTAGGTACAGGTATGATCAGCTCAATGACCGAGGTAAAGAAGCTCATCCCTGCAAAAACTGTTTACCATCCAAACAAAGCAAACAAGGATGTTTACGACAGAAACTTTAAGGTGTTCAAGAATCTCTACAAATGCAACAAAGAAAACTTCGCAATCCTGAACGGATAATATTGATTTTAGGAATGGTTGATTTATGACATTAAAAGAATACTATCAAACTTGGTATATGAAAACCAAAATCGGACAGCTGTATCGCAAATTATCAGGACAAATTGCTACTGCCTTCGATATAAGCAAAGACTTAAAAATATGCGGGAAATCTCTTACAAAATATGTTGCATCGGTTGACAAAAAGGTTTTGCAAGCAACAGGTAGTCAATCGGCAAGATATTGGGCGCTTGATGAAGTCTTTAAGGATATGAAATTCAGCAAAGATGATAAATTTATCGATGTAGGCTGTGGTAAGGGCAGAATACTTGCAGAAATGGAGCGTTTGCACTTTCCCGGTCAGCTTTACGGAATTGAGTTAAATCCTATTGTTGCAGAATACGCGCAAGGTTGGGCTAAAAAATATGATAATCTTACAATATATTCCGGCGATGCATTTAAGTTAAACTATAACGACTATGACATTATTATGCTATGCCGTCCTTTTCTTGAAGATATGTATGTAAATTTTCTTGAAAAAATACAAAATGACATTACTCATCCTGTAACAATTATTTTATACGTAGATCACTACATGGCTAAATACGTAAAAGATAAACCGGGTTGGACAATGCAAAAACAAGAGGTGCTGTTCAAAAAAGGCCCAATAGCATATTGTTATTATCCCATCAGATATTCTATATGGACATATAATCCCAATAAAGAGCAAGTCTAATTATTTTTGATGTATATAATTTTCTCAAAATCAGGAGTCTAAAATGCAGATTTATTTTCCCGAAAATGAAATACCTGAAAAAGCAAGACTAAATAGATTTCTCAGATTTCCTATAATTACCGAAGCCTTAATTAAAACACTTTTTGGTAAAAATATTTTCGACATTAATAACGAAATTCACAAATATGATTTTGATACAAACACTGATAATAAATTCAGCAAATTAAAGCTCAAACTAAAAATGGTGTATTATAGATATGCTTATGAGTTTCTATTTTGTGAGTTTTCCGGATATGGATTTGAACACAAATCAAAGAAAGAATGTCTTGAGTATGTTTCTTCCTATGAATACTTAAGACTACATAATGAGATTGAGCAAAACTCTAATGTTGAAGATATTTTTTCTGATAAAAGAAAAACATATGAACTCTTTTCAAATTATTTCAAAAGAGACGTTGTTATTATAAATGGTCCGGAAGATCTTCAAGGCTATCTTCAATTTGTACAAAA
>SFOB01000005.1 GCA_004554075.1 Treponema sp.
CAGGAAAGTTTCAGATTTAGCGGGGGCAGGACTCGAACCTGCGGCCTCCGGGTTATGAGTGGTCTAAGAAAACTACACATAACCATACCTACCCATAAAGAGCCTGAAATTTATGTCATTATAGCCCAAATTTGGCGAATTTTCAATAAAAATACGCTATGTAACTATACCTAGCACTAATATTTTTCTACAAATTTCGGATACAAATACTGTTAGTCGGGCCAAAACCTCGGAGGCCATTTCAAAGAATTACTAATAATTCTTGTCTATAATGCCTCCGAAGGCTTTTTCCTGAGCATCTTTCATCATATCAAATAAGAGATTGATTCTTTTAACCTTATCTGCAGTCTCTGTATCCAATGATGAAATCATCTCAAGTGTAACATCTTTTACAAGATTCTTTCCATGCTGAACAGCACGGAAGAAGTTAATTACCTGAGCATCTGTTTTCATGTCTCGGTTCTTTACAATTATAGACCAGGTTTTGTTTAAATCTTCAAAATCAATCATTTACACCTCTAAAAAACATACTTTATGTTGTATAATATATAACTAAACTTTTTCTGCCAGAGACAATATTATATCTCGTCTTTTTTTTCCTTTTATATACTCAGAGAATAAAGTTCCAAGAAGTCCAAGACCTGTTGCAACTCCAGCCCCTGTTAGAGCTGCATTTACAGTACTACCTGTGATTATATTATTCGCAGTGTTACCTAATAATCCTAAATTGGCTTGAAGACTTTCTCCTGTAAATAAACGCTTAATAGAATTAGAAAGAGACAGTTTTGATGACAATTCGAGTAATTCATCTTTTAAATCTTGGTTATTATTTGGATCTCCATACGAGAACTTTTGTATTACTTCTATCAGACTGAATAATAGTTCTGAATCTTTTTTTAGTGCTACAATATTTTCCCATAAGCCTTCCTGGAAAGCTGGAATTGAGTATTGAATTATAAATGGATTATTATTAGACAGTGATAATCCATTTCGAATATAGTCATGTACAAGTCTATCCCCTTTCTTATTTTCATAAAGATCAGATTTTAGATAATTAGAAATATTCGCATTAATTAATCCTAATAAAAGCATCTGGCCTTGGTCCTTAAAATAGAGATTTTGTAACTGATTATTGATCATTCCTTGTATAGAAAAAGAAGGTAATCTAATACCTAATGAATAATCAGATTGCATATATTGAGTTGTAAGACTAAAAATAAACTCTTTATGGCTCTCTAACTCTGTGATGGTTTTGGCATACCGAGGAAAATCATTTTTTAGAATTAATTCCCAAGGGTAAATGTATATATAGTTTAGATCCACCAATTCCCTTATCTGTAATAATTTTGGTAAAAAACGAGATATAGTGAGTTTTAAGTATTCCTTTCTCTCTGTTGCTTGTATATCATATAAATTCCACCATTTTTTATTCATAATAGAAATAGTAATTTCATTACATCCAGATTCTGGTAATTTTTTCCATAATTCACTCGAGAGCTTTGCAACTGCTGTATAAATAGGATCTGGTAGCCAAATTTGAGAAGAAAATAATAAAGGATATGTTATATTTCTTATGTCACATTTTGGATTTTCCATAATATTTACAGAATCTGTTATAGATAAATGCATTCCATTTATTTTAGGCATTCCGGCATTGTTATATGCATTTTCAATATCATTGATTAATTTATCCAATTCAGTATCAGACAAGATATTTATATCCAGATTATTAAGATTCCATTTATCGATTACAGTATAAATATTGTTCATAATTTTTTCCTTAATTTATATCTAATTTAGTAATCATATAGATTCTAAAACTTGAAGTAGTAATATTTCCGATTTATGGAAATCTATATGAAACAATTCTGTAATAAGGCGTTTTACGACCTTTTTATCCTATTAAACATGTCGTATAACTTCTGAATATTCTTCACGCCATCCATCGTGCTCGTTTTTAACTCTTCCATAATCAAATCTTTGTTTTTGTATTTTAAATAATTTTCCTTTCCTTGGTACAACTTTTGCTTTACTTGAATCAAATAAAACAAGATTTTTCCCATCAGAAACAGAACTGTTAAAAATTAAACCATCATAACCATTAAGTTTGATTAAGTCAGAAATAAATTGTGATTTTAAATATTTATTTAAAATATCTCTAGTTAAAGGGGTTTCAAATTCAGCCTTAATTTTTTGAAATAAATTATATTCTTCTAACCCTTCTAAGGATCTCGAAAGAGTAGCTAAATCTGTGTAACATAAATTAACAACATTAATAGTATTATCTAACTGAAACTCACCAATAGAAACATAATGTCCAGGTTCTGGTCTTACTTCTGCAATTGCAGTATTTATATCAGACGCTAAATATAAGTACGATATTCCTTCCCGGTTACATCTGCCAGAAGATGCTATCATACAAGGCGGTGCTTTTATATTTTTAGAACTATAAACTTTTTTTATTTTATATACAGAGTTAAATTCATTTTTTATTGTTTTTTCTTCATAGCCGATTCTTGCTCTAAACCAATTCTCCGAGGTTTTATCTAAAATTAATGTATTACTATCAAAAATTTTCTTAGACCATATAACATATTTATTTAATAGATCATTGTAATTTGTTGATTCCATTTCGTTCAAAATTTCATCCCATTTAGTTTGTTCTTTTGAGATAGGTTCAGTGAAAATATCATATCTTCTGTCATATGGGCCATTTTTAAATAAAGGATATGGATACCCAATATCATTTTGTCCAATTGTTGGATCCATTATAGTCATAAAAGAATCCAAATCATCATCAGTTTCAGTTTTCCAAATTTCTTTTGGATTCTTAATAATTGGATTTTCATCAATTAATAAATCAATTGGATTATCAGTTCCTCCACAATGTCTATTATATAAGTATTCAGGATAGTAATAACGAATTAATCCACGCATCATATTGATTAGATCTATATTCGTAGAGTTGATAACAGGTTTCGTCTTACCACATAACGAACAAGTCCGAATATCATTTCTTGATTTTATATAATTTTGAATATCAATATTCTTAAAACAGTCACAGCAAATAAATTCACTTTTATTCATTTTTTTCCTTACTTAATTCAAAATTATAACATTTTAATAATTTATAAAACAGTTAAAAAGATAATATTAAGCAATAATAACATAAGCGGCATTATGAGCAGTTCGCGGATGGAAGTGTAAAAAATATTGAAGATGATATTCCATTTGAAGTGCCTGAGGGATGGGCTTGGTGTAGATTAAATCAAATATTTAATTTTATTGATTATCGTGGAGTAACACCAAATAAAATTGATTCTGGGGTACCTCTTGTAACCGCAAAAATTGAAGAAAAGAATTCGGATTGTATTGCTTCAACAGGCTTTTATGTTTGTAAACCAAGGTCTTTTGTTTTTTCAAAATTCTTGTTCTATTTGATGACATCAGAATATGTTATAAAAGGCTTAAATCAATTTATGAAAGGTGATAATTCTCCCTCTATTAGTAGTGATGATATAAAGAATTGGCTTTATCCTCTACCACCACTTACCGAACAACGTCGCATCGTTGCAAAAATCGAAGAATTATTCAAAAATTTAGATGAAATTTTGCAAAATTTATTGACCTAGTGGATAAATTCAGGAAAATAAATTTGACAACGCTATTGGTAGTGTGTTATTATGTTAGCAGTTAGCGAACAGCTAACAATATTTTCACATGGGTGGAAGGGCTGTGAGGATATAATGAGCGAATTTGGAGATTTTATTTCAAAAAGGAGACTCGAGTTAAATATGACGCTTAGAGGTTTTGCAAAAGAATTAGACGTTTCTGCACCTTACCTAAGCGATATTGAGAAAGGAAATCGAGAACCTAATGAAAAAAAGTTGCTGGATTCCCTTGTCAGGGTTTTAAAATTAACCCCAGAAGAAGCAAACAAATTATATGATATGGCAGCTGCTCAGAAAAACGAACTTGCAAAAGACGTTTCTGAGTATGTAACAGAAAATGATATGGCAAAGGTTGCTCTTAGAACAGCAAAAGCTAAAGGTGCAACTAGAGAAGATTGGGAGAGGTTTATTAAAGACCTTGAGGACAAAAATTGAAAAACATTCCAGAGTTTAATCTGAAATATGGTAAAAATGATACACCTATTCTAAGAGCTACAGAAATAGATAATCACTCATCTTTTATACTTCAGGAGTATTCAAAATCTCATCCTGAGTATTCCTTTCTTAATCCACAAGCAACACCAATCGAAAACATCATTGAATTATACTGCGGAATCTCTATGGATTTTCAATCATTTGCAGACGAATATGTCTTAGGAATGACTTCATTTTCCAAAGGGTATATAAATATAGTTAGAGATGGTCAAATAGTTCCTTATAAAGTGGATAAAGGAATGATTATTATTTCTTCCGAACTAGAAGCTGATGAAAAACAAGAAGGCCGATTAAACTATACATTGGCCCATGAACTTGGTCACAATGTTTATCATCGCAGAAAATTCGAAGAGCCAGACTATTCTACGCAACCATTACTGTTTGATGAAGATCCGAAGGAATCTTTTGCAATAACCTGCCACAGAGATAACATTGAAAATCTCGATAATACACAAGGAAGAGACTGGATTGAATGGCAGGCTGATTACTTTGCTTCTTGTTTTCTTATGCCAAAAGAAGCCGTTGCTGAATTCTGGAAAGACTATAAAAAAGAGCCTGAATTTGTTTTTGGTGAAGAACCGGCCCCATATTTAGCAGAAATGCCATATAATGAACTTAAAGCTGAATTTTTGCGATTCGTAAGTACTTTTAGAGTATCTAAGAAAGCAGCAAAAATCCGACTTAAAAAATTGAACTATATAACAGGAGGTGCTGCCTATGATTGTTTATAAAATAAAAAACCTCGCTAAGACGATCAATCAAAGCAAGGTTTCTAAGTGATTTCTGTTATCAGCCGAAATCAACTTGACGAAACATCTTTTCAGAATATTTCGATGTGGTAATTGAATATTAACCCTGAACAGGTGCTTTCGTCAATAACTATTTTATTGACGCTTCTCCTGGTGTGTTTTGATGTAGTTTGCATTGTCCCACCGTACAAAAGGAGTTGCCTTTACACAAAAGGAGGCACCTATGAAAAAGATTAGGTACTCTGGCATTCGCCCAAGTCTTATAGATATTTGGTGGAATGCTTTTATGGTCAAAGACTGCAAGGAATGGGATGAACATAATATTCCCTTTTGCAGAACTTTGAGAGATGAGATTCCTGAAGATTTAGTCACCTGGAAACAGGCGAAACATATCTTCAAGGAAAATAATAAGAAGAATAAGAATTTCAAGAGAAATGAATATATTTGCTTCTATCTTGATGACTTTTTATTTGACGGAATAAATGGAATCTGGTTTGCATATAATAAGGCGTATGAAATCATAAAGCATTTCGCCGGAATTATAGCTCCAGATTTTAGCACCAATGCTGACTTTCCCCTGCCATTGAAATGGTGGAACACTTATCGGATGCGTGCGTTTGGTTTCTGGTGTTCGACAATGGGGATAAATGTTATCAATAATGTTCGTTGGAGTAAGGATACTCTAGATATTTGTTTTAGAGGAATCCCAAAAAACAGCATTGTTGCAATAGGGGCAGTTGCCTGTCGGCTTAAAAATCTTAAAAACAGGGCTGACTTTGAAGAATATTTAATCAAGATGATAGAGGTTCTGCAGCCTCATACAATTCTTGTTTACGGTTCTTCAAACTATGCCTGTTTCAAAAGTCTTTGGACTTCTGGAATTAAGATTGTCACTTATCCAAGCAGAAGGAATACAAAGAAGGATTATTCCGGTGATGCCAGATGAGTGATTCAAGTAAAGATATTAGTGGATTATTTCCAATCAACAGAGTTGATAATAATATCCACTACACCGCACAAGAATATGGACTTTCGCCAAGCGGATATTTTGGTGAAAAAGGGAAAAAAGGTTCTGCAAACTGGATTCGACAGATACGCACTAAGAATCCAGAAGCAGAAGCTGGAAGGTTCTATGACTTATTAACCGATGGGGGAGCAGAGAAACCGCTGTCGAATGGTCATGGATTTATTACAACTATGCCGGATGGTTCAAAAATTACGATAAGGATAAAGACTTCATCAAAGGATAGTCCTGCCGTAGACTTGAAGCTGGAAGGTTTTCATGATGGTGTCAAAACACATCAGAAAATACATTTTGTAAGAATTGGAGGCTCAAAGTGATAATTCACGGTATTACTTCTCAAGAATTAAATACATTGAAATCTTTAGTCGGCAAGAAACTTTTATGTTTTAAGTCGCAGCAGAAAGACAGCTGGAACAGAATTTTCGGTAACATATTACTTGTATCAGAAGATTCCGAAATTGAACTCCGTAATGAATTAACAGAAATTGAATACTTTGGAGATTCCGAAGAAGTTTCAAAATTCTATGTTAATAAGATTACAAAGGAAAAGCCATTCCAGCTTATGGTTGAAGATTCTATTGCAGAAACTTCTGTAAATGAAGTCATTAAAGACATCATTATTGTAAAAGATGAAATCAACGTAAAAGATTCTTCTGGTAACACTATCTACGAAATTACTATGGATGATGCTGTTATTATAAAAACAGATAATTCTGTGTATGCTATTTCAAGAGAATGGAGTCTTGAAGAAGAATTAATTTTCATTCAGACATCTGATTACAAGAAAGATATTTATTCTGTTGAACAGATTGTATCTGAATGGTCAGATGAAGATGAAAACACAGTTGCTACATGCAATAGAAAAGAATTCTCTCTGAAGAATTCCTAACACATCTTTCATTTATAACTCCAACAAAGGACTATATGCCTTTGTTGGAGCTTTTTTATTTTCCAAAATCTGATCGAGGAGATGCAGCTTGTTGTAATCCGTATTCCTCATCAATCTTGTAAATACCTTTTTTCTCAACACCGAACAAATCCAAACTAGGAGAATCCTTTACAAACTCTTGCAAAATCATATCTGCATACTTTGACGGTATAAACACATATTCAAGTCCGCTTGCAGAATACATTTGTTTTGCATACTGTACTTTTGCCTGTGTGCTTGCTTTATCAATTAAGTTTTCACCCTTAATTTCTACGATGTATAATTTGCCGTCATTCAATTCAACAAGGAAATCTGGATAGTAAGAACGCAGTGTATGGAGTTCAGGATCGATGTAATGAACATAGAAGTCGCTTTGGCCATTAGTGAGCATTCCGGTAAACCAGATATGTTTTATTTCACTGTTGTTGAAGAGATTTCTCACAAAGAAAGATTTTTCTGAGCCGGAATCAAATCCATAACCAGAAAGATTAAAGCTTTTCTTTGCATGTGTGGAGTTAATGGAACTCTGACTGTATTCAGAAAATTGCGCTGCAGTTTCTTCCACAAACAAATCATCATCAAAATTAAGATTGTAACAGCCGTCTGTTCCATCCGGGTTCTTTGGAGGATCTTTTGTAAGCCATTTTATAATTTCTTTCTTTTCGCCTTTTTCATAAGAGATTTTGTAAATCTGTTTGAAAAGTTCAGGCACAACCCAATCATACAGAATAGCATTTGAGTAATTTACTTTTTCAAGTATCGTATCTATTCCGTCAATGCAGTGTTCGAGTAGTTCTCGGATTTGCACAGGCGACCAGCGACACACTTTGTTCTTCCCATCTGCGTCAATTTCGTGTTGTGTAAGATAGAGCGAAAGTTCTGCAACAAGTGAGTACTCTGTAAAGGTGCGTTCATCTGTTGAATCAACCTCTTTGCGAATTGAAGCGGAATCGATATTCGAAAGTGAATGAGTACTTTTTGTACGGCGGTATTTTTCAAAATCAAAACCGCTGCCGTTACCAAAGAGAGTAAAATCTCCCGGCTTAAGCTCTGTGATTTTGTATTCATAAGTTTGTTCAATCATTTTTACAGGAACTTTTTCGCGTACATAAATATGGCGGACTTTTTTATTTGAGTTATCTTTTCCCTTAAGATCATCAACGCTAACCTTAAAGTTCTTGTTAAGTTCATCCTGCAAGATGCTTAGGTTTTCTGTGCTCAAAAAGATTTGACCTGTCTGCTGAGTTTCTGTAATTGAACGCAAACAGCGCATTGTAGCTTGAAGAACAAAAATTGTACTCTTTGGTTTGCGGAATAAAGCAACACTAAAAAGTGAACGGCAGTTCCAGCCCTCTTTGCCTTTTCCTACAAGAAGAATAAACTGCTTTTTACTTTCTGGAGTATCAAGTTTTAAGAATTCACGCAAATCATCTTGCTTTGTAAGCTTATCATCACCGACGTTTACAAGAATTGAATCTTCTGAAATATCAAGTTTTCTCAATGCTGTTTCAAGGGATGGTCTTAATTCATTGTTGAGTTCATCTATTGTGGTAGCGAATAAAGCCATTTTTGGAAGCATGTTTTCGTAGCGGTTCCAAACTCCTTTTTCATTTCTGTGATGTTTTACAAAACTTTCGACCGCGTTTGTTACAAAACTCTGAGTTTGAACATTTGCGTAATCGTCAATAAAAGTCTTTTTGAGGTAGCCTGAATCAATGGCTTCTTTTAAACCGTATTCATAGACAACTTCAGGCATAAGTCGGTTTTCAATGTAAGGCGTTCCGGTAAAGTTGTAACAAGCAACGACTTTTGTACCAGCGGCATCCAATTCTTGCACAAGGCCGTCGATTGTCAAACGCAAACTAGTCTCTTTTGTACGGTCAAGCATATCACTTTTTAGGGACTTACCGAATGCATGGTGTGCTTCATCTACATAAATACCAAGCTGCTTTAAGCGAGTAAGTTTCTGATACCGCTGGTTTGCCATAAGCTCTGATTCATCATCAAGCATATAAAGGTCTGCGTTCGGGTTATCTTTTATTGCATCCTGCCATGAATCTTGGAATAGGAGATTCTGAGCAGACTCTTCTTTATGTTTTTTCTTTAAGATTATTTTCTGAGCTGTAGAAATAATCAGGTTATAATCTGAGCCATCCATTGTGCTTAAGACAACACCGTCTTCATCAAGGAAATGAAACTTGATTATTGAGTCGAGTTCATTTGCATATTTTTCTGTAAATACTTTTGCTTTATCAAAAGTCTGAATCTCTTTGAGCGATTGTAAAACTGTTGTGTCAGGAGCAAGTACAAGAGCATTATGACAGAATCTCTCATCATGAGGGTATTTATGTGCAAGCAAAAACTCATAGAAAATGCATAAAGCCATAAGAATCGTTTTTCCGGTTCCCATCGTTAGAGCAAAAATATAGTTTGAATATTCCTGCCGTAAATCTTTTAACTGATCAAAAAAAGCAAAGAGGGTATCGCGGTTTGTGGTATCGATAATGCTGAATAGTCCATCTTCGTAAAAGCGAGAATTATCAAATGTAAACGGAACTCCAGCATTTTCATTTGCACCCTTAACCATTTTATTTTTATGCCAGTCATCAAACAAATCTGCAAGACGAGGATTTCCAAGATATTCTTTTAAGAACACATACATCTCAAATGCTTCATATTGCGGTTTACGCAAGAAACAGTTTGGATTATCCTTATCAGGTGCTGCATTTGATAAAATATCACGAGTAAGTTTAGTGTATGATTTCTTGATTTCCTTCTTATTGTTTACATAGAACTGCCACATAATGCGGTAGAATGGAAAATCAATTTCATTGCCTTTTGCTTTAGCCATTACTCTACCTCCACATTTCCTTCCCAGCTTTCACTGATAAGATCTGTAATTTTTATGTGGATTGTTCCGGCTGATTTTGGAATTTCGTATTCACCTTTTACAAGCTCATTCTTTTCTGGAATATCTGTTGCTTCAGGGCTGAATGTTACTCCGTCGTAGTTCCAGTCGATGAAGACGCTTTCTGCAAGTTCTTTCCAGTCGCTTACGTCTGTTTTTTCAATACTGAGCTTCTGTAAAAGATTCATAGGATAGAAGTTTTCGATAACGAGTTTACCGTTTTTGATTACGACTTTTGCGTCTGAATCACGCTTGAAACGTAGATCTTTTTTGTCGCGAAGAAGGTCAATTATTTCTACATCTACCTTAAAGCCCATTTTGCTTACTTCTTCTTCAAACTGAGCCTTGAGGTTTGGATCATGTCCCATGCAGACAAAAGTAATCTGCTCAACTGGCTTGGTCGGATTTTCTTTCTGCCGCTCCTGCCATTCAGAGATGTTCACATTAGAAAGCAATTTTGCAAATTCACTTGCGGTTGCAATACGGTTAATTCCAAGAATGCACACTTTGCGGCCTTCGTAGAGTGCATCGTACACATTGCTGTCTGTAAGCTGTTCCATCCCCATTGCTTCGCAGATAAGCCGTTTTGCTTCAAGTTCATTGCGGAAGAATTCGTAGTCATTTACGTTGTAGACTTCAAATCCTGTGTAAAGATGATTTTCTGTCTGTAGCTGTCCGTTCAAATCTTTTGCAACTTTGATAAGGCGTTTTGTAGTAGTCTGTACTGCACCAAGGTTGATGTCCGCACCGATAAAACGTCTGCCCAGTTTCATTGCAACAGCTTGTGTTGTACCGCTTCCCATAAAACAGTCGAATACGATGTCTCCGGGATTAGATGAGGCTTTGATGATACGTTCGAGAAGAGCTTCGGGTTTTTGAGTTGGGTATTTTCCTGCATCAACTTCTGAAGTATTTCCTTTTGCAACATTGCTAGAAATTTCCCACCAATCGCGAGGTATTCCATAATAAATATTAAATCCCTTAGTTTCATCTTCCGTATTTATTATTGTGCTTGCACTTCCGGCAAAATGCTTGTTACTTACAAATCCATTTTCATCAGCATATTTTCCCCAACGTTTTATCGTACTTTCACTTGAAGGAAAATCTTTTTTATCAGGATGAATTATATTCTCAGAAGTTTTAGCATAAAAGAGAATTGTATCATGATCATGTCCATAAGCTTTATCAGATGCTCTAAGTGAAGTTTTATAGCACCAAATAATTTCATTCCGGCAAAGATTTTCACCAAATACTTCACTCATAATATTTCGTAAATAATGACTTTTATGCCAGTCGCAATGCAAATAAATACTTCCGTTATCTGCAAGAAGTTCTCTGCACAAAATGAGACGTTCGTACATAAACTGCAAGTATTCGTCATTTGTCCAAATATCACCATACTGTTTTTCTTCAAAAGTCGTGCTGTCAGTGGTAGCGGCTTTTCCTCGCAACTCGATTTTCTTTTTGTAGTCTGCTTTACTGTCAAATGGGGGATCAATATAAATCAGATTTACCAAACCGCGATAATCTTTGAGCAGGTGACTCATTACTTGCAGGTTGTCGCCCCAGTATATTTTGTTTCGCCAACCATCAATATCGTCACCGTAACTTTCTTTTAATTGAGCCGGATAGTATGGTGTTCCTGTAAATGGACGTTTTCCAGTCCAGCGTAGTTCTGGGTAGCCTCGAATTGGTTCGTAATTAAATTCAAATTCTTTCTGTTCGCTCATGTTTTATATCTCCTAAATATTTTTCCCACAGTAGTATTTAAAGTCACATTCGCTGCATTGCTTTGGATTGCATTTTTTCTTAATCGAAAAATCTTTTGCTTCTATGCTGTGAACAACATCTGTGACATCTTTGATTGTTTTTTCAACGGAAGCATTTTCGTACTTGTAGCTTACAATCGGGCTTTCATCCGTTGTGCCTGTATAGAACAGGTTTAGTCGGCTTATCTCTTTTCCAGTGCGTTCATGGATAATCTTTGCGTAAATTTCAAGCTGACGGCGGTATTGCGTAAGCCGTTCTTTGCTTTCTGCATCGTTCACGTCCGGCTTTTTTCCAGTCTTAAAATCGAGAATCTCATAAGTGTCGCCCTGTCCGCGAACCAAGTCGATTTTGCCTTCAAGAATATAATCTTCCTGCTGCAGCGTTACCGGAACTTCTGCTTCTTTTACTTTCTGCCAGTCGTCCTTTGCGTAGTCCACATAGTTCTGAATGTTTTTGCGAATTACTTTTAAGGTGCTTTCTGAAAAATAGGCGTTCTCTGCTTTTGAAATCTCTCTGTAATTTTCTGCAAGCCATGTATCTATCTTTTCGTTTGTAACTTCATCAGCTCGACCTTCAAGAACAGTTTTGTGAATATCCTCAATAGTCTGATGTACGAGCGTACCAAACAAGAACGAGTTGTTTCTAACCGGCATAAACTCAAGTTCACGGAAAAATTTGTACTGTAAAGGGCAAGCTTCATACAAAAGAATGTGGCTTGTAAAAGAGTATTCGTGCTTTATGTCGCTAGGTTTAACTTCTTCTAATACTGGGGCAGTGTTTCCAGTATTAAATAGTTCTTCCCAATCAGGCACATCTTTATAGACAGCATCAAAGTATTTTGAAGGGCAATTATGCTGCCGTTCTGCACGTTCTCCGCGATTTGTATCTAAATCGCTCAGTACAAGCAGGCTCTGCGCCCGGCTGAATGCAGTGTAATAAAGTCGCCAGAAGTCAAAATACTTGGTACGATTAAGAGGTTCCCAAGGAGTTTTATGATGATAATATTGAGCAATGTCTTCATCTAGAGTGTCAAAACTCTTTCGAGGACTTCGGCCAAGAGAGCTGACTATTGTTACTGGAAACTGTAATCCTTTTGACTGATGGATTGTCATAAAGCTTATACAGCCGTTAGGTGTTACCATGTCAAAGTCTTCGTATTCTTCAAGTCCGCCGTCATAGAGAAAATTAAGATAATTTCCAAAAAGTTGCTTTAATACCCAATGAAGATTCTTTTTTTCAGCAATAAAGACATTTACATTGAACATTGCTTCAAAGCGAGTCAAAAGCTGGCTGAACTTTGCAAGATTATAGGCCGGACGCAGATCTTGAACACCGGAATCAAGCTCGACATCAATCAATTCTTTGAACAGTGGAAACTGCAAAATCTGATAAAATAAATCAGCAAATGCATAGTCTGTGTTGTCTGTTAAATTTGCAAGTTCTTTAAACTTTTGAGTTGCAAAAATCAAAAGACTCTTATGCTTTTCTCTATCCTTTCTGACTTCTTCTCCAAAAGTCTTTGCACAGTCTTCATAATATGAATAAACATCATTTGTTTTTCGATAATCTGGATTCGGTTTTAATACATCGTCAATCAATTTTGGAAAAATGAACATATAAAAACCGATTGCAAGCTTGATTTCCTTGCGTTCAAAAAACATATCGCTTCGAGGACTGAATGTTGGAATCCCGTGTTCCTCAAGATACTGAGCAAGACATCGTGTATTGTCGTTTTTTACTGAATAAGAAAGCACCGCAATCTGATTATAATTTTTAAGAATATCTTTCTTTTTAAGCGTGGTGATAAAATCAAAAACTTCATTACACCAAGTCTCAACTTTTGCATTCCCCATAACGCGAACAACGCCAGGATAATTCTCTTGTTCTTCAGTTGTATTCTTTGCGTGAAGGATTGTTTTGTCATAACGGAATAATTCACCGTTATCTCCTTCCCAATTTCCAGTGCTTCCATCTTTATCTACCGAAAGCCAAGGTGATTTCATATATTTATTGTAGAAATTGATAATATCTTTCTGCGAACGGAAGTTGTCATTCAGCTCAATTTTCCTGCATTCACCTTTTGCAAAGTTTTCCTGGAAGCGCAAAATATTTTCTACAGTTGCACCACGAAAGCGGTATAGAGCCTGGTTATCATCACCCACAACACAGATTTTATTTTTTGGAGAAGCAAGCTTTAATAGAATCTGCTCCTGAATGCGATTTGTGTCCTGATATTCGTCAATCATCAAGTACTGGATTTTTTCCCGTAAATCATTCAGAACATATTCATCTTTTAAGAGTTCCCACATCATCGTCTGAATCAGTGAAAAATCAAGAGCATTATTTTCTGCCAAAAGCGCACGATATTCTTTTGTAAGGGAAGCAAGAACTGGAAGAGAAATACAATCTGTACAAGATGAAAGTTTTTCTAAATCGAGGTTTTCTTCACTTGGCCGACTCACCAATGCAGCTATATCTTTTGCAAAATTCCAGCCAAAATGACCACTTACCAATACATTAAGGTTTTCTATTTTGTTGAATCGATCTGCATTTTGAAAAATGAGATATTGCTTTTCAAAATCATCGAGTACGCGGTAATTACGAGCAAGCGAAGTATGAGCACGGTATTCTTCAAGAATATTCAAAAAGATTGAGTGCAGCGTCCCAATGTACATGTCGGAAATGTCGATTGTCACACCGAGTTTGTGAGCAAGAGATGAAATGCGGCTTACAAGTTCCTTTGCAGCTTTTTCGGTGAATGTCGCAACCATTATGTTTGAAGCTGAGATATTCAAGTCGGCCACAAGATGTATCACTCGGTCTACGAGAGTCTTTGTCTTGCCGGCTCCAGGACCTGCAATAACAAGCAATGGTTGCTCTGTGGTGAGAATAACTGACTGTTGGTTCGGAGTAGAACTTGAAAAATCTAAAAGTGGCATCTTTTACTCTTCCAGGCGGGTAAACTGATTTTATTTAATAAAAATATGGTAATACCCACCTTTAGTATATAATCGGACGGTTTAACCCACTTCTATAGAAGTTTGAACGGTTATTTTGACCGTATGAACAATTTTCAAGATGATTTTATAGAAAACCTGATTTTTTACAGGACACAAAAAGGGATGTCTCAGCTAGAACTATCTGGAATTTGTGACTGTGCCAAAAGTACAATTGGTGGTATTGAATCTAGGAAAAATTTTCCTTCTTTTGAACTTATTATAAAAATTGCATATGCTCTGGAAATCCATCCGGCTGATTTATTTCTACGAAACGCAAGCCAGAGCCGAAGGGAAGTACGTAAATTCTTTGATGAAGATCTTTCTATAAAAATAAAAGAAATGGTAGAAAATCGATTTCCTGTTGCGGAATGTGAGTCATAAAAATAAAGAGTAAAATTTCTTCCGCAACCTTGCGACCTGGTCTTGCCTCACAGTGAACTTGTGAAATATGCCGCCGTGCGTGGATATTTCATCTCTTTTTCCAGTGATTGACCGGCGTTACGGTCACACAACCCCGACTATGGCTACAAGGTCCTTTGGATCCGTCGTTGCCATTGTCGGTGTTGTGTTCACTGTGATTGGCAAGACCAATCTTTTGGCTCTCTTTTCCAATGCTTTTTTAATAAAAAAATCGGGGAAACAGGACTTTTTGTTCCTGATTTCCCGATTCGCAAGTTTGCAAGTAAGCGATTTTCTTCTATATTTATCGTTCAATATCAACGCTTCTGCGGTGTGACTTCAGCTGTAACTGCCGCTGTCTCTGTTCAATCTGCCAGTCCAGAGAATCATTTGCCCATTTAGATGCATACTCTTCAAAACTCTTAGTCCCATTACGGTCCATGTCGTTGGCCAGCTTTCTGAAATCCTCCGAGGACTTTCCCTGAAGAAAAGTCTTAAAACCCAGAACCGCATCATGAAGTTTTGTCACAACTTTTTGACAGCGTTCTGTGAAATTTGTAACTGCGTGATCAACTTTATCACGCCAGGAACCATCTGCGCTAAGAAGGTCACTCCGAAGCTGACGGCCAATGTCTTCTACATTGATTTTAATTTGCTCGTTTTCATTAACTGTAGAAGAATAGACTTTGTACTTTGCTTCTACTTTATGAAAGTCATCGAACTTATCTGCAATTTCTTTTGCATTCCTTTCGTTTATAGCAGCGTTTTCTTCGTTCAATTTTGCGGCTTCAGCATTTTGGGTTTTGTCTTTTTCCACTGTGCTTGCCATGTTCTTCAAGTCAGATTCCCAGGTTCCAAGTGATGTTTCCTTTTCTGCCGCGCTTTTCTGTCTGGATGCGATATCAGCCTCTTTTGCATTAGATATTCTTTCAAAGTCTATATCCCTCTGATTTTGAAAGGCTGCCTGTTCATTAAGTTCTGTTTTGCGAAGCTGGACGGTTTTCTCATCTTCAACAAGATTATCAATGCGCTCAATATAAGGTGCAACTTTTTCTTTGTCTTTCTGAACTTCTGCAGCCATAGCTTCAACAGCTTCCTTCTGCTTTTCTAGCCCGGAAACATTTTTTTCACGCTGAGCAAGTGCTTCTTCCTTTTCTTCTGTAGCTTCGTTCAGAACTTCACTTCTTCTGAGGTTCATCTGAGAAGCTTCATAAAGTTTCTGAGTTTCTTTAAGAACAGCCTTGTTGTCCTCTCGTTTTTTATACTCTTGGATTGAAACAACTTCATCCCGGTCTGTATCGATAGTACGGTCAACTTTAATGCCATAGCTTTCTACCAAGTCCATAAGGCCTTTGCGGACAGCTTCTTCCATCTGAATCTGAGCAGTAAGCTTTCCTTTTGTTCGGAATCCCATTTCACAGCAGGCTCCAGTAAGCGAAGACTGGAGTTTCATTCCATTCCCGATTGCTTTTCCAAACTTCTTTGCACGCATAAGTTGCCAGTCCTGAGCATCAAACTTTGCTTTATCAAATTTATTATCCTTTGATGCTGCTTCTTTTCTGGCTTTTTCTTCGAGTTCTTTTTTCCATTTCTTTTCTTCTTCCTGTTCTTCTTTTGAAAGGGCATGTGCAATTGGTACATACACAAAATGAACGTGAACGGCTCCCTGAAGTCTGTCATCTGTAACAGCATCATTTGTTGCTTCATCAGCATGAAGATAGATTCCAATCGGACGGATATTAGGAAAGCGCTTGGGCATAATTTCAAGGCAGAATTCCTTGAGAATCTTTTTCGATGATTCTGTATCAAGACGATTATCACGTCGACCAATCTGGAAAATAAACTCATAGTAAGGCTTTCTTGAATTATCAACCTTTGCACTTTTCTTCATTGAGCCCTGACGTTTGTCATTTTGAATGTGTGCAAGATAATTCTTGATTCTGCGATTTGAGCGCTGCGTTTTATTATATTCTTCAAGCGCTTCTCCAAAGATTTCTTTGTAAGCAGAATCAAGATTCTTATAGTCCATCCAGATTTCATAGTCTCCGTTTTTTGCAACATGATCGAGTTTCTTAACCCAGTTCTCATTTCTACGATTGTGCCCCTCTGCAACTTCCGGTCTGCATTTTGCTGAACATTTAAATCCTTTGTGATTTCCGTTTTCATCAAATGCATCCTTTCCGGTGATTTTATAATTGAGACGTTGGAGGCCTCTGTTCACGCCTTTCATGTCATCCTTTGAATGAACGACCTTATCATAATCATAAAGATGTGGATCTTTTTCTTTAGTAGTACCGTTAATCGGGTCTGTGATTTTAGTCATTGTTTGAAT
The DNA here is from genome assembly GCA_004554075.1 of Treponema sp. Classification (GTDB taxonomy): domain Bacteria; phylum Spirochaetota; class Spirochaetia; order Treponematales; family Treponemataceae; genus Treponema_D. The sequence goes on from SFOB01000005.1 coordinate 17,276, forward strand.
TGCCATTAGTACGTCTCCTGATGTTTGTTTTTATTGGCAAGATATTTTTCTCTTTCCTTGTCAGTCATGTTTTTCATCTTGTCATCTTCTGCTCGACCTTCCTGGTCCGGATCTTCTGAAAAGATTGTGAACTGCTTTTCAAAGTTCAGGTAAACTTTTCCACATGGACCGTTTCTGTGTTTCGCAAGTGTCATGTCTCTTTCAAGGAATGGATTAGGATTTCTGTAGCAGGTTAAATCCCGTTCACCGTTTAAAAGAATTACAAGGTCTGCATCCTGTTCAACAGACCCTGAACCCCTGATGTTAGAAATAGTTGGTTCGTTTCCTTCAGCATCACGGCCAAGCTGACACAAAGACACAACCGGAATCTTTAATTCACGGGCAAGAGCTTTGAGAGCCTTTGAAATATCAGAAACTTTTTCCCAGACTGGACCATCTTTATCAACAGTGATAAGTCCCATGTAATCAACAAAAAGAATCCTGATTCCATAATGCAGCTTCATATGTCTTGCACTTGAAATAAGGGCATCAAGTTCGATGTTTGGAGTATCATCGATATAAAACTTGCGGCTTGCGTAATAGGCTGTTGCTTCATAAAGCTTCTGCTTCATTTCAGTTGTGTATTTACCGCTTCTGATTCTGGATGCATCAAGTCGTGTACGCTGACTTACCATTCTTGTCATAATCTGGCGCTGACTCATTTCTGCACTGATAAAGCCGCATGAAATATCTTTTTCCATAAGGTTTTGCATCATAGAAATTGCGAGTGCAGTTTTGCCGATTGAAGGACGGGCTCCGATAATGATTACATCTTCATTCTGAAATCCGTCTGTCATGCGGTCTAGAGTAGGAAAACCTACTTTTATACCTCTGTCTTCTCCCCAGGTTTCTTCGCTGTATTTGAGAAACTCGTTGTAATCTTCTGCAAGAGCTTTTGGAGTCCAGATTTTTGTTGCAGTAGTTGCAGATGAAATCTTAAAAACGTTATCTTCAAGATTTTTGAAAATTGTCGAGTTATCAGCCTGGCCAAGTTTCTCAAGATTGTCTTTAAGTACCAAGTAAAGAGCCCTGCACTGAGCGTACTTGATAATCTTATCCTGATAGAAATTAAAGTTTGATGCTGTCGGAACTTCATCAGTAAGGCTTGCAACATAACCTGCATTTCCCGCAGCTGGAAGCAATCCGTTGTTCATTAATTCTGTTGTCAGGGTACAAAGATCAACATTTATTCCAGACTTATAAAGTTTGATGATGTTTTCATAAATGACACGATGCTTTGCTTCATGAAACATTGAAGCCTGAGTTTTAGCGATTACATCACAGATAACCTTATTATCCATGAGCATGCAGGCAAGCAGCTGCTTTTCAGCGTTCTCATCAAAAAAGATCTTACTCATTGCTGCCTCCTTCCATAGCCTGAATCTCATCTAAGGAAAGGCCGCAGATACATTGTCTTGTTATGAAATCGATGCTCTTAAACTTATGACCACAGGAAGGACAGATTTGTTCCGGATCTTCATAGGAAAGAATCTTTTCCTTCTGTTTTCTGACTCTGATATATTCATTAATCAGATTTACATTACAGGCGGATTTATAAAGATAGGAATCGAGTTTCTTTGCAGAATCCTTTTTCTCCTGATAGAGCCAGTCAAAATAGTCTTTTACATCGAGGCCTCTTTCATTACAAACTTGGAGAATTTTTTCATAAAAATCATCTGTGAAAGTTAATTCATATGACTCTTCGATGTACTTCTTAAGTTCTTCATTACTAGAATTCTCACTAACTACTGACTTAGTAGTAGTTAGTATTTTATTGTTAGTATATTTAGTTAGTACCTGTTGATTTTCGACATCGTTTAATGACGGTTTTGAGCAATGCTCGTTCTCAGAATCAACAATGCTCTGCTGATTTTCAACAGTGCACTGTTTCTTTTGTGCATTGAGCATATCAAAAATTGTAAAGACCCCTTCAGGTAATTCGACTACTTTGTAATTGAAAGTCCCGTCATCATTCTTTCTGATGTTGAGATATCCAAGTTCTTGAAGTTCCTTTAAGCAGGAATCAATAGCTGTGCGTTTGCTTGCGTTATAGTCTTTAAGGGAAGTTTTATAAAGACACCAGTCTCCAGGAAGACTTAAAAGCTGTGCGAGTAATCCTCTAGCTCCGTTTGAAAGTCTTATATCCTGTAAAAATTTGTTTGAGATTCTTGTGAAGTTACTTTTGTGTTCATCAAGAACAAAATCAATGTTTCCTCTCATATTTGATTTTGCGTCGGACATAAAAAAAGCCCGGCGCTTTCCTAAAAAAGCAATCCGCCGGAATACACTGCTTTTTAGTGCATCCGGTAAGGATTGTAATTTAGTTCCACGCCAGGCCATTCAGTGATGAACTGGAAGTGACTTCCTTTGTCTGAAACTCAGATTCGGAAGATTATTGTTTGATAAAGGTTTATTTCCAGATTTGATCCAAATCCATTTGTCCGCCGATAACTCTCATGACATTTACAATATGGTTTTCTTCATCGACCATATAGAAAACAAGATAGTTATCTACAGGAAAATATCTTAAACCTCTGCTATGCCATGGTTCTTTAGAATATCTTCTAAATCCATTTGGCAAAAGATCCAAATTTAGTATCTCCTTCTGAATGCGAGATAATTGAGCTTCGGCATTTCTGATAGATTTCCTTTCATAAGCAAGAAAATCATAATGTCTTTGCATATCATCAATCGCTTCAGGAGCAATAACAACTTTATAAGTCAATTACCTAGCCCTCTTGATTCTTGCAAAAGCTTCTTCTGCAGGAACCCCTTCGCCACGGAGGATGCTCTGATAAGCTTTATCCATTTCTTCATTGAACTGTTCTTCAGTCATTTCAGAAATATTCAAAGGCTTTTTAGAAGGAAGCTGGGCCTTAAATGGCAATCCATTATTAAGGATAATCTGCTTATAAAACATGTTGATTGCAGTAGATACAGGAATTCCAAGTGCTGCGAGAATTGCTTCTGCAGGTCCTTTTGTTTCTGGTTCTATTCTTGCATAAAGATTTGCTGTTTTAGCTGCCATATATACCTCTTGTATTATAATATAAGTCATTGTGCGTACAAACGCAATACAAATATAACTTATATCCATCAAAAAAAGGGAAGGTCCGGTTCAACGAACTGAACCTTCCCAGGTGGTAAGGCCCGCGGATTTCGGACCTTATTTCATGTTTAAGCTGTTTCCTTTTCGGAAACTGTTTCTGCTGCAGGAATTGTCTGAACTGATTTCATAAGAATGTTCATTGCATATTCGGCAACTGAAACGTTTGCAGCCTGTGCTGCGTTTTGAATCAAGGCGAAGTCTTCTGGTTTGAACTTCAAGCTGAGTTTTTCAACCTGAGGCTTTTCTGCAGAAGGCTTCTTAGGCTTTGGAAGAGATTCTACTGCAGGTGATGTATCATCTGATTCAATTGCGGCTGTTTCAAAAGGAGCTTCGATAACAGCATCTGGAGTACTCTCCGTTGTTTCTTCAACAACTTCAGAAGGTGTCTGAGCTTCTTCTTCCTGAACGGGCATTTCTTCAGTCTTCTTCTCTTCCTTCATCGTAGTATAAGCTTTGTGAAGACTGATTTCGCCAGCACGAAGAGCAGCTTTGATTTCATCAGTTGCTTTAAGATCAACTTCCTTAGCTTTTGAAATCTGACGAGGTGAAACTCTAAGCTTTTCTGCAATCTCAACATCTGTAAAAAGCTTGTTTCCTTCTTCATCTTTCATAGCTGCAAGTTTGTTATAAGTATCAATCAAAATTGATTCATCAGCGATGTTGCGGCGGTTCACCTGTAAACCAAGCGCATATAACAAAGCTTCTTTCTTTGATTCAAACTTCTTGATGATAACCGGCACTTTTGTAATTCCGGCAATCTGACAGGCCATGAAGCGGCTGTTTCCGTCAAGAATGGCATAGTTTTCATCAAGGATGATTGGCTGGGATTTATCAAATCCATTTGCCTTCATGTCTTCAGCAATTCGCTGAACTTTGTCTTCTTCCTGCTTGAAAACTGCTTTATAGTCTTCATCAAAATGAAGTTTATCGATTGATACTGTGAAGATTTTATCTTCTGTGTTTACTGCTTTTGCAGCCTTATTCAAAATGTTATTAATAAAACTCATATAAATCCTCTTATGTTTTGATAGCACCGATTAAGCGACGCCTTTGAATTTTAAGCTTCTGCTTCTGGATAATGCTTTTGCTGCATTCCACTTGTTTACCGGGATGCAGGAATAGTCTGTTAAGGAACCATCCTTTACATTGACTACAAAGATTATCTCTCCGTAGAAAACACGAAGCCTGTTAAGGTCGTATAAGTACAGGGCTGTAAAGTCCGGCTTAAAGGCCTCAACTTTTTTACTATCTGCTGAACTGTCAGAATCCTCTGCAGTAACAACAGATTTCAAGTAAACATTTCTGTCATGAACAGTAAATGTCGCTGTTACACTTCCAGTAGTAGGGCACTGTTCAGCCATCTGGCTGATTGCCGATGCGAATACCTCTAAACTCATGCAGCGCCTCCTTTGGAAGCTTTATGCATTCGGCCATCAGAACGATGTGCCTGAATGTACGCTGCAAGATCATCACGATACACGAAGGTATGACCATTCATGCGTGTTCTTGGTAACTCGCTGTCTGGAATATGAGAGTCCAGCTGTGCATAAGAGATTTTAAGGATTTCCTTGACCTGAGTTCTGGTCAAAAGAGTTTCGTTTGGAAATTCTACGATTTCCAACACGTTATTTTTCATTTGATTCCCCGTGATCTGCGAAAATCACTTTTAGTAAAAACATTGGCCAGATTAGTGACCGTTGCAAAAATAAAGAAATCAAAAAATTTTTCGCATTAAATTTTTTGAAGACGGTTTAGGGCAGGTCTTTCAAAAAATATATGCTGTTTACCTCCTAACCCGGGCAGGCGAAGGTTTATTTATTAAGTACATTTTCAATATAACAATGTACCAGAATATAATCAAGTATAATCCAATCAAATATGCACAAATAAGCTGTAATCTGCTTTAGTTTCTCGACTATGCCTCCATACCATGGCGTTTAAGTGTTTTCGTTACGATATTACCAAATAACTGCTCTGCTGCTTTTCCCATTGTTTTAAGGCTTTCATCATGTTCGATGTGCTTAGAGTAATGTTCAAACATCTGCTGTGTTTTATGACCTGACACTTCTCGAATCATTCTGTCATCATGAACAAGGCGTTTTGCTTCTGTACAGAATTCATGTCTCCAGCAATGGAATGTAATTGATTTTGGATTTTCATAGCCGATATCTTCAAGTGCCCTCTGAAGGTACTTGTTGAATCCTCTCTGACTTACTGGCTTTTCAGGTTTGTCACCAAAGAAAATAAATGCCTTCTGACCTTCCTGAACTTTCCATGGATTAAATTCAAGCTGATTAAGTAAAGCTTCATGCAAGTCTTTGGAAATAGGGCAGTCACGTTCTTCTCCATTCTTTGTTGATTTAAGACCAACATATTTATCCCATGAATGAGATACGTGAATGTGATCTTCAAAAAGGTCTTCAAGTCTGATTGCTTGAACTTCGCCTGCACGCATTCCTGTGTACATGGCAACAAGATTTGCAAGGCGGCACATTTCATTTTCCCATTTTGCAGAAAATACATCCGGTACGCTCTGCATAGGAACGATTTTTCTTTCGTTGACAGCCTTAACTTTGACATGAGGAATATTATCAAAACCTGTCATCTGAGTAAGATGCTTCTGATACGCCCATCTTAAAGGAACGGTGACAGCATCAACAATTCCCTTTACAGTCTTAGGAGCAAGACCTTCAAGCTTTGGATCCTGATAAATTGCTGCTACATCGTCAGGAGTAATTTCACCAAGGAAACGTCCTTCAAAATGTTTGGACCAGTAGTTCTTGATTCTTCCCTTTGCTGTAGCAAAATAGGAATGACTTAATTCTGAACCAAGAACTTTGTTCTCTTTTGCATAAGGAGAGTTTTCATAATCCCAGAATTCATTAAAGAACTCTAAAGCATCACGACTTTCCGGTGTTGCACGAATAATACCAGAAACAAGATATTTTCGGTCCACAAGAATATCAACGATGCTTTGTACATCAGAGAAATTAAAATCAAGTGTTTTAAGCTTGTTTAGAAAATTGATTTTTTCCAGATTTGTTTTATCCTGGTCTGGAACCTTTGCGTTGCTTCTGGCAGGAATGTTTCCTGTAGTAAGCCAAGTGTAGGCTATTTTTTTAGCCTCTGCATAATTAGAAGTACCAGTGCATTTCATACTTGAAAGAGATCCATCTTCAAGACGAAACTTCACATAGTAATTACCGCCATGGCGACGAGTTGTTAAATAAAAAAGCTCAGCCATAGAAACCACCTTAACTTCAAGCCTCAAAGCTTTTCTACAAAGCCTTGATACATTTAGTAAGTATTTCCACGCTGAGCTTATTCAAGATAAGTCAGAAGTGACTTATTTCCTTATAACATAAGGATTTAAGATTTAGCGGGGGCAGGACTCGAACCTGCGGCCTCCGGGTTATGAGCCCGACGAGCTGCCAACTGCTCTACCCCGCGTCGTATTGTTTGGGTATTATAGGGGAGTTGGCGGGGATTGTCAAGAGTGGGGAGGGGGAATTTGGCAAAATTTGCACTTTTTTTGTGAAATTTTGGGGTTTTTGTGCGGTTTTTTGCGCTTTGATGCGGTTTAGTGTAATAATTACCCTTCTCTGGTGCTATTTGTCGGTATTTTTCAGGGCGGTGTATTTTATGCGGCACTGGGCAATAGACATCAGAACTACCGCTACCGAGAACCAGCGAAGGCTGCCGGAAAAGCCTGCAAAGAAGTCGTAAACACCATGGATAACAACAGCTGCCACAAGGCAAGACACGCGGGCAGTTTTATTTCTGCAGGAATAGATGAAAAGTCCGCAGAGGCCTGTGCACATCATATGAATGATATCTGAAGTGAAGATGCGGACTGCAATTTTGCCGTAGAGAAGGGTAGCACCCTGACTGTTAGCAACCTGAAGGTGATCAAAATAATAAACTACAGATTCAAAGCAGCCCAGAGAGAGCCCCATTACAAAAGAAAGCAGCAAAAAGGTATGCATATCCTCATTTTCATCATAGATTTTATGAGGAAGAGGAAGCAGAAGCAGGGCTTTAAAGACCTCTTCAATCAGGCCGTAGATAATAAGCGATTTTAAAAAAGAAAAAAGAACTGGCGAGCGGAAGAGGCCGGAAAAATCAGGAATAAAATACTGAATAAAAGAAATTGGCAGAACAGCCAGGAGTCCCAACAGAACAGCAATAAGCTGATGGGTAATTTTGATTTTATAAGCAAAGGTGAATAAGACAATTGCAAGAATAAGCGGAACGAAACAAAGAGCAATACCCATAGTGTGCTTTATCCTCCTGGGGAAGTCGAGAACCGGAAAACGTAAATGCCGGAAAGTCGGCATTTTTATCCGGAAACTTATATAGAGTTAATTTTACTCTAATCGCTGGATTTTTACAATTCGTATGCTATAATACTTATATGAGAGAAGGCATTTACAATTCAATTGTTCTCATGGGCTGCAAGCATTGCGGAAAGACAACTCAGGGCAGACTTCTGGCACAAACGCTGGGAGTTGATTTTTTTGATACCGATGAAACAATAGCCCGCATCAGGTGCATGGATTACAGAACCCTTTACAGAACAAAGGGCGTTGGTGAATTTACTCTTGCAGAACAGGAAGCCTGCGAGAAAATCGTAAAAGATAATGCAGAAAAACAGCTTGTGATTTCTACAGGTGGTGGAATTTGTGATAATCCGCCGGCCCTGCATGCCCTGCGAGAATGTTCAACCTTTGTCTTCCTTCGTCTGGATATTAAGTATTCTGTAAAACGCATTATGGATAAGATTGAAGTAACAGAGACGGGAAGTTTTAAAAATGCACCGGCTTATGTTCTTGATGCAAATCCAACTTCCCTTGAGCAGATAGAAGCAATTCTCATGAAAAAATACGAGGAGCGTTACAAGCAGTATCAGAGAATAGCTGATATTACTGTGGACATAAAAAATGCGCCGATAGAAGAGAATTTTAAAATCCTTCTCGGCGCACTCAGCATTAAGTAAATGCAGATGTCATCATGACATTTTATTTTTAGTTACAGCCACCACAACCATTACCGCAGCCGCCGCTTCCGCAATCTCCGCCTCCGCAGCCACCACAACCGCCACAGCCACCGCCGCATCCGCTTGTAGGAGCAAGTTCTTCTGCAGTTGCATCGCGAACGCCAACTACTTCAATGTCAAAATTGAGAGTCTGGCCGGCAAGCTCATGATTTCCATCAATAGTGATTTTGTTGCCTTCCACTTTTGTTACGTGAACAATTGAAAGTCCAGAAGGTGTCATCATCTGGAAAGGCATTCCAACCTGGATTTCTCCGTCAAACTCAAACTTATCGCGGTCAAGCTCAACAATCAGGTTGTTGTCATATTCACCGTAACCATCTTTTGGTTCAATGTGAGCTGAAAATTTGTCGCCAGGCTCGTGTCCGGCAAGCTGATTTTCAAGACCAGAAATTAAATAGCCGCGTCCATGAACATAACCTAAAGGCTCATTTCCAACAGAAGAGTCCAGCTGTTCTCCATTTTCGTTCTTAAGGGTATAGTGAATTTCTACCCACTTATCGTTATCAATCTTCATTAAAATCCCATTCCCATTTCATCAAGGTTCTGTGCATTGTCCTGAACAACTTCTTTGATTTCAGGGCATGCATCAATGAGGTAGCGCTCAATTCCCATTTTAAGAGTCATAACAGCCATCGGGCAGCCACCACATGCGCCAGTTAAATTAAGATGAACTTTGTAATCGTCATCAATACAAACAAATTCCATGTCTCCGCCGTCTGCCTGGAGCTGAGGACGGAACATTTCCAGTGCTTCTTTTACAGTTTCAAGCAATTTTGGATCTTCAATCATGTTTACCACCTTACGCATATAAGATAATAAAAAAAAGGTCTTAGGGCAAGGTAAATTACTTTAATAGTTCTTCCACGGTCTGCTGGAAGCGGGCAGGGGAATCCAGCCAGTCGTAGGCGATACTTGCTGATATAAGCTTGCGGCCATATTCGCGGGTTTCGGCATAGGGAACGGTCTCAAGAAAAAGGTCTAAAGGCATATTGCTTTTCTTACCAAACTCAATAAGAGAGCTTTTCTGCCAGCGGCGCACACGGTTAATTCCAGCATTATATGAGAAAAAGCCCAGCAGGGCAGAATTATCACAGCGGGAAATCAGATTTGCAAGATACCAGGTGCCAAAGCGGATATTTGTTTCCGGGTCTGTAAGCGAGTAGTCCTGCATTTTAAAACGGCGGGCAATGTCGCTTCCGGTAAATTCCATAAGCTGGGTAAGGCCAACAGCTCCGGCAGAACTCATAACATCTGCATCAAAAAAGCTTTCACTGCGAATCAGGGCAAACATTACCGGCTGGCTGACCTTGTACTCATCACAGTATTTAGAAACAAATTCTTTGTAGTTGCAGGGGTAAACCAGGGCAAGTTCATCTCTTGTAAGCTGACGTTTTGAAAGTCGCTGTGCCCGTGCTGCAATCCGCAGAGACTGAGTGTAATAGTCTGTGTTCTCATTCTCCTCGGCCTTTTCCAGGCTGGCACATTTAGCAAGAAAATCAGAAAGGTAAAAATTTGTTTCTGGTGAAATTGTCTGTCCCTGGATCTTCTGCCATTCAGGATAAATAAGTTCTGGAAAGCCGAAGTAGGCATAGCCAAGAAGCAGATTTTCAAGAGATTTGTCGTAAGCCTCAGATGCTTCCAAAGCAGAATCAGCCTGGCGAACTGCAGTTGGGGCACACATGATTTTTTTCAAGGCAGCAGGATTTTCCCAAAGGCCAAGTCTGTATGCTGCAAGAGATTTATAATAAACAGAACTTCCGCCGTAGCAGGCCCGCTTAAAGGCTTTTTCGGCCTCATCCGCACTTCCGGTAGCCAGCCCTTCCTGAATCAGGCGGCCATACAGATAGGCAAACTGTGCCGTAGTTAAATCAGAAGCATAGCCGTCTATGGCCTTGTAAATCCTTCCAAACTCATTCCATTTTCCGGCCGCCAGTAAGGCAGAAACCAGCTGTTCAAAAAAATCTTCAAAATATTCGCAGTCATTCCACTGGCGGGAATATTCACCAATAGAATCAATAATTGAATCAACAGAAAAATTGAGGGAAGTATTTAAAAGATACCAGAGGGCATTGTCTTTTTGTTCCGGGGAAGTGGCTGCAGCAATTGCGGCTTCAAAGCATGAGCGGCTCTGGCGGTAATAAATGCCGGCCTTTTCATAATAACGGCCCGCATAAAACCAGAAGTAAAACTCAGCAGGGCTTCCTGCATTGTCTCTTGCAAGCTTGCTGAAATAGCCTGCGTTTTTTACAAAATCCATGGTACCGTAAAGGTAGTTTTTTCCCAGGTCGGAAATCAGCTGGGGAGCGGGCTCCAGAATCTTTTCAGCATAATATTTTTCCAGAATAGAAGAACACTGAGTTGTATAGGAATAATTACGCTTATAAGATTCAATCCTGTAATGAATGGCAAACTGCTGGGGAGTGTAGGTCAGGTTTGCAGCAAGGTCTGAATCCGGATTTTGATAAGCAGTTTCAAAGTCCGGATGTTTATAATAATCGCGGTAAAACTGATAGTGCTCTGTAGAAAGGGGGCATTCGGTAAACCAGCGGTAAACTTCGGTTTCGTAAGCAGAATCTCCGCGGCGGCCCATTGCCTCAAGCCTCAGGCGGATTACTTCGTTTTTCGCTTTAGAGAAATCCAGACCGGTGGTAATGTCTATGAGCCGGTTGATTTCTCCAGAGGCAGAAAACTGACGGGCAGCTATAAGAAGGCTTTCGTCTCCCGGATAGAGCTTTAAAAGATTTTCTGCGGCAGCGTTTTTTTCCTGGATATTTCCAAAACCGCAGAGGGCTTCTGCACTTTTTTGACCGCAGGCTTTTGTTCCTTTTTTAATGCAGTATTTGAACTTTTCGCGGGCAGCTTTTTCGTTTCCTTCCTGGAGAAAACGAAGGCCTATAAAATAATCTGAATCGTTACCAAACCTTTTCTGCCCTTCGCTCTGAGGCGGGGCTTTGCAGGAAACAACATTCAGTACAAAGAAAGTTGCGAGAAAATTTATTGTGAGGCGGCGAAAATTATGGAAAGAACGTGGAAGCACAGCAGGTCGCATTAGACTCCTACTCAGCCGGAATAACTATCTTTGTTCCAGAAATAATATAATCAGGATTTTTGATTCCGTTATAGCGTGCAATATACTTGTAGCGCCAAGGATTCTTATAGTAAGTATCTGCAATATCCCAGAGAGTATCACCCCATTTGATTTTATAAGTGATATCCTTAGGCTTTTCTTCTGCAACTGGTGGCTGAGAAGGAACAACCTCTTCTGCCTTTTCAATAATTACAATTTCGTCTTCCTTTGCTTCAGGAACAGCAGGCTCCGGCTCAGGTTCTGGTTCTGCTACAGGCTCTGGCTGTGGAGCCGGCTCTTCAATTGCAACTGTTGCAGCATTTTCTTTAGCATGCTTCTTTGTAATAAGATTATATTTTGAAGGGATGATGAAAAGAACTGCGACTGTGGCCAGAATACAGATTATTGCGCAGATAATGCAGATGATAACCGGAACCTTTGTTTTTTTCTTAACATCGTCGTCATCATTCTGGGCAGAAGTTCCGCGTTCTGTTTCTTCATCGTAAAGGCCGTCAAAGTTGAGGCCTCCCGAAACAGGGCTTTCTGAATCAAATGTTGGGTCTTTCATAGTTTCCTCTGTATTAAAGAAGTCATCCGGCATCTGCGGATTTTCATCTTCGCTTGAGTCTCTTGTATCATCAGGAAGGTCAAAATCCATATCCGGGAGTTCGTCAGAAATTGTCTCATCTGCAATGGTGTCGTCTGATGAAGTTTCCTCTGTAATCGTCTCGTCTGAAGTTGTGTCATCAAAGCTGATTTCGTCGCTTGATTCACTGATGTCTTCTGAAGCTGTATCGTCCGGAAGATCAAAGTTCATGTCGTCCAGGTTTTCAGAAATAGTTTCATCTGATGAAGTTTCTTCTGTGATTGTTTCATCAGCGACAGTCTCGTCACTTGTATCTTCAGAAACTGTATCATCCGGTAAATCAAAATTCATATCATTCAGACTTTCAGATTCAGTAGTGATATCTTCAGATGAGGTATCATCAGGAAGGTCAAAGTTCATATCGTCGAGGTTTTCAGAAGACTCTTCAACCGGCATTTCATCAGATGTTTCTTCAACAGACTCTTCTACCACCGGCTCTTCAACAAAGCTTTCATCCTCTACAGGAGCATCTTCTTCAACTGTCTCAACCTCTTCTTCTCTTGCGTCTGATTCTTCGGTCTCTTCGCTAGAGTCTTTGTCTCTCATGGCAGCAGCGGCGGCAAGCAAACCACCAGCAGCAAGAGCACCTGCGGCCAGGGCCCCGGCACCACTTCCATTTTCTTCAGTATCATTAATGCCATATTCATCTGTAACAAGGCGTTCTTCAAGAGTGCGGGAAACAAGTGTGATATTTGTATTGCTTTCGTTACCTGTTTCGCTGTCTATAATTTTTGCAGAAAGTTTGTTATCTTCGTCGAGGGAAACTGTAAATTTAATTTCTGCTTCGCCGTTTGGGTGGGCAACAAGATTTTCAATCTGGAGAGAATCAACATATTCGGCATCTTCCATAGAACAGGTAGCAGAACGATACAGATCAACCATAACTTTGGTCTGATTGTTATGGGCAGTAGTGAGTTCCAGCTGCTTTTCAGAAGGTGTATTATCCTCAAGAACAGGATAGAAAGAACCATCTGCCAGTTTGATACCAATAGTTTTCATACGTTTCCTCTCTATAATATATCGTAAAACATTATATGTCAGTTTTCAAGTGGTTTTTGCCATTTTGGGGGCTCCCGGCTGGCCTCGCTTCGCTCTGGTCGCTGGCTTCGCCACCCCTCCATGCCCTAGCCTGACAGGTATTCTAACAAATAACATTTTTTTAATTTACAATAAACATTTTCTAGATTATATTTTTAATAATATTATTTTAATAGGAGCAAAACTATGGATATCAAAGGAACCCAGACCGAAAAGAACCTGCAGACAGCTTTTGCAGGTGAATCACAGGCACGTAATAAGTACACTTATTTCGCAAGTCAGGCTAAGAAAGAAGGCTACGAGCAGATTGCAGCAATCTTTCTTGAGACTGCAGATAACGAAAAAGAGCACGCAAAAATGTGGTATAAGCTCTTGAACGGCGGTGTAGGAACTACAGAAGAAAACCTCAAGGCTGCAGCAGACGGCGAAAACTACGAATGGACAGATATGTATGACGGATTCGCAAAAACAGCCCGCGAAGAAGGTTTTGAATATATTGCTAAACTTTTTGAAGGTGTTGCTGCTATCGAAAAGCATCACGAAGAGCGCTACCGCAAGCTTCTTAAAAACATTGAAGATAAGCTTGTATTCTCAAGCGACGGCGATGCAATCTGGCAGTGCCGCAACTGCGGTCACATCGTAATCGGAAAAGAAGCTCCAAAGGTTTGCCCTGTTTGCGCACATCCACAGGCATACTTCCAGATTGAAGCTACAAATTACTAGGCTGAAATAAAAATCAGTTAAACAAAAAAACCGATGTTGTAAAACATCGGTTTTTTTTATTCGATTTTAGGCTTTATTTAGCATCAGCAGCGCTTGCTGCAGAGTCTGTATACTCAAAAGTATATTCAGACATAGCTGTAAGCTCGTTTACAGTTGTTCCGAACTTTTCTGCAACATCATATTCAGAAACCTTGTTTACGTTTCCTTTTGCATCATATTTCAAAAGAGTTCTCTTAATTACCTGCTTGCTTACATTGTAAGTAGTAATTTCGTTCAAAGTGCCGTTTGTTCCATAGCGGAAAACAAGAGAAGTCTGTTTACCAGTAAAGTTATCCAGCTTAGCAATAGAATCAATAGCACCAGATTCAGTATAGAAATATTCTGTGAGTGCGCTTAAAGAACCATCAGGATTATACTCGCTTACAGAAGTAGTTCTTCCGTTTTCATCATACTTATAGATAATTTTCCAGATTAAAGCACCTTCTCCATCATAACTTGATTCATCAACAAGAAGATTGTTTTCATAGGTGTAGATAGTACGTGCACAAAGGTTACCCTTTCTGTCGAATTCAGAAGCATCAACTTTAAGACCATTTTTGTAGGCATAAGTGTTCTTCCAGATTGTTTCGCCATCATTATTTGTGCAGTGCTGTTCAACAAGGTTTCCGGCAGTGTCATAAGTTGTAGAAATTGTGTTTAGCACAGCATCCTTTGGAGTAAGCTCGGAAGAAGAAGTCTCTTTTCCGTTAGAATCATAAATATGCATGATTTTTAAGCTTGGTGTTCTGTATAAAGTTCCAAATCGTGTAGCGATTGTGAAGTTTGTCTCTGTGTAGGCTTTTACGTTTCCAGAAATTGGAGCGTATTTAAAGATATCTGCTGCGAAAAGTGAAAGGCTAAGGCCGGCAGTAAGGGCGAAAGCAAGAATTTTTTTCATAAATCCTCCAGATAATAGGTAAAATCAGTGTTTGCTAATGCAATGTTTATATTTTATACTATAATTCTTGAAAAGTAAAAGAAAAAGGTTAGCCGCTTATGACAGATGCCCAGTGGAAATATTTTTGTGAATTTAAAGATCAGTTTAAAAACAAGGTAGAAGAGTGGAAAAAAGCATATCCCGCCCTTACAGAACTTCAGCGGGAGGCGGCCCTTCTTGCAAAAACTCCCGAATATCCCTTTGAAACCTCTGTGGTTTACAACCGTGCGTTAGACGAAGTTACTCCCCAGGATGATATCAAACTGATTGTCATAGGAGACAACCCTGGAAAAGACGAGCAGCTTGCGAAAAACAACAAATACTTTGTAGGACAGGCCGGTAAAATTGCAGAAGGCTATTTCCGTAAAAATCCGGAGCTTGGAATTGATTTTCGTAAAAATGTAATAATCCTCAATAAAACTCCGGTGCACAGCGCAAAAACTGCCCAGCTGAAAACTATTGCAAAGCAGGGTGGGGCAGAAATTGCTGCTCTTATAGAAGAATCGCAGATCTGGATGGCTCAAAAGACTGCAGAGCTTCATGCCGCACTCAAAACAGAGCTCTGGCTGGTAGGATATTCTGAATTAAAGGAAAAGGGCATTTTTGGAGCTTACCGGGACACTTTAAGAGAAACATTAAAAACAAACTGCGGGGCCCAGGCCTGGGAACGGGTTTTTGTTTTTCAGCACTTTTCAATGAACCGCTTTTCTATAGACCTTTCCGACTTTATAAAGGCCCAGAAAAAAGAAAAGGCCCCGCTGGAATCAAATATTCACGAGCTGGGCCTTCTTCACAGAAAAGAAATTTTTGGTTCTTAGAATTATTCTTTTTCTGCAGGTGCCTTTTCTTTTTCTTCTGCCTCTTTTCTCTGCTTTGCAAGAATAGCACGGTTTGTGTAGTGAACAAAGCTGAAGAAAAGGGTAACAAAGGCAGTTGATTCAATCAAAAGAGCCATACCGCGTTTTGCACCAAGGAAATAAGAAATAACTACAGAGAGGCAGAGAAGAATCTGCAGGAAGCAGAGCAGGTAGAGGGCCTTTTTTGGAGTGTAGCCCATATTCAAAAGCTTGTGGTGCAGATGTGAGCGGTCTGGCGACATAATAGATTTTTTGTCGCGGATGCGTCTCCAGATTGCGGCAATTGTGTCGAAAACCGGGAAAGCAGTAATCACAATCATAATAAGGAACTTGTTGTATTCAAAAACATCATTTGATTTAAAGAGGGGGAATACAGCAATCATAAAACCAAGGAACTGACTTCCTGCGTCACCCATAAAAAGCTTTGCCGGCGGCCAGTTAAAGCAAAGGAAGCCCAGAATTGCAGCGGCAAGAATAAAGCAGAGAGCAGATTCTGAATTTCCACTCAAAGAATAAAGAATACCAAGAGTGAGTATAGCAGAAATAGAAAAGCTTCCGCAGAGGCCATCAAGTCCGTCAATCAGATTGTAGGCATTAATAACACCCAGAATCCAGCAGAATGAAAGCACAAAGCTTACAGGTACAGGAAGTACCCAGCCAAAAATCTGCTTAAAACGGAAACCGTTAAAAGCTACAATTGAAACAGCAATCAGCTGTACAATGAGTTTAATAAGTGCTGGAAGATTAAAAATATCATCAACTACAGCAAAAATAAAAACAATTGTTCCGGCTATAATAAGAGGAAGGAATCTTCCAAAATCATCAATTTTATTAGTGAGAATAAAAGCTATAGAGGCAATTATAAATGCAAGGAAAATTCCAATTCCGCCAAGGCGGGGAATGTTTCCGCTATGAATTTTTCGGGCGCTCTGATAATCATACAAACTGTATTTTCTGCAGAGGAAGATTATAAGAGGCATGGATGCGAATGAAAGCACACCCGATAATGCAATAAATATACCAAGTGACATATTATAGACGATTATATAGTAAAGAAATTAAAAGTCAAGGAAAGCGAACGGATGCCGCGAAAACAAGGTAAAGCAAAGACATTCAGCTGCTAATATAGATTATAAGGATAACCTGTGCTAAAATCACAATGTATGAGTAAAGTAGTTGTAATAGGGGCTGGAATTGCCGGCCTTTCTGCGGGAATTTATGCTGCCCGCGCAGGTTTTGATGTAACAATCCTGGAACAGCACAATATTTCCGGCGGACTTTCTACCAGCTGGAGCCGTAAAGGCTATTATTTTGAAGGCGGAATGCACTGGCTCACCGGTTCAAGCGAAAAAATGCCTTTGCACCGTATCTGGCTGGAAACAGGAGCCCTGCAGGAAAACAATCCTATAGAAAACAGAGACCCTCTTTATAATTTAATTGATGAAAATGGCAAGGTTTTAAGCCTTTACAGATATTTGCCGCAGATGCAGCAGGCTTTAATTGATTATGCGCCGGAAGACAAAGCCCAGATTAAAAAAATGTGCCGGGCAGTAAAAGATTTTACGAATTTTCATCTTCCGGTTTTAGACACCCGTGGCTGTAAATGCAAAAATCCGGTTCCAATTAATCCAATGGAATTTATTAAGATGCTTCCTGCAATTTTCCGTGTTCCTCATCTTATGAATGTTGGCTACATGGAATATATTTCTAAGTTCAAGAATAAAAACCTTCGCCATCTTTTGAGCAGTGTAATCGGCTACCGCTATAACGCCCTTTCTTTTATTTATACACTCGGCTCTTTTGCAAGCGGAGACTGCGGTTACCCTGCAGGTGGTTCTATCCGCATGGCGCAGAACATGCAGAAAACCTTTGAAAGCCTTGGTGGAAAAATCCTCTTCCGTACTAAAGCAGAAAATGTCCATGTAGAAGATTATGAAGTACGCGGTGTTCTTGTTAGTGGTCCTGGCGCCGGGGTTGCTGCTGGTGAAAGCCGTATGATCGAAGCAGATGCAGTTATTGTTACTCAGGATGCTCGTGCTGCAGTAGATAGTCTTTTTGATACTATGATTGATGAGCCGTGGGTTAACACAATGCGCCGCACAGCTGTTACAGAACAGAATATTTTTGTAGGCCTTGGTGTAAAAGCTGATTTATCTCGTCTGCCATATAGCTGCGTATTCCCTCTTAAAAAGCCTTTTGAGTATGCCGGCTGCAAATGGACAGAGCTCCGTATTTATAACTATGCGGCTTACAAAGACCATGCGCCGGAAGGCGGCACAAGCCTTACCTGTCTTTTGATTGGTGAAAGCTATTATTTCTGGAAGGCTGCAAAGGCCGACGGAACTTATAAAGAAAAGAAAAAGGAACTGGCTGATCTTTTTGTAAAACAGCTTGCAGAGTTTATTCCGGAGGTGGGCACTTCTCTTGAGGTGATTGATGTGGCTACGCCTTGTACCTACGAGCGCTACACCGGTTCTTACGAAGGCAGCTGGATGACTGTCTGGGAAAAGGGCGGAAAGCAGATGGATTATCCAAATTCGCTTGATTCTGTATTCGGCGTTTACTTTGCCGGCCAGCGTGTTATGATGCCGGGCGGCCTCCCAATTGCCGTCTACACCGGTCGCCAGGCCATCCAGAGCCTCTGCCGCGACTTCGGCGTTGAGTTTGTTTGATTTTCTTGCCAATCCTTAAAAGTGTGATAAAATAATATTATAAGTACAAAAACGTTCTCGAAGAGAGTTGAAAACTATAACCCAATAAAAAAGGAGTGATTTTATGGGAAAGAAAGTTAGCTTGCCACTTATCTATTTAATTGGTATGGCACTTGTTGTAATCGGATTCTGCTGCCCTATGTTCAGCGGATTCCTCGGAAGCGCAAATGGATTCAAATTCATCAATTTTGATAATTCTGGATTTGTTACAATTGGTGCTCTTCTTATTTTTGCTGGTGCTGTTGCTGGTATCGCAGCATGCTTTGTTAAGCAGCTCAGTGGTCTCAAATTGATTTTTGCGCTTTGTGTACTTGCAGGAGCTATTGTTCTTGTAATCGGATTTACAACAAACGGTGGTATCTACAAAGCAATCGGTAAAAATATTATCAAGCACGCAACTATTGGTTTCTACCTTGTTGTAGTAGGAATCGTAGCAGGTGTTGCTGGTGCTGTTATGAATAAATAAGCCTAAAGCTTCACAATCAAGGCGCTGGATTTTTCGTCCTTCGGGAGAGAATCCGGCGTTTTAATTTTAACGCTGAGAAGGTCTCCGGACTGAGGACGGAAAGACGGCTTTGGCAGGCGGGTGTTATTTTCATCCGGCAAGGTAACCAGCACAAGACCATGCTGGCTGCAGCCATAATAACCGCACATATAGTTTGGCAGGCGCAGTTTGTCTGAGGTGATACGGATGTTGGTCTCATCTGTCATCCCAACTTCATATGTCATCCCGAACTTGTTTCGGGATCTCTGTTTAGAGTCGTCTAGAGATGCTGAAACAAGTTCAGCATGACCATGTTCTATTGCTATAAAGCTTAAAGTTGCACGTTCCTTGGGCAGTTTTGCCATATCAGAAAGCTTCTGTAGCTTGCGTGGAGCATCTTCTGTAGAAAAAGCAAAGTTACACCACTTGTTTTTACTTCCGGTATAGGCCTTAAAGCCGCTCATTGGGCAGTCGCCGGCATGAGGGCAAGGGGCTGCAATTGTGCGGCCGTCTTTTATATAGCGTGTACGGAGCAGGCTGAGGGTTCGGGCTGCCTTTGGAACACCTGGTTCTACTAATACTATGCCGGCTCCCTCGGCACAGTAGCGCTGCAATTGCTCGTAATATTTCTTGGTCTGGAACTCAGGCGGCATATCGCTTGCCTGATCCAGCTCATTCAGCATGTTTGCACAGGTAAGAAAGCCTGCTTTTTCTTTAATCGGGGTACCAAAAGGCCCTTTTACGCGAATAATGTTCCAGGGCTCAATAGACTCATCTACGGCCTTTGCTTTAGCAGCAACAGAAAGATAAATATCTTCTCCCAATGCAAGGGAATTGGCAGAAACGTCCAGACAGTACCAGGTAAGGTGGAGTTTTCTCAGTTCCGGGCGGGCAAGCCAGAGGGCTGTAACAACAGTAAGAGGGCCGCTTCCCAAATCCAGACAGGTTGTATCGCTTGCAGGGAAAACAGAATCCGGCAGATTGGCAAAAAGGCGTGTTAAGCGCACAAGGTTCCACCAGGTATAGTAGCGAACATAAGAACTCAGTTGAATATTGTCGTTCATATAGCCCAGGCGGCGACTGGCGCGGTCGTCTGTAAGCTGGTGAGAAAGGTTTCTGATATTTTCCGGCAGCTGCTGTAACTGGCGGCTATTTAAAGGGCGCACACCCTGTATTACTTCGTCGAAGGAGTTGAGGATATCAACTGAGTCTTTTGTGAGTCGGGTAGTGTCGAAGAGAGATGTATGGATTGCTTCGTCAATTCGCTCCTCGCAATGACGGGTTGGTCGCTTGTTACTTGTGCCCTCGTGATGACGAGGAGCCTCTTTGCTGCTTTGTTTTTTATTGGTCATCATTATTCTTTTTCACTTTGAGATAGGTTTCGGTAAGAAGCTGGCGGCACTCGCGGATCTGGTTGATCAGGTCGGCGTTGTCCTGGACGGCCTGGGCTTCTTCTATAATCTGGCGGCCGGCACCTTCGGCGGTGAACTTCTTTTCGGTAATCAGATATTTGAGGCGGAGAATCAGGTCTACCTCGCGTTGGGAGTAGAGGCGGCGGCCAGACATGTCTTTACGGGGAGCAAGGCCGGGAACGACCTCTTCCCAATAGCGGAGAACGTGAGCTTTTACGCCTGTTAAATCCTCAATCTGACCGATTGTATACATTATCTCTCCCTGTCTTCCCACTTCTGGCGGCTGCCTTTGAACTCTACCTGAACTGGAATCTGGTCATAACCGAGGTCTTCGCGGATGCGGTTTTTAAGGTAAGTAACATAAGGCTCCGGCACAACCTCCGGTCTTGTTGCAAAAATGATGAAAGAAACCGGATTCACACTTGCCTGAGTCATATAGCGGATTTTAAAGTGGGCAGTTTTACTTGCTGGAGGCGGATATCTTTCCAGCCAGTCCTGCAGGGCATTGTTGAGGGACGCAGTTCCAATCTTCTTGGTCAGCTGGCCGTACATATCAATTGCAGTATTCAGAAGGTCTTTAATGCCTTTACCTTCCAGGGCACTGAGCGGAAGAATAGGGGCAAAATCCATGTGGGCAAACATGATATTCATCCATTCGCGAACAGATTTTACTGCTTTATTGTCTTTTTCTTCGCGCAAATCCCATTTATTCAAAACAAAAATGATACCGCGGCCTTTTTCGAAGGCGAGGGAACAGATTTTCTTATCCTGCTCTGCAAGTCCTTCCACCGCATCAATCATAAGGAATACAACATCACACTCATCAAGGGTTTTGATGGCGCGGTTTACAGAATAGTATTCAACATCATCGTGAACGCGGGCCTTGCGGCGGATTCCGGCAGTATCCAGAACCTTAAAGCGGCGGCCGGCATATTCAAACTCGCCTTCTACAACGTCGCGGGTAGTTCCGGCGTAATCACAGACGATGGAATTTTCGCTGTGGGTCAGGCGGTTGGAAAGGGTAGACTTTCCTGTATTTGGTTTTCCAAGAATTGCGATTTTAATAGGGCGGTCTGTACTGAGAACCTGAACCTTTGAGAAGTCGCAGCGATCAGTAATTGCCTCTGCGAGCTCGCTTATATGGTCACCGTGTTCTGCAGAAATCAGCATAAGTTCGTTAAAACCGTACTTTGCATAGTTCCAGGCTTCTGCTTCGTTTTTACCGCCTTCGGTTTTGTTTACTGCTGCAATCAGCTTGTTCCAGTAAGGGCGCATTTTGATGATGAATTCTTCATCTTCGCCGGTAATTTCGGTTGCATCGAGGAGGAGAATTACAACATCTGCGCGGTCAATCATGTCGAGGGAGCGCTCAACAACGTAATCGTCCAGCTCGGCCTCTTTTGTTCCAATGTCGCGGGTAAGCTTGTATCCACCGGTGTCTACCAGGTGAACAGGTTTACCATTTATGATTGCAGTTGCTTCAACCGGGTCGCGGGTAACACCTGGCTGGTCGTTTACGATAGCCACGCGGTGATGCAAAAAGCGGTTGAAGAGGGTAGATTTTCCAACATTAGGGCGGCCGGCAATTACAACCAGGGGAAGGCCGTCGTATTCAGCATCTTCCGGGTCTGTGTCGCCGGTTGCGGTTACAGTGCCGTCCGGGGCCACGGTGATTCCGTTTACGGCGCCTGGAGTAATAAAATCGGCTTCTTCGGCGCGAGCCTTTTCTGCGGCTTTCTGTCTTTTTTCTTCCAGAACTTCTTCCTTTGGGCGTGAGAAGTCGGGTTTATTCTTTTTCTTTGCCATTTGTTTTCCTAGAGGTTATTTAAGTGTTTTGCTGAAATTGCTTCGAGCTCTGCGATGGTAAATCTTGAAAGCAATTCCTTTGTGCTTGAAATCAGCTTAGGACTCATACTCAAATTGCGGATTCCCATTCCGGCCAGAACCATAACGCTGTCCTGGCGGCCTGCCATTTCACCGCAGACTGCAAGCGGAACGTTGTTTTCTTTGGCAGAACGAACGGTCATCTCAATCAGGCGTAAAACTGCCAGGCTGAACTCGTTGTAAAGTCCGCTTACATGAGGATTTTCGCGGTCAATTCCAAGGGTGTACTGGGTAAGGTCGTTTGTACCAAGACTAAAGAAGTCGCTCACCTTGCTCAAGCAGTCAGAAATAAGTGCCGCAGCGGCAGTCTCAATCATAATTCCAACCGGGGTATCAGCCTGGTAAGGAATCTTTTCGGCATCAAGCTCGGCTTTAACAACATTTACTAATTCAAGGCACTCTTTAACCTGGTCCACACTGGTAATCAGCGGGAACATAATTTCAAGATTGCCGTAAACGCTGGCGCGGTAAAGGGCACGCAGCTGGGTTTTCAAAATATTAGGGTATTCAAGGCTGAGGCGCACTGCACGAAGACCCATAAGAGGGTTCTTTTCTTCAATTGCAGGAAGATCAACCGAGTTAATCAGCTTATCACCACCGGCATCCAGGGTACGGATTGTAACCGGCTTATCACCCATCATCTGCAAAACTGATTTATAAGCTTCAAACTGAGTTTGCTCACTGAAGGAGCGGGCAGCAGCATTAAGCGAAGCGCCGCTCTGTGCCATATAAAGGAACTCTGTACGGAAAAGTCCGATTCCATCAGCTCCCTCAGCTAGGGCAACTTCAGCCTCCTCAGGAGTTCCGATGTTTGCATAAAGCTTAAAGCGGGTGCCGTCCTTTGTTTCGGCAGGCTTATTGAGGAAGGAACGCAGACTGAGCTTACGCTGATATTCCTCGCGGATTTTTCCTTTATATTCTTCTATTGTATTGCGGTCCGGGCTAACAAGGATTTCAGCCGATTTACCGTCAATAATTACAGTTTCACCATTTCTAACTTTTTTACTGATATCTTCAAGGCCGACAACTGTTGGAATGCCGTAGTTACGGGCAAGAATTACCACGTGGGAAGAAACACCGCCTTCGCTCAGGGCAAGACCTGCAATCTTTCTTTTGCTAAGGATGATTGTGTCTGCAGAACTGAGGGAGGTTGCGAGAATTACCGAACCATCCGGAACTGTGTTGATATCAAAAGGATGAATGTCCAGCATTTCGTCCAGAACGCGGCCAAAAACGTCTGTAATATCCTGGGCTCGCTCTGAAAGGTAGTAGTTACCTGCCTGACGAAGCTTTGCAGCATACTCTTCTGCCTTAAACTGTACGGTATATTCTATATTAAATAGCTGATTTTCATAAAAGTCGCGGACTTCCTGTTTAAAAACAGGGTCTTCCAGCATGAGAACGTAGGTCTCAAAAACCTCGCGCTGGGCACGGTCACGTTCGCTGGTTTTGGAAAGTGAATCCAGGTGCTCAGAAAGTCCGAGCGTAACGGTCTGAACAGCAGCCTCAAAACGGCTCCAGCCTTTGTTTAACTGATCTATGTTTATGTGATGCTGCGGAATTGCACGTTTTACCGGGTCTGGAATTACAAAAGCGGTTCCAATACCAGTACCGTCAGCCGCAGGGATTCCGAGAAATACTTCCATAAATTTGAATTATAATAGAAAAAGAATTATATTTAAAGATATGAATATGATGGCTATTTACGAACTGCCTTTCAGACAGGCTTTTTTGATTTTTATAATGTTCAGCGTTGTAGGCTGGATTTCTGAAGTGTTGTATGTAGGAATCTTCCACGAGCACAAGTTTGTAAACCGCGGATTTTTGCACGGCCCTCTCTGTCCGGTCTATGGCTTTGGCGGCGTAGTCATTCTGCTTCTGCCGTCCTCTCTTTATACCACATGGATTCCTCTCTTCTTTTCTTCCATGATTATGTGTACTGTCGTTGAATATTTTGTCAGCTGGATTATGGAGAAGATGTTCCACGCCCGCTGGTGGGATTATTCACATTACAAGTTTAATATTAAGGGCCGCGTTTGTTTGCTGAACTCTGTTCTGTTTGGATTCATGGGCCTCGGTGTAATTCATTTTGTTTATCCGCAGATGCTTCGATTTTTAGACTGGCTTGGAGATTTTGTGATTATGGTTTCCAGCGACATGATTGGCGTTGCACTTGCAGTTGATATGGTTGCTACAATCCGTAAACTCGTGGACTTCAGCGCAACAATGGAAAAACTCAAAACCTTTGGCGAAAGCTTGCGTGATCACTACGGCAATGAGACCTGGTTCCGCAGCGAAAACTTTGAAGCAATGCTTGCTTCTGTAAAAGAACACGCTGCCGAGGGTAAAGACTTTGTAAGCCAGAACCTCCTCGAAAAAATTGAAAAACTCCAGACTGCCCGTAACAAGGCAGCCGAAAGCTTTATGGCTCACTTCCCAACAATGAAGTCTATTCAGTACAAGGATGAGCTTGAGCATTTGAAGAGCAAAGTAAAGGCGAGAGTTAAAGCAAAATTTACAAAATAACTGTCACCCCGAACTTGTTTCGGGGTCTCTTGTATATAGATGCTGAAACAAGTTCAGCATGACAGGTTGGCTTTTTTTCTTGACTTCTCTTTCTGTTTCTACTTATAATAACAGAATATTATAAAAAAACAGGAGTTTATTTTGGAACAGAAACGTGAAAATCTTGGCAGCCGCCTGGGCTTTTTGCTTTTGTCGGCTGGTTGTGCAATCGGTTTGGGAAATGTATGGCGCTTCCCTTACATCACCGGTAAATACGGCGGAGCAGCCTTTGTTTTAATTTATCTGGTTTTCCTTGCAATTTTGGGATTACCTGTAATGGTTTGTGAATTTGCTGTTGGCCGTGCTTCTAAAAAAGGTATGGGTGGTGCTTTCCAGGCACTCGAACCGGAAGGAACCAAGTGGCACATTTATGGTAACCTTGCAATCATCGGAAACTATCTTTTGATGATGTTCTATACAGTAGTTTCTGGCTGGTTCTTAAAGTATTTCTTCCAGATGATTGGCGGAAAGTTTGTTGGCCTCGATGGTGATGGCATTGTAAACGTATTTGTAAACGAAACAATCGGAAATCCTTCTGGCCTTTTGATCTGGATGGTTGTTGTAATTGTAATTGGTTTTACAGCTTGTTTCCTTGGTCTTCAGAAGGGTGTAGAGCGCATCACAAAAATCATGATGTCAGCTCTCTTCGTAATCATGATTGGTCTTGCAATCTACGTTGCCTTCATTCCGGGCTCTGGAGCAGGTTATGCCTTCTATCTTAAACCTGATTTTAAGGCTCTTGTAAGCGGTGACCATGGTCTTTGGGACACAATTTATGCTGCTATGGGACAGGCTTTCTTTACTTTGTCTCTTGGTATTGGTTCTATGGAGATTTTTGGTTCTTACATCGAAAAGGAACACTCACTTACAGGTGAAGCCCTCCGCGTAATCGGACTCGACACTTTCGTAGCTATCTGTGCCGGCCTTATCATCTTCCCAGCTTGTGCTGCTTTCAATGTAGAAGCTTCTTCTGGTGCAGGACTTGCCTTCATGTCACTTCCAAACGTATTCAACTCAATGGGACCTCTTGCAGGCCGCATCGTTGGTGCCTTCTTCTTCCTCTTTATGTCTTTTGCTGCACTTTCTACAGTAATCGCCGTATTCGAGAACATTGTTGCCTTCCCAATGGATAAGTTTGGCTGGAGCCGCCGCAAGTCAGTTCTCATCAATTTTGTAGCTATGCTCGTGCTTGCAACTCCTGCTGCTCTTGGTATGAACGTTTGGTCTGGAGTTCACTTCGGTTCACACATTGGTTCAATCGACGCTCTGGAAGACTTCATCGTAAGCCAGAACCTCCTGCCACTCGGATCAATGCTCTTCCTCCTCTTCTGTACAATTAAGAAGGGCTGGGGTTGGGACGGCTTTATTGCCGAAGCTGATGAAGGAGACGGAATTAAGTTCCCTAAGAACAAGGTAGTAAAGTTCTACCTCCGCTTCATCGCTCCACTTATCATTCTTGTAGTATTCATCGCCGGATATTTCGATATTTTCGGTAAAGCCTAATATTTTTGGAGGCTCCGGGTGGCGCTGCTTCGCACCGCCACCCGTCGGGCGTTACACCATTCCGCTGACGCTCCAGCCTTCTCCTTCGCCTCCGGCTCAGTCCGGTGGCCGCCTCCGGCGTGGCTCCATGCCCTAGCCCTTTTTCTCTTGATTTTTCCATAAATAGTGCTATTATCTCTTTGTCCCATCTATTAAAGTTCTGTTATAATTCAGCCGAAAATAGAAGTTGAGTAATAATATCTAAATTTAAGAAAGTTTCTTTATAAACGTTGTCAATCTGCTTGTAAGAGGTATGATTATGAAGAAACTGAGAGTACTTTTTTTAACATCAATAACTATTCTCTTTACAATTTCCTGCGAGATTGGTCTCGGTGCCTACGTAGATACAGAAGCTCCGTCCCTCGAAATCTCCAATCCCCCAGCCGACGCCGTAATCCGCGACGACTTCGCCATCACCGGCACCTGGACCGACGACGGCACCATCTCCAAAGTCACTGTGGACATGGTGAGACTGCAGGATAATAGCAAAACATCTTTTGATGGAACTTTTACTTCAGAATCAATAAAAGGCAATAAAGGAACCTGGACAGTCGCTATAGATGCACTGGATTCTAAGCTTTTAGACGGAACCTACGAGGCCCTTGTAGCCATAAAAGATAATGGTGGCCACACAACCACAATGGCCCGTTCATTTACTATAGATAATACACCGCCGGTTATGATTCTGCAGAAGCCTAGTACAAGCATTGCAGATTCAGTAGACCGTTTTGATACCTTTGGACAGATTTTTTCGATTGTCGGACAGGCTGCAGATGATAATCAGGTAGAAAAAATAGATGTAAGTGTTTATTCTTCTCAGGATTGTAGTGATTCTTCTTATATAAAGACAGTTACTTTGTCTAATGTACCTCCTACAATAGATTTAAACGTTGCTGTTTTTGAAGAAAATACTGAAAATGATTATGCTGCAATTTACGGCCAGAGCACAAAGGGTGCCGGAAATGTTCGCCGCTACTTTAAACTGGAAGCATATGATAATGCAAAAAAATATCTTGCAGATGGAACTGTAGAGGAAAAAGGAAATAAGCAGACTTCTTATTATCTGTATAAGGATATTTCTGAATTAATAACCGAATATAAAGCTACAGGTATCTATAAAATTCAAAGTGGCACATACAAAGGAACTTCTTCTGTAGAAGCTGTAAAAACTACTCTCAATGAAAATCAAATAAACATTGGAAAATTTCAGCTTAATCCAGATAACAGCCCGACTTTTGTGGTAAGTGCGCGTTCGCCATTGGCAAGTGGAGAAACTCTTGAAGAAGCAGCATATCAGCTTACTTCTGGAAATAACTTTCTTGAAGTTCAGATAGATCCAGGTCTCGACAATAATCCAATAGTTGAAGATTCTGTAGGTATTTATCTTGTTGAATGTAACAAGAATGGAAAATTGGAAGAAAACGGTGTTGTATTAGAAAATCAGAATCCGGAAGGACTTCCTGATAATAAGAAAATCTGGCTCATAAAACCGGGAGAAGCTTTAGCAACAGAAGTAACAGTATCTGGTGATTCTTATAAATTCAAGACAACAAATGTTATAAGCAGCTTATATTATGGAAATCAGATTAATCCAAGTGCAGCAGATGCTTTACAAATAGAGCATTTCTATCTTATTTGTGTAGAAGGACACGATAAGTCGAATAGTACCATTGTTCCAAGTTCAAACTCTGTATATGCATTCCAGCTTGCTTCAAGCGGTAGTTTTATTGAACTTGTTGCAGATGCAGATCCATTCTATGTAACTTCAAATGAAAGTTCGAATGGAGTTGATTCAACAGAAAAGAATGAGCTCACTGTTACTTTAAGATATCAGGGTGGAAGCACATCGTATAATATTTATGAAGATGAAAGTGATGTACCATTGGAAGCTTCTTCATCTGTTGTAATAGGTGATAAACAGACTGTAATTACAAAAGACCGTAATGCACTCTCAACTTATAAAGCTTTAAATAAGCAGTCATTAAAATATCAGATTAAGGGTGCCGCCGACGCCGCTTCAAAAATAAAAGAAGTTTCTTTTGTTATTGATGACGAAAAGCCTGTAATAAAAGATGAAAAACTCAAGATTGGTTCAGATGCTTATGATGCTGCAAAATTCATGAGTAGTCTTTACTTAAAGGTTTCCGGAGAATTTGAAGAAGAGAATATTGATACAGTTTATTATTATGTTCAATATCCGGGACGTGGAGAAGGACAGACTGATTATGCGATTCCTCAGAATCTTACAAAAACACACGACGGTGAAGTTTCAAAATTTGATGGAAACACATTTGTTTTCCCTGCTATAGAGTTCAAAGACAATTCAGAAAGTGCTGCAAATAAGCTTTATTTGCAGGCAATAGATAAGTCAGGAAATCTTTCTGAAAGAAAAGAATATACAATCAATATTGACACATCTGCTCCGCAGATTGCCGCTTACTGGTCAAAAATAGGAAGCGGTGCTGTAAACAAAGCAAGTGAAACAATTTATGTAAAAGAAAATGCAGACTTGTTTATTTATGGAAAATACTCTGATCCTCAGAGTGGTGTAAATAAAATAGAACTTCCAGAAGATTTCCCTGCAAATGCTCTTGTAAAATATAGTACAAAAGCTCTCAATGGCACAGCAAGTTCAGAACTCAATGCATTTACAGAAGCAGACTGGAAATCTTATGAAGATATAGAGAATAAAATGCTCATAAAATCATGGCGTCTTGAATACACTCCAGATGCCAGCGGTTCTGTTGAGTTAAAAGGAACTTCTCTTGCAGGCAAGTCTGTTACGGTAAATGCCTTTACTCTTGTTCTGGATAAAAAGGAACCGGAACTCAATAGTATAAATCTTTTTAATGTTACAGGAAGCGGTGAAAACAAAAAAGAAACAAAGGCTTATTATGATTCAAAAAAAGATAAGTATTATGTAAATCATAAAGTCCCAGACGGAAAAACTTTTGCATTAAAGGGAAATGCAACAGACAATTACGGTCTCGAAAAAATAGTACTACAGATTACTACAGAATCAGAAACAAGTTCTTATACTGCAACAGAAAATTGTAATTCAGCTGTTTCAGAATTTGAATTTAGTGATATTAATTTGAGCAGCTGGACAGAAAATCCAACAGCAAAAATTATTGTAACAGATAAAGCAGGTAATGAATTCTCTAAATCTCTTGAAATTATTTTTGATACAAAAGCACCAAAAGGCCTGCACGAGATTGATGCCAGCAATAAGAATCTTTATTTTAGAGTAGGTCAAAACGACAATGATGATATCAGCCCGGATAATGGAGAAGGCAATAATGGCGTAGTTTGGGATGATTCTCTGGATAAAAATGTCGGTGGTAAATACGGTATAGGAACTTTTGGAAATGCAACAACAATTCAGCTTCGCGGAAACTTTACAGATGAAGATTCTGGAAGTGGCGTTTCTATGATTTATTATAAGGTTTACCCGACAGAGAAGTTATATACAAACGAAGCTGACCTGGAAAGCCTTAAAAATGATGTAATTAATAATCATGGCGGTCAGTTTGCTCCGCTTTCAGAAACAGAAAAAAGACGCGTTTTCTATAATGTTGGAAAGAAAAAGGATGAGAATGGAGACTTTGTAAATCCAGCAGAACCGGATGAAACTCAGATATTTGCAGGCAGTACACAGTTTACATCAAATCCAAATGAAAAAGGTTACTACAAGTATTACAAAGAAGTTGAATCTACTTTTGATGAAGCAATTTCTGGTTTCTCGGAAGGAAATAATTTCCTTGTAATTGTTGCAGTGGACAATGTAGGTAACTCTGCAGTAGATGCAGTGGAAGTTGATTATAATGGAACAGTTTCTAAGTTTATTAATTATTCTTTGAATGTAGATAAAACTCCGCCTTCAGATATTACAACAATAAGTGCAAACGGTGTTATGTATACTAATGGAACAAATGTTCCGTTACTCTGGGGAACTGTATCAGACAAGTGTTCTATCTTAGATAATAATGGTGATATGGTTGCTGCAGGCCTTAAATCTTTTGTTCTTACAAGAGATGGGGTAGATACTACTGTAAAAGCAAAATTACGTGAGATTCGTACACAGGCAGATGAAGCTGGAAATCCTGCAGACTCAGATGAGCTTATTACTCTGGCAGCGACAGACTCAACTCTTAGAATTTGGGAAGCAGATATTACAAGTCTTATTCCTTCAGAAAGCTGCACAGTTTCAATAACAGCAACTGCAACCGATGCAGCAGGAACCGGTAACTCAACTCCAGGCGTTGTTGCAACAATTACAATTGATAAGCAGGCTCCAACAGTAAAAATATCAGCTAACTCTCCAAGTGATGCCGACACATCAATTGATGGAATCCAGGTAAATAGTATTATCAGCCTATCTGGAACAGGAGATGATGAAAACGGAGTAGAAGAACTTGTAGGGCTTTATTATAAAATCTATGAGGGCAATACACTTCCTTCAGCTCCGGCTGCTAATACCGTAATTGCTGCAGAAGGTACAGATGGCTGGAAACCGGTTAGCGCAACAAAGAGCGATACAGTAATCAACTGGACATTTACAGATATCGATACAAGTAAACTGGATGGTACAAATCCAATAGCAGATAATACACAGGTTTGCTTTGTTGTCGCAATAAAAGATAAGGCTGGAAACATTGGTTATTCAGAACCAAAGGCAGTAATAGTAAATCAGGAAACAGATCGTCCTGTAATTACACTTTCTCAAATCAAGAATAATGCCGCTGTATATACTTTAAAGACAAAGAATGTTTACGGTTCAATTAAAGATGATGATGGTTCAGTAGAAAAGTTCTGGTATTGGTCTAAAAAGTCAAAAGATGCAGAACCAACTGCAGCCCCAGAGCATAATAATGATAATGGCTGGACACAGATAGAAATTAATGGAAACTCATGGTCCATCGATTCTGAAGAGTCTGATGGTGAAACAACCTGGTATTTTGCAGTAGAAGATGCCAGTGGAAATATCTTCTGGACAAAGTCAGACAGCTCTCTTAGAAGACCATTCATTCAGTTTAAGGAAACTGCAAAGCTTGATAACACAGATGGCGTTACCTTTAAGTATGATACAAATCCGCCAACTCCAACATATTTGTATCTTACACGTTATCCGACAGTAACTTCGGGCAGTGCAAAAACAGCAGGTGAAATTCAAACAGAAGATGAAAATGGCAATATAGAATGGTCTACAGAAAGCAAGATTGCCTTTGGTGGAAATTATAATATTCTCTATGCTAAGGTTCTTGTTACAGAAAGCACAGATATGAAGGCTTTAACAGGAAGCGCAGATTCAGAACCAGAATCTTCTCCAATCTTAATCAGTTATAAGAACAAAGCCGGAGAAAGCCTTAAGGTAAATCAGATAGTATGCAATAACGATGGAAATGGTAATTACGTTTACTACCTTGGTCCTCTTGTAATGGATACAACTGAGCTTCATGAATTTAAGGTTACAGTAGAAGACGCTGTAGGAAATAAAGGCTATATCTCAAGAACAATTATAGTTGATAATGAAGCTCCTTCATCTATTAAAAATGTTAAGCCTGCTAAGGGTGCACCACAGGTAGGAACTGTAAATTATCGTGGTGGAATAGATGATAACAAAGATGGTTCAGGAATTCTTTTTGTACAAGATGCAGAAGGAAATGTAACAAACTATGGAGTGAAATACTATATCCCGACTTATGCAGAATACGAAGCTTATCTGAATCATCCGGAAAATATTACTTTAAACAAATGGCAAATGCCAACAACTCCAGGTGATTCATCGTGGGAAATTGAATTTGCAAATCTTGGTGCAGACATTGGTTATAATGAAGTTACTTATGATGTTAGTGATGTCTACAAAAATTATGAAACAGAAAACGGTAGTGGTTTATATGATATTCCTGTATGGTTCCGTCTTGAGGACAATGTAGGAAATGTAGGCTATGTTACAAGTAATGCAATTACTTATAATCCAAATGCAGACCGTCCGACTGTAGAGTTTACCTATCCAAAGCATGATAAACCGGAAGGTAGTGCAAATCCAACTTATGTAGTTGTTGGCGGAACAATTACTATTACCGGTATGGCAAATGATGATGATGGCATTGGAGCCGTTTATCTTCAGTTTGATACTAATGGAGATGGAAGTTTTGATAACTCAATAGTTGCAGGTGCATACAAGGCAGAAGAGGTAGTAGATATTCCAGGACTTGTTACTAACGGAGTTCAGGAAAAAGGTATTCTTGCTACAGGAACAAAGAGCTGGTACTACACAATGAGTGTAACCGGTATGTCTAACTTGAATTATGAGACAAATGGCGGTAAGACACTAAATGTCCGTGCAGTATCTATTGAAAATGATTCAGAAAAGGAAGATGCCGGAAAGCCTATGCTTCATAGTGCCTGGACAAAAAATATACTTCATCTTTCTATAAATAATGATGTTCCAAACTTTTCTGGAATTAAACTTAAGAAATATGGAAATGAAACTGTTATAAGTGCCGCAAACCTTAATTCTGTTACAGCCATTGGAGAACAGAATTATACTTCGGAAATGTACATTAAGGGAGATGTCTCAGATGGTAAGTGGTATCTTACTGGAGATGTAGAAGTAAGTTCAGGTTCAATCAAAAAAATCAAAGTAACAGGTTCTTCTGTTTTGAATTTTGAGGTTGGTGCAAGTGACAATACTCTTATTGCCTGCAGAAGTGCTGGTATCACAGATGATAAGAAGTATAGTTTTGCTATACCTGTTTCATTAAATACTTATGAATGGAAGATACAGTTGTATGTTGAAGATGCCACTACAGGAACACCAGCAACAAACAGGTATCCGGTTACAATTAATATCGATAGTGATGCGCCGGACTTCACAGATAAAAATGAAGACGGCTCTTTAATAAAACTTTATAAAAATGCTTATGGAACTTCTGGTATAGAACTTTCAACAGCCACTGCCGCAAACTATGTACAGAACTCTAACGGGGGAAACTTTACTCTTGCTGGAAGAGTTACAGAAGGTGGAAGTGGTTTTGATAAACTGGCCTTCTATTTCAAAAGAGTAGATTCGGAAGGTGGACATCCTCGTGTTTATAATCCTAAGGAAGAATATGGTTCGAATAATGCAAACCGTACAGATCTTGAGTTTGAAAAAACAGCAGGTGAGGTTTATATAAACGACGAGGGACTCCCGGCTCTTTATCTCTCACTTGAAGAAGATGGCCGTGAAAATACCTTATCTATTAAATCAGAGAAGATTAAGAATAATAAAAATATTCGCGTTGGTGGTCTTGTAAAGATTGGTGGAATCTATCGTCTTATAGATAATGTGGATGCCCGCGATACAAGCGGAACAATTACCTTTACACCAAGCTGCGATACTTCATACAAAGAAGTTGAATTAATTTATGCTATGGTTGTAGACAACAATGGTGAAAGTGAAAAGAATGGACAGCTCAAAAATGATGATGGCGATGGAATGCTTGAATCATTTACAAAGTCAGGTTCAAACTATACCTGGGATGCAACAGTTGATTCTAAGAATATTCCAGATGGTCCGATAGAAATTCACTGCGTTGTTTTTGATAAGGCTGGTAATTCAAATCACGGCTACACAAAATCAAAAGTAAGCAATAATCCTCCTCGCATTGTTAATGTTAAACTTGGAACAGACTTAAACAGCGATGGATATTTTGCACTCGATTCAGAATTTGCTATTCATTATGCAACAGCTCAAGATGGAGAAGAAATCTGGAATCTTGATACAAAAGATAAGAATGGAAAATACTGGACAGCAAAAAAAGGCCTTGCAGTAATTCCAGAGTTTGTTGGTGGCAGCGGAAAGATTTACTACAGGTATGATAAAAATGTTGGCGCAACAGCAGAAGGACTTACTGCTGCGGCCAATGGTACAATAAGCGGAACTGCAACCTTAAAAGAAATACTTGCTTCTTCTGATGCAATTATTGAAAAAAGAGGTGGAGCAAAAGCAGAACTGCTTCCAGAGGGTGATGGAAAAAATATTGGAGCTATTGTTCTGACAAATGCCCAGAACGATGGTCTTGAAACTTTGGGCTGGACTCTCGGCGAAAAGAATGCAAGTAATGCTGGTGTTAATATGTATTCCTTCAGTTTCTGGGATTCCACCGAAGAGTGTGTTGTAGGTACAGACACTCAGTGGTGTCTTTTGAATGTACGCTTTGTACAGGATATTATTGATGACACAGCACCTATCGGCTTTATAAAACCTTTCTACTGGAAGAGCCGTTCAGAAAACAGCCTTGCAGAAAATAATCCTGCTAATGGTCATATAGAGCTTGAATCTGATTTGGCACTGGCAAAAGATTCTCAGGGTAATAATATCTTTACATCAGACGGAAGCGGTGTATATGACTTGGATCCTAAGGTTTCTGGAAAGATTAAGATTGAAGGTGAAGCCTTCGATGAAACTCTGTTAAAATCTATAAAGCTTAGTTTTGATGGAAAAGAAGTACTCGCAACATACGATTCCTCTGCGAAGAGCTGGATCAACAGTTCAAATCCACCGGAAGGTTTTGAATTAACAATTGATGATAAGAACGGTCCAACCCAGAGCGGTCACTCTGTAAATTGGACTTATACAGTTGATACTTCAAAAATTACAGGTGTAGCTAATAAGAATGTTAAGATAAAAGTAGAGATTCGCGATGCCAATACAGTGGCTCCAAATACTAACGGAAATGCATATATTCCAGATGAAGCACATCCTACTACTTCAGCAAACCCAACCGGTTATTACAGAGTAGATGTTGTGCCATATATTACGGGAGTAACAACAGCCTTCTCTGCAAAACTGAAATCTAGTATCAAAGATGCATATTCAAGAACTGCCCTTGGACATTACATTGCCCGTTCAGATGAAGCAATCAAAATAAAGGGCTTTAACCTTGATTCTGCTTCAGGTGAAGTTAATTATGATGTAAGTCAGTTGAGTGAATCTGGTCCTCTGTCTTTGACAGTAAACGGAATTGAAACACTCAACAATCTGAATAACAATAATGCCTGTGGCTCATACACAAGTGGCATAACAGAAGATAGTCTGTATTCAGATAAGTTTACTTATGCCTATAACCGCATGCCGAACCGCACAAGCAACAACCTTCTCACCGATGATGTCTGGATTGACCTCTGGCAGTTTGACAGCAATGCGGCAATTCCTAAGAGTGGTGAATTAAGAGAGCCTTCAATGAAGATTAATCCTGTAACAGGTGAAATTGGACTTGCCTTTGTAGACGGTCCTGCACACTTTGCTATGGCAGGAACAGTAGATAATACTTCTTATTCATATGCTGAGTGGCAGAGAAACTATGCAACTTATAGCAATGTCAACTTTACTTATGATTCTTTAGGCTATGCTCATGCAACTGCTACTGGTTTGGATACAAACCCAAGTTCTCATCATGCTGGAAGATTTACATATTTTTACAACAAGTGGGGCACAAGTGGACTTGATACTCAAGATGGAAACTATAATGGAGCCAATGCAATTCGTCTTGAAGCTATTGCAGTTCCGTATGTGACTGTAACTCCAACTGCAGAAGTGTTTAATGGAACTACTTATGCTACAATTCGTCATAAGGTTTTGGCAAATGGTACTTTTATTGAAACTACAGATGGAGCTCTTACGGAAAACAGATTCTATTCACCATCTCTGGCTGCAACTGTTCATGGCACAGGGGGCTCTGCAAAAACAGCTGTTTATCTTGCTTATTATGATAGTGTACAAAAGCAGATACGCTTCAGATATAATAGCGAGGTTCCACAAGACAAGAAGGGTAATAAAAATGACTTTGTAGATAATTCGGGATATAAATATAATGGTGATACCGGTTCTTATATGGAAGCTTATACAAGCAACTTCAGCCTGATTGCTGGTATTGATACCCAGCAGGGAGAAGATCATTTTGCAACTGCTGCAGGATCACAGAAAGTTACTCTTCAGAAAACAGATAGTGATGGTGTGCCTTTGTTTAAGATGGCAGATTATCGAAATGCAAAACTCAGCAATGATGGATCATTAACGGATACAAAAAATAAGCCTTATACAATAGCTGAATTTACAATGGATGAAACAATACTCGGAAGTCTGCAGGAAGGTTTAAGAGACAGGTTTACTGTTGGCCAGAAATATAATTGGATTCAGAATGATAAATATAGATGGATCATACAAGATGATGGACTTATTTACTATACGACAGAAGAAAATCTTGCAAAAGGTTATATGACAATGGTTCCATGTACAACATATCAGGCTCATGAGAAATCTGTAAAAGTAAAAGATAATCCGTTACGAAAGCTTGATCCTGATGAAAATTATATTGTTTATGAAAAAGTGGGAATAGCAGATTCAACTATTAGTGAAGGAAATAAGAATAATCAGGTTGGTACTGTTATTGACGGATATAAATATAAATTCTATCAGCAGCCTGACTATTACTGGCCTTATTCAAGTGGAACTCCAGCAACTTACTTGTCGGAAGAATTGCCTAATGCAGTAGTATATAGTACCTATGACACCGGCTATACCGCTTACAAATACGTTGCCATTGACGCAATGGCTGGAAGCGATGCAGCTCATGATAAAGTTGTTGCAGTCTGGTATGACGGTACAAACTGTCGATATGCTTATAACGATGCTCCAACTTCTGGAAAAGATAACGGATCTGAAGTAACTGTAAATGGTGCAACCTATGGTGGCGGCTGGAAAGGCAACAAGGTTATCTTCAGTGAAGGTGGCGAGCACTGTACTGTAAAACTTGACTCGGAAGGAGGAGTTCATATTGCAGCCTACGTAGATGGAAGCCTACGCTATGCATATCTTTCTTCTGTTGATGCAGGATATAGTGAGGCTACGGATTCTGTAAAGGTAGACTCTTTCACAATTACTGGTGAAAGAATTACTCTTGATACAGGTAAAGATGCGGCTGGCAGAATAATTCCTTATATCAGTTACTTTAATGGAACAGCCCGTCTTCCAGCTGTTGCAAAACTTGTTGTGCCTTCAAATGGTACTGTAAGTTATACAGCACAGGGAACTGGTACTTTAGATGGAGATGACTTGTTTACCGGTAATTGGGAAATTTCACTTATTCCTAGTCCTAAGACACTGACTACAAATTATTACGATAAGGTAAACATCTGTTTGTGGAAGCAGAACGGTATTATTGTACGTAGTGATAATACTGCCTTCACAATATCTAAAGATAAAACTTCTGCAAATAACTCAAGTAGCAATACAAACGGAAATATCTATGGAAACGGCACTGCAAACCCAATCCTCGGTTATGCTGTTGAATCCAACAGTGGTACCTGTCTTGAAACCGCACAGATGAAATAATCAAATCGTTAAAAAAACAGGAGTGGTCATCGGCCACTCCTGTTTTATTTTATGCATTGGCGTGTGATTGTTCTTTTAGTTCTAAAATGCTTTCTGGCGAAAGACCTGTTATTTCGGCAATCTGTTTTTCAGGGAGACCAATTTTTATTGCATTTTTTGCGATTTCAATACCTTTTTGTTTTGCGCCTTTGGCAAGACCTTCAGTAAGGCCTTCGGCATGACCTTCCTCTTTGCCCTGGCGAAATGAAAGAGACATGTAATGTTCAAAATCCATAAACTGTTTCCTCCACTGTGTATTGTGTTTTGCGTCGTCTACAAATTTATAATATTGTATCACTTTTTCAGAAAAAAAATCAAAAATATTCTTTTTGGGGCACCCATTTGAATAACATCACAAATAATGATATTATTCTATGCTTGAGAGAACTATGAACAAGAAACGTGGTGCTTCAATCCTTTTTAAGGCTATTACAAAAAATTTTTTTAACGTTTTCATTTACTATCCTAAAATGGTACACATGACTTGCAATCCAAAGAAGTATACCAGAGAGGAAATGTATAATTATTGCCTTAAAATTGTAAAGGTTGTTACAGATGCTGCGGGACTTAAGATTGAGGCTTACGGGCTGGAAAATATTCCGGCAAAAGACGGGCTTTATGTCTGCTCAAATCATCAGGAAAAGTTTGATCCGCTTGCAATCTGGTATACTTTTCCACGTATGCTTGGGGTTATTCTTGATGATATTGTTACTCACAGACCTTTTATCCGCGAACTTTGTCATCTTGTTCCTTCTAAAAAACTGATTAAACGAAATACTCACTCTGTTGTTAAAGCCTACAGCGAAATTACTAAGGCTCTTAAATCCGGCGAAAACTATATGATTTTTCCTGAGGGCGGTTATGAAAAGGTAGACGGCAAGCTGGAAGATTTCCATGCGGGAAGCTTTAAGAGCCCACAGCGTGCGCATTGTCCTATTCTGCCGGTTGCTGTAATTGATTCCTATAAAATTTTTGACAAGGGATATAAAACCACAAATCCTATTCAGGTTCACTATCTTAAGCCTATTGCTCCGGAAGAGTACGAAGGCATGACTACTGCAGAAATTGCAGCCCTGGTAAAAAGCCGCATTCAGGCTCATCTGGATATTTATCAGAAGTAGACCCCCGGGTCAAGCCCGAGGGTGACAGTAGCGTAATCCGAGGGTGACACTAGCACAAAAAAATTCTTTTTTACCCGATTATAATGTATAATTAATGCGAGGTATTCTTTATGAAAAAGAAGTTTCGCATTTCTGTTCTTGGTCTTGAGCTGATTCTTGGCGCGGTTATTTTTGGGGCCGTAATGTGTTTTGTAAATTCTTACAACGGTTACCGCGAGTTCCAGAAAGAGCTGGAAATTATTTATGGAAATGTAACCGAACAGTTTGCCCAGACCGCTGCAACTTATATTGATGGCGATAAGATTGACCATTGGCTTACAGATGGCGCGGATGAAGAATGGGAAGAAACTACCAGTCGTCTTAATGATATTACCGAGGCTGCAGAAATTGTGTATGTTGCAGTCATGAAGGTTTCACAAGATTATTCACATCGTATTTATATTTTTGATACAGTTAATCGCAAAGAATTAAACAGCAAGGTTTATGAACTTGGCTACAGGCAGTCTCTTGAAAAGAAAACGGCCGACTATATTGAAAATCTTCGAGAGATTCTTGAGCAGGGAAAAAGTGTCAGTATGTTTTCTTATAAAAAAGGCGGCGGCCATGTTACCAGCTCCGTGCCGCTTTACAATTCTGAAGGACAGCCCTGTGCAATTGTTAGTGTCTACAAACCGATGCATGAGATTAAGGCTTATAAAAAACGCTTCCTTCAGTCAATCATAATCTGGGCTCTTGTTGTTACGGCTGCCTTCGTTGCTCTTTATGCTCTCTTTTTGTATCTGGGAATTATCCGACCTATTCTTTTTGTTACCTACGAGACTTCTCACTTTGCCGAGAAGCATGGAGAATTTTCTGGTCTTATAAAAAAAGTTCGCGGTCACAACGAAATTGCTACTCTTGCAAAATCCGTTGAAAAAATGAGCAGCGATATTCACCGCTATATTGATGATCTTACCAAGGCCACAGCAGAAAAGGAACGTCTGGGTGCCGAGCTCAATGTTGCTAAAAAGATTCAGGCAGAAATGCTGCCGCGGGTTTTCCCTCCTTATGAAAATCACAAAGAGGTGGAGCTTTTTGCTTCCATGGAGCCTGCTAAAGAGGTTGGCGGTGATTTTTATGATTTCTATATGATTGATGATGACCACTTTGCGCTAGTTGTTGGAGACGTAAGCGGAAAGGGTGTTCCAGCTGCGCTTTTCATGGTTATTACAAAAACTCTGCTTAAAGATACTGCTGCCCACGAACTGGATCCTGCAAAAATCTTTGAGCATGTAAATCAGATTCTGTGCGAAGGTAATGAAAGCGGGCTTTTTGTTACATGCTGGCTTGGTATTCTCACTCTTTCCACCGGCGAGTTTAAGTTTGCAAATGCCGGCCATAATGCTCCTCTGATTATGCAGGGAGGCGAAATCAAATATCTTACAACTAAGCCTAATCTTATGCTTGCCGGTATGGATGGCATGCCTTATACAACCCACGAAATTACGCTTGCAAAGGGCGACAGGCTTTTTGTTTATACCGATGGAGTTACTGAGGCAACAAATTCTTCTAATGAGCTTTACGGCGAAAACCGCCTGATTACTGTAATGAAGTATGCTATTGATAAATCTTCCAGAGATGTAATTGATATTGTGCGTACTGATATTGATGAGTTTGTGAGCGGTGCTCCTCAGTTTGATGATATTACCATGCTTGAAATGACCTATCTTGGTAAGTAGAGCCTGCAGCTGAAATGGAGAGTGAAAGCTAATGAGTGAAAGTAAAGAATTGAAAATAAAAGCCTCAGACGAAAGCATGCAGGCGGTAAATGATTTTATTCATTCCATGCTGCCGGCGGACTGCGATGATATGCTTTTGAATCAGATTGATTTAGCTGTAGAAGAGATTTTTGTAAACATTGCCCATTATTCTGGTGCAGCAGAGGCAGAGATTATTTGTGATTTTAAGGTTGCTGGGGACGGCAGCGGGGTTTTGTCTGTTGCCTTTAAAGATGGTGGAAAGCCTTTTAATCCGCTTGAGAGGGCAGATC
This sequence comes from Treponema sp., assembly GCA_004554075.1. Classification (GTDB taxonomy): domain Bacteria; phylum Spirochaetota; class Spirochaetia; order Treponematales; family Treponemataceae; genus Treponema_D. The sequence continues at coordinate 57,954 of SFOB01000005.1, forward strand.
CGGATTTAAGTCTGAGTGCCGAAGAGCGGAGTATTGGCGGACTAGGGATTTTTTTAACAAAGAAGTTTATGGATTCCGTTGAATATGAGTTTGTGGACGGGAAGAATTGTTTAACAATTACTAAGAGAATTGCGTCATGCTGAACTTGTTTCAGCATCTCGGTACAGGAGATTCCGAAACAAGTTCGGAATGACAAATTATTCGACAGTAAGAATGCTATCCATACCAGTTGCTTCGAGAACCTGCTTGCAGAAGGCTGAAGGCTGGCGGATAATCATTTTGCCGCCGGTTGGGAGCATAAGCTTGTGAGCCAGAAGTACAACTCGGAGTCCTGCGCTGGAAATATACTGAATGTTTGAAAGATTCAGATAAAGAGTCTGTATATCCTTTGGAATTGTCTTGAGTTTTGCTTCAAGTTCCGGAGCGGTTCCTGTATCAAGACGTCCGCCGATTACGAGTTCAATTGAGTTTGAAGATTTGTTTTCTGTAATAGTCATATTTTTTCCTCTCTGTTTTATTTTTTACAAGATACCCGGGTCAAGCCCGAGCATGACACGGCGCCTACATTGTATCGCCAAGGGCAGAGCAGCAAACTCTAAAGCCAAGGCTGCTGCTCTTTCCGTTTGGTGCACTTCCGCTGCGGTAGAAAACCGTACACTGCTGCGGGTCATCAAGCCAGCTGCCGCCGCGTTTTACATGCATGTCTCCGGTGCTTGGTCCGTGCGGGTTTGTCTGTGCTCCGGTTGGCAGGCTTGGAAGGTAATAGTCCCAGCACCATTCGGCAACGTTTCCGCACATATCGTAAAGTTTAAGTCCGTTAGGATCTTTGCAGGCAACATCGTGTGTTGTAATGGCAGAGTTTTCTCCGTACCATGCAACTGCGTTTATGTTTGAGTTTCCGGCATAAGGAGTTGGATTAGATGCCTTTCCATCGCGGGCAGCGTATTCCCATTCGGCCTCTGTCGGGAGTCGGAAACCGTTTGCTGTAAAGTTACAGTTGATTCGTTTCCATACAGGGCTGGTTGCTTCAAAGGCACTTAAATCAGTTGATGTACCAATAGAGTAGCATGGCATGAGGCCGTTCAGTTTACTGAGCATATTGCAGTAGATGATTGCTTCGCACCAGTTTACGCTTTCAACCGGACGGTTATCTCCCTGAAGCTTAGAAGGATTTTTTCCCATTACGTTAGCGTACTGCTGCTGAGTTACAGGAACCTCACTCATATAAAAGCTTACCAGAGTTACAAGGCTGTTGTGTGAACCGCCTCCCATAACAAACTGGCCGCCAGGAATCAAAATCATTTTTGGATTTTTACTGAGGGTAACACGGGATTTATCTGCTGTCTGTGCAGCGCCGTCACCTTCTTTCACAACTTTTACAGGAACACCGCAGCGGGAACAGAATTTGTCCATAGTGCTCAGGGCATTGCCGCATTCTTCGCAGGAACGCAAAACCTTTACATCGTCGCTAACCGGATATCCGCAGTTAAAACAAAAATGTGCTTCATCTGGAAGCATAGTGCCACATTTGATACATTTCATATTCTATATTATAGCACGAGGTAAGAAATTTAGGAAATTAAATCCTTTATAACTTCGGAAGCAATAATCAGTCCCGCAACAGACGGCACAAAAGCGCAGCTGCCAGGGGCTGGGGTAGCTGATGCGGCAGAACCTTTAAGCTCTACATCAGCTGACACAGCAGAAGACGGAGCTGCCACCGGCTTTTCCTTTGAATACACAACCTTCACTCCCTTGAGCCCCCGCTTTTTGCATTCCTGCCTCATCACGCGGGCAAGAGGGCAGACAGAGGTCTGGGAGATATCAGCTACCTCAAACTGGGTCGGGTCCAGCTTGTTGCCCGCTCCCATGCTGCATATAATCGGCTTTCCTGTAGCCTTAGCCTGAGTAATCAGAGCAAGCTTAGCCGTTACTGTATCAACTGCATCAACAATATAATCATATTGAGAAAAATCAAACTGAGCCTGAGTTTCTGGAAGATAAAAGCACTGGTATGTGCGGACATCTGCGGCCGGGTTAATGTCTAAAATCCGCTCTTTCATAACCTCTACTTTAGGACGGCCTATAGTTGAATGAAGGGCAATAATCTGACGGTTGATGTTTGTGAGGGAAACCTCGTCTTTGTCAATTAAATCAAGATGGGAAATGCCGCTGCGGGCAAGGGCTTCTGCTACATAGCCGCCCACGCCGCCTATTCCGAAAATTGCAACACGGGCATTACGGAGCCGCTTAAGTGCAGCAGCTCCAAGCAGTAATTCTGTGCGGGAAAACTCATTCAACATGAGCTTATTTTAGCAGTCTTTTGCTTCTCCCGCAATCTTACGAGCAAGGTAAACAAATGGTGTGTCGAGCAAACTAGTTGCAACGTAAATTACGTAGCAGCTTAGTGTGATTGCGCAGAGCTCTTTGAAAGTGTAGATTCCCAGGAAGGCACCAAAGTTAAAGAGCACGATGTTTACAAACTGAGAAATCAATGTAGAAAAGTTGTTACGGAACCAGAGCATTTTTGAGTGGCTGCCGGTTTTCTTTTCTGTAAGATTCCACCATGCGTGATAAAGTGAAACATCAACGAACTCAGAAATTACATAAGCGATAAGGCTTGAAAGAAGCATACGTGGAGTGTTAGAGAAAAGTCCGCGAACAAATTCGCTTGCCCAGTCGCCTTCGGCCGGAATGTAGCGAACCCACATGAAGCTCAAAAGAATAAAGCTCAGGCTTGTGAAGATTCCGGCAAGAACACCTTTTGTTGCATCTTTCTTTCCGTAGATTTCGCTGAGAATATCAGTTGCAAGGAAAGTTGCTGCAAAGAGAGTGTTACCCAATGTCTGATCCATACCGAATGCATGTACGAGAATTGTAACTTCAATGTTTGCAAGAACTGTACAGATACCAATCCAGGCGAAAAGGCCGCCCTTACCAAAAACCTTAAGGAACAAAAGTGTTCCACCAAAAGACACTAAAAGTGTGATAACGAGAAAAAGTTCATTCATTTGAAATGACCTCAAAAAATAGAATTGACCTGGTTTTGTTTCGCAGCTTGTATCTCCGCGCAGCCGCCGGCAGGAAGGACTTCGAACTGCCGTAGTGGTTCGGATAATTTATCGTATTTTCTTGGATTGTTCAATGCTATGGGCGATCCCCGCCACTAATGATATTATTAAGAATAGTATTTTGAGTGAAGTGCAAGACCTAGAATAGAAATAAAAACAGCTTCGATAATATAGACTGCATAAAATAAGGCAGGATTTTCTTCATAATAATCAAAAACTTCTTCTGGAATAAAATGAAATACAATCAGTGGAATAATTGCTAAAACAAGTAAAAAAGGCCATTTCTCTAATAATGGAAAAATATTAATTCCCAGCAAAGAAATTATTTCAATCAGAAGAAGTAGGAAAAGGAAAATAATTCCGCAAAAGAATCTTTCAACATCATTTTTATTCATCATTTCATATTATATGAATTCACGCTGTTATTTACTATAAAAACTGCATATTATTGTAAAACTTTCTTCATAACGCTAAAATACAATCTTATGGAAAATACAAAGCGTACAGTTACTTGCGGCGAACTCCGCAAGAGTGATGTTGGTAAGAAAGTTGTTTTGAACGGATGGGTAAGCCGTACCCGTGACCTGGGCGGTCTTTTGTTTATTCGCCTTCGCGACCGTTATGGAATTACACAGGTAATGGTTGGCGATAATGCCAGCGATGAAGTAAAGAAAATCGCTGCTTCCCTCAAGAGTGAATATTGTATCGCAGTTGAAGGCGTTGTTAATGCCCGCTCAGATAAAGATGTTAATGCCGATATGGCAACTGGTGAAATCGAAGTTGAAGCAAGTGATATTTTTATTTTCACAACTTCTCAGGAACTTCCTTTCTCTATCGAAGAGGTTCGCCAGAAGGATGGAACTCTTGTTGTAGCAAACGAAGACCTTCGTCTTAAGTACCGCTACCTCGACCTCCGCCGCGACCCAATGCAGCACAATATCATCCTCAGAAGCCAGGTTACTTTTGCAACACGCGAGTACCTCACATCAAAAGGCTTCCTCGAGATTGAAACTCCAACCTTTATTAAATCTACTCCAGAAGGAGCACGCGACTACCTCGTTCCAAGCCGCGTTCACCCTGGAAAATTCTATTCTCTCCCACAGAGCCCACAGCTTTACAAGCAGCTTCTGATGGTTTCTGGATTCGACAAGTACTTCCAGATTGCCCGCTGCTACCGCGATGAAGATGCTCGTGGAGACCGTCAGCCTGAGTTTACTCAGATTGATATGGAGATGTCTTTCACAAACCGCGAAGAAGTTCTTACAACTACCGAAGGTATGATGCAGTACATCTTCAAAAAGACTTTGAACTATGAACTTCCTGCAAAGTTTGACCGCATTGCCTGGGAAGATGCATTTGACTGGTACGGAAGCGACAAGCCGGATCTTCGTTTTGATATGAAGATGCAGGATGCAGCTTTCATGGCTGACCTTGCTGATTTCAACGCATTCAAGGCTGGTGCTGCTAATTCTGGCCGCGATGTTCAGCGCCACAAGCGTTCTGGTCTCAAGGCTCTCGTTGTAAAGAACGTTGCAGACAAATACTCACGCAAAAATATTGAAGCACTCGAAGAAGTTGCTAAGACATACAAGGCAAAAGGTCTTGCATGGATGAAGGTAAATGCAGAAGGCGCTTTCGAAGGCGGAATCTCAAAGTTCTATGCCGGAAAAGAAGCAGAAATCTGCAGCAAGCTTGGCGCAGAAAAGAATGACCTTATCCTTTTCGTAAGCGACGAAAACTGGCAGCTGGCTTGTACAGCTCTTGGTGCAGTCCGCAAGCAGCTTGGTAAGGACCTCAACCTTTATAATCCAAATGATGAATTCCACTTTGCATGGATTATCGACTTCCCATACTTTGCATGGAATGAAGAAGAGAACCACTGGGAAACAGAACACCACATGTTCACACTTCCTCAGAAGCAGTACTGGGATACACTGGAACAGGATCCGGGCGCTGTAAAAGGTGACCTCTACGACCTCGTACTCAACGGTTACGAGCTTGCTTCTGGTTCTATGCGTATTAATGATCCTGCACTTCAGGAACGCATTTTCGAAATCGTTGGTTACAGCCGCGAACGTGCAGAAAAGGCATTCGGCTTCCTGGTACAGGCCTTCAAGTTTGGTGCTCCACCACACGGAGGAATTGCACCAGGTCTCGACCGCCTCATCATGTTGATGTGCCACGAAGAGTCAATTCACGAGGTTATCGCCTTCCCTAAGAACAACCTCGCAGCAAGTCCTATGGATGAGTGCCCGTCACCAGTTGATGAGCAGCAGCTTAAGGATCTTCACATCAATGTTTACGATGTAGAAAAAGACTAAATAATCAAAAAGCCCGGGTTACTGGCCCGGGTTTTATATTTAACAGTTCAAGATTCTGATAATTTTACCTGTGAAAAGTACACAGAGAATATCTATAATCCAGAGAACGTTCCATCCAAGCAGAAGCAAGCGGATAATACCAGCGATAGGTTTTCCTTCCTGAAAGCGGGTTACAGCTCCAAGTAACCATGAAGTTACCGGAATAATTGCCAGAATAAGGCTGATAAGCCATGGCTGACCAAAGTAATCTTTTTTTGCCATTAAAATGACCTCCTGATTTGTCTTTATATTCATTTTATAACGAAATCTTGAATTTGCAATAATTTTCGATTTTTAGGTTCCTAACTAACGTTCATTTTTAATTAAACTAATTAACGTTAGTTACCGATATTTATAGTATGAGTAAGAAAAATATTTCACAGGAAAAAATTATTCAGGCATTTATTGCCTCTGCTTTTGATAAAAGTGCAGGTGCTACATCTCTGGCCGACGTTTCTGAAGGCCTGGAAATAAAAAAGGCTTCTCTTTACAACCATTTTGAGAGCCGTGACGCAATGTATGCTGCTTGTATTGCTTACAGTGCGCAGGAAGTTGGTAGAGTAAGTTTTCTGGAAGAAAAGACACTTGAGAGCATCAAAGGGGGAAAAGTTGCTCCAGCGGCTGTCTTCAAGAAGCTGATTACACGTTATTTTGAGCTTTTTGAAAACGAACCTTTATTCCAGATTTATGTTTTTATACATAGTGAACAGTATTTTAATCTTGATGCATTGAAGATTGTGGAAGGGGAAAACAATCAGCTTTGCGATTCGATTAAAGATATGCTTGCTGCCTTTGTAGCCGCTAAAAAGCTTACAAAGAAAACAGACAAAGAGCTTAAGGATCTTGCAGGACAGTTTGCAGCTGTAATCATTCAGCATCGTGATTCTTACATTGCAGCCAGAAAAGAAACTGTACGCCAGAATCCGGACAGCAAGGCCGGCGGACTTTTTGCCCTGCCTACAGACGAGGCTGCCCTTAGCAAAACTCTCAAACTTGTTGAGGTTATGCTGAAGGCTATTTAAAGTCAGCTATTGTAGATGTCCTGGACTTCTACAGTATATTCACCATTATCATCACGTACTATAAGCGGCGGTTCAATTGTGAGCCGTCGCTTTGCGTTTTTACGGGCTTCTATAAGCACCATATTTGGCTCTTTGCCGGCAAAAGGCTGAATAAGACGCATGCGCTTCATTTCCAGTTTGTGAGCCGCCAGTGATTCAAAGATTTCCGGCAGGCGGAAAGGGCGGTGAATCATAAAAAACTTTCCGTGGGTAGCAAGCAGATAATCTGCGGCCGCTACAACATCTTCCAGAGTGCATAAAACTTCATGTCGGGCAATAGTTTTAGCATCCAGGTCGTTTCCCTTGCCATGGTCATCAATCATATATGGCGGATTACAGGTAACAATATTAAAGCTATGGCGTGGAAATTGCTGGTCTACCTGGCAAAGGTCTCCGTTTACAATCCTTATCCGGCTTTCCAGCGCATTCAAGCCCACACTCCGCTCCGCCATATCAGCCGATTCCTTTTGAACCTCAAGCCCGGTAATCTGGACAGGCTGCGCATTTTTCGGCCCTTCGACTCCGCTCAGGGATCTGCCTGCAAGCAGCAGCGGAATAATCCCGGTTCCGGTTCCCAAATCAATCACCGTGTCATGCCAAACTGAAAGCGTTCTGAGTCCTGAATTATCTTATAGCCGTTCTTTAGCGTGTCAATTTGTTCCATAGCAAAAACTTTTAGTTAATAATAAATTTATTAGTATTTATATAAATGTGTGTTATAATTATACAGATAATATATATATCATATAGAAAAGAAAAATAAAATCCAATTAATATACTATGAAGGAAGGGTTAAAATGCCAAAGTTTACAAAAATGCGTATTTCGCTAACAGCAAAGTTACTGCTTCTGTTTCTTTCTGTATTCTTTATTTCGATTGTTGTATTTGGAGAGATTGCCTATAAGGAAGCCTCTGCCGGTATGACAGAAGCCGTTTACAATCAGATTGAAGCAACAACCAACGATGTTGTACATCAGATTGAAGGTATAAATGCAAGGCACTTTCAGATGCTGCATGCTCTGGCAGAAATTACAGACCTGAAAGACGAAAAGGTTTCTCTTGCAGAAAAGCAGAGACAACTTGTAACTGCTGCAAAAGTTGTTGGAGAAAACTGCGAAAATATTGCATTCTACGATGCACAGGGTAACGCCCTTACAGCAGATGGCAGACTTATGAACTTTGCCAGCCGTCCTTATTTTGCAGAAGCTTATAAGGGAAAAGATTTTGCTTCTGACCCTGCAATGAGTGCAGTTACTAATTCTATCCTTCAGCATTACTCTGTTCCTGTTCGTAATGAAAAAGGTGTGATTATCGGTGCTGTTGTAATGGTAATCAGCGGAAACACAATTTTAAGCACCATTGAACAGATTGATATGGGTGGCGGAATGCATCCATCTGTAATCAACTATGCAGCTGGAACAACAATTGCAAATGCCAACGAAGGTACAGATGAAAATGCAAACGGTGATCAGTCGCTTGATGAAACAACAGGTCTTGGCCTTGTTCTCGCCAATATCTTTGCCGGTAAAGAGGGCATTGAAGACTTTGAAGATCCTAACATTCATGCTCATCTTATTGCCTGCTATAAAGTTATTCCACATACAACCTGGACAGTTTTTGCAGTAGCTCCTTATGATATTTATTTCACAACTCTTAAGCGAATGCAGACTTCTCTCACATTGGTTAATATCATAATTCTTGTTCTTGCAACTGTAGTTATCATTCTTCTTGTAAGTCTTCTGGTAAAACCACTTAAGGCTGTAAAAGCTTCTGTTGCAACAATTGCCAGCGGAAATGCAGACCTTACTCAGAGAATTCCGGATGCAACTAATGATGAAATTGGAGATGTTGTAAAAGGCTTTAATGCCTTCGTAGAAAAGCTTCATGGAATTGTAACAAACCTCAAGTCTTCTAAAACAAATCTTATTACAGTTGATACCGGACTTCAGGAAACATCTCAGGATGCTTCTACTTCTATTACAGAAATCATTGCCAATATTGAAAGCGTAAACAGCCAGATTATGAATCAGGTAGGTGCTGTAGATGAAACTGCCGGTGCTGTAAATGAGATTTCTGCAAATATCAGCTCTCTTGAGCGCATGATTGAATCTCAGGCAGCAAGCGTTACTCAGGCTTCTGCTGCTGTAGAGCAGATGATTGGAAACATTAATGCAGTTAATAAATCTGTAAATCAGATGATTACTTCTTTCACAACATTGCAGACTCATTCGCATGAAGGTTTTTCAACTCAGAGTAATGCCAACGAAAAAATCATGCGAATTGAAGAGCAGTCAAAGATGCTTCAGGATGCCAACACCGCTATTGCAAACATCGCAGAGCAGACAAACCTTCTTGCTATGAATGCGGCAATCGAAGCGGCTCATGCGGGCGAGGCTGGTAAGGGATTCGCAGTCGTTGCAGACGAAATCCGTAAGCTTTCTGAAACTTCTACAGATCAGTCTAAGACAATCGGTTCTGAGCTTCAGAAAATCCAG
>SFOB01000252.1 GCA_004554075.1 Treponema sp.
TGTTGCGTGGTACGCACTTTTTTAAATTGTGCTTCTTCCTGCTCTGAAATGCCATATTTTCAAGCCATCATGTAATATACTTGCGAGTCCCGATTTTTGACAGAGCAGGCAAATATAATCAAGGTATCAAATAAAGTTGTGGCTAAAACGGCCAGAAAGGAAGAAGCAATGAAGAATGAAAGAATTGTAAGTCTTGGAACAACGTCAATGATTTACCATAAGCCCGGATGCAGATATGTAGAGAGAATCAAGTATAAGAACAGGATGTCGCTCCCAAAGGGCGATGCCAGAGATGAAGGCTATCACATCTGCAGGTATTGCAATAACATGAATCATCACATAAAGACGGAGGAGAGTACAGTTGATTATTATGAAAGATGTAAAAAGATGCAGTTTAAGTATATTAATGGAATCCTTTATGTGAAATCAGAGATTGGTTGCTGGAAGCTTGTATATGTTCGCAGGGAGGAAAAGATTGCATTGTATCACCGCAATGCGACAACAAAGGAACTTGATTTTGAGCATCCACAGTTCGAAGCATATCATCGACAGGAAGACAAACTGTTTTGCAATTCAATTGAGGGATGCCTTGATTACATCTATGAGCACGACAAATACAAGGCTGCGGTTGAACGAGGAGAAACGGTTACGAGGTTTTCAAGTAAGAAATATGCAAGACGCGAAGCTAAGGCACAGAGAAAACGTCAGAATAAAAGACTGGATTATCTCTTTAAGGTAATAGAGGGACAGAATACAGGGTTAAAGAATATATCATATTGTTAGGAGGAAGAGATTATGGAGAGAAAATATTTTACAATTGCAGGAACAAGTCATCACTTCGGAAGTGATTTCATGGAGCCAAAGATGAAGGTAAAGTTAACAAAGGAGCCGGATAATGAATTCGATAAGGAGGCAATTAAGGTAGAAATGGATGGTCTCGGACTTGTTGGTTATGTGGCAAACAGCCCCTATACAGTTAAGGGCGAGAGTATGAGTGCCGGCAGGCTTTATGATAAAATCGGAGATTCGGCAGAGGGAATTGTTCTTTATGTGACTGAGCATGGAATTATCTGCTATGTAAACGAGGAGGAATAGATTATGCTGGGACTTTTTGGAGATATGTTTGACCTTAATCATGATGGGAAACTTGATTCCTTTGAGCGTGGAGCTGAGTTTATGTTCTTTAATGACGTGGTAATGAAAGATACTGATAAGGAATCAGAAACCGATGATGAAGATTCTGAGGATTGAACAAAAACGGATGATTAGAATGGGCAACAATTGAAGAGGTAAGGAACCTTACCTAGCAGGAGTTTGACAAGTTAACAAACATTCTATGTGTCAGGCACAAATAAATGGAACAGTTCTATATGGTTTTCCAATATTTCAATTTTTGAATCAGAGAAAAATATCTTAAGAACATAGAGAAAAGTATGTGTTTATGGTATAATGAAGTCCGTATTTCAATATTCGAGAGACAGTCGGTTAGTCCACCCGATTGAATCTCATAATTAATTCCATGAAAAAACCGAATGTACTCCACAAGGGTGCAGGCGGTTTTTTTGTATCTTTCTTAAGTAAAATAACTTCTTATCTTATATTTACTCTAAATATTTAGAGTAAAACACTACAAATACTCGCAATTTTTTCCGAACGAATAATACTCTAAAATATTGGTATATACTAATCCAAAAAGAAGGAGCATATGCCATGACAAACGAAGAGTTACTGTGTCGTTTGGAGAGTATTCTAAAGGAAAGAGGGATGACTCTTTATGAACTTCAGAAGCAATCAAGAGAGGAGGTAATTAAGGGAAGCACGTTTTATTCGATGTTTGAGAAGAGATCTGCTGTAAAGATCGAATACATCTGTGAATTTTGCAGGGTACTTGATATATCAGTAGCGCAGCTTATTGATGAAAAAAACAGTAAGAAATATCTTACGCCAGTTCAGATTGAACTGCTTGAAGAGTTTGAAGGATTGGATGATGCCATGATTAGAAGGATAATACCGATGGTAAAGGGCATAATCTTTTCAGAAAAGTGTAGACAATAAACCGGTGAGTCGGATGAATAATTCGATGCACCGGTTTTCTTTTTTGATTTATGAAGCACTTAAGGTTTAACTGATAATGAATGCAGAAGTAATGAGTAAAAAATTGCTCCCCTGGGAGTTCGGGCACGGGGAGCACATAGAAATTAAGCATTTTGGTATTTTCAAAGTGCATTAATTTCTTGGAAGGGGGTTCGGAATGGTAAGCATATTCCTAATTTGGCACAAGCACACAGGCGCAAAACCCGGGTTTAGGCTGATAGCAGTAGATAGTAAGATTTTTGTTAATTTCCGGGCTGTAATCAGAAAGTGTACGATTTGAACCATTCAAAGCCACATCGGCATAAGCAACAAGCCACTTCCTGTCGCCGTTTTTAAACACCTCATAA
>SFOB01000253.1 GCA_004554075.1 Treponema sp.
ACGCTTGTTTTTGAAATATCAGCAATCTTAAAATCAAGCGGATTAAGCTTGTTTCCAGTTCCCATACAGGACATGACTGGAACATCAATTTCATTGGATTTGCATATGATTGCAATCTTTGCCATTATAGTGTCAACACAGTCAACGACATATGACAAATCCTCTGTAATGACGTCAGATTCGCTATCAGCCAAGTAGAACTCATTATAAATTTCAACATTGGCTTCAGGATTGATATCCAAGATTCTCTCTTTCATGACATCAACCTTGTTTCTGCCGATTGTTTTTGTTGTAGCTATTATCTGCCTGTTGATATTGCTCTCATCAACCTTATCGAAATCCACCAGAACAAAATTGCCTACTCCGCTTCTTGCAAGTCCTTCACAAACGAAGGAACCGACACCACCAAGGCCAAAAACAGCTACCTTGGCATTCTTTAGTTTTTCCATCCCTTCCTTTCCAATTAACATTTCTGTTCTTAAAAACTTCTCATCCATCCAGGTTCACCAAAAATTTAAATTAATTTAATTGATTATATAATAATTGAGGTTAAAAGAATAAAAACTTAATGCAATAATTTTCTAATCAACAGAAAAAATAATCTCTTATGTGAGGAATTTAATGATCATCGATACACATTGCCATATTTACAATAGTGAAATGGAAAATGCAGAGGAAATAATAAAAGAGGCTCAAAAGAACAATATTATCTTAATATTGAATGGCACTGACCTTGAAAGCAATGAAGAAGCATTGAAATTGTCAGAAGATTATGAGAATGTCTATGCCGCTTTAGGATACTTTTACACTCTTGCAGATGAAATCACAGATGAAGACATTGCGATATTGGATAATCAACTAGAAAAGGATAAGGTCATCGCTGTAGGGGAAATAGGCCTTGATTATTACAAAGGAAAAGAAAATAAGGATAAGCAAATTGAACTCTTTGAAAAAATGCTTAACTTGGCCGAAAAACATGAACTTCCTATAATTGTCCATTCCAGAAAGGCAATGCAAGATACATATGACATCTTGAAAAAGCACAATGTAGTAGGATCCATGCATTCCTATCAAGGTTCCTGTGAAATGGCTGTGGAATTCATCAAATTAGGTTTCTATATAGGAGTTGGCGGAACAGTCACTCATAAAAACAACAAGAAAACAAGAAAAATGCTGAATAAGATAGGCATTGGCCATGTGCTTCTTGAAACAGATTCACCATATTTACCTCCAGAAGAAAAAAGAGTGGAAATGAATACACCACTGAACATAAAATACGTCATTAAAAAAATAGCTGAAGAATTGGATATTGAAGAGTCTGAAGTTATTGAAATAACTGCAGAAAATGCAAAAAAGCTATTTGAAATCACCTGATCCATAATCTTTTTTAAAATTATACTAACAATTGTAGGATTATGATACTGAATCTAGTTTTCCTTTTGGTCGGCTTCTGCCTTGTAATCTGGGGTGCCGACAAGTTTACGGACGGCGCCTGCGGCCTTGCACGCCGCTGGCGTGTGAGCGAACTTGTGATTGGCCTTACCGTTGTCTCTATCGGCACCAGTCTGCCCGAGCTCATTGTGAGTTTGCTGAGCAGCATTCAGGACAGCGGAGACATGAGCATAGGAAACATCATGGGCAGCAATATCTTCAATACGATGGTGATTGTGGGTTGCTCGGCCATGGTGATGCGCATCTGCGTGAGTCCTGTGGTGATGAAGCGCGACATGGTGCTGAGTCTGTCCCTTTCCGGCCTGTTGTGGCTTGTGGCCATACAGGGGCGTATTACGCGGATGGGCGGTGCCTGCCTGTTTGCGCTGTTTTGCCTGTATCTGCTGATGCTGGCATACAATGAACGCAAGAAAAGGCAGCCGCAGGCAGTAGGCCAGAGTGCGCAGATGGACTACTGGCGCATCTGCCTATATATATTAATAGGTATGGGATGTCTGGTGGGAGGCGGCAATCTGCTTGTGAACAGCGGAACGGAGCTGGCACGCATGTGGGGCATGAGCGAGCGTGTGATTGGCCTCACCATCCTGGCTTGCGGCACCAGCCTTCCCGAGCTGGCCACCAGTGTGGTGGCTGCCCGAAAAGGCAGGGCAGAGCTGGCCTTGGGCAATGTGCTGGGTAGCAACATCTTCAACATCACCTTCGTGCTGGGATTATGCAACCTGATGTCACCCACGCAAATCCCCAATATTGCGCTCCTCGACTGGGTGGTGCTGCTGGGAAGCGGCGTGCTGCTCCTGCTCTTTGCCGTTACGGGCCGTAAGATAAACCGTCTGGAAGGCTTCCTGCTGCTGGCCCTCTATGTGGCCTATCTGTCGAAATTGGTCATGCAATGAATAATTATGGAATAAATTTTCATCAAATGTTTGACATATTGAAATAAAATATATAACTTTGCATGCAAATTGACAGAAAAACTATAATTATT
>SFOB01000254.1 GCA_004554075.1 Treponema sp.
GGTAAGGGATTCGCAGTCGTTGCAGACGAAATCCGTAAGCTTTCTGAAACTTCTACAGATCAGTCTAAGACAATCGGTTCTGAGCTTCAGAAAATCCAGGCTACTATCGAAGAGGTTGTTAGCGTATCTAATGAAACAAACACCGCCTTTACCGCAATTGAACAGAGCATCCGTGAAACAAGCCAGATAGTTGAGCAGATTAAGGGTGCAATGGAAGAGCAGCAGATTGGTTCAAAGCAGATTATCGAAGCTCTGCAGTCTATGAATAATTCTACTTCTGAAGTACATGCTGCATCAGATGAAATGTCAGAAGGAAACAAGCACATCCTTAAAGAAATTGAAAGACTCCAGCAGTCAACAGATTCTATGAAGGGAAGTATTGAAGAAATGCATATTGGTATTGAGCGTATGAACGCAACAGCCGCTGCCCTTTCTGTAATTTCTGGAACTGTTGGTGAAAATATCCGCCAGATTGGTTCAGAAATTGACTTGTTCAAGGTATAATCAGGATTTGCAGATTATTTCCTATATAACGACTAAATAGTTATTCCCCGGTGTTTCCTTAGCAAGGTTTAGGATACCCGGGGAATATTTTTATTTACAAATCAGTAAATCAGAAATAAAATAAAAGGATATTAATAAAATAATATTTAAGAAATATGAGAAAATGTACATTTTATACTTTAGGAGACTCATATGAGGATGGGGTTAAAAACAAAAATTATTATATTTATTGTAGTTCTGATTAATCTTGCAGTTATTACAATTGGTCTTTTTGCAAGAAGGGAATTAGCAAATTCAATTTCCAGAGATACAAAACAGATTATGGAGTTAAATACTCAAAAAGCTGTTCAAATTTTAAGAGATGTAAATCAAAAAGAATTTTATCTTTTGGAATCAATTGCTACGCTTCCATTTATTCGCGATGAATCTATATCATTGGAAGAAAAAACCGTTCAGCTTGAAGCTATAGCAAAAGCGGATCCAGTACATTTTGAAAATCTTGCTTTTTATAGTGACAAAGGTATTTGTATACGACCAGATGGAACTTACGTAGATGTTTCTACAATAGATTTTTTTATTAATACTATTTCAGGAAAACGTGTTGTAATTGATCCTCTTCCAAGAAGCTTTATGATAGAAGGTGATAGCGATGAAACTATCATGTTCTATTGTATTCCAGTTTATAGCGATAGTAAACACACTAAAACTGTAGGTATTTTGTCTGCCATAGTAAATGGATCAGCTGTTTATAATCTTTCAGAATCCATTATCATTGGAAAAAACTCTCACCCATTAATTATTTCTACAACATCTGGTATGCCAATTGGACCAACAACATATGACGGCATGTCAACAGAAGAAATAAATGCTATGCAGGAAAATGGTGGCAGAATTGAAACAGATGAAAATGCACCTAAAACTCCATGGGATAAGATGATGGAGCTGGTAATTGCTGGTGAATCAGGCTATCAAATTGAAATAGATCCAGCCTCAAATGAAAAAAAAGTAGTTTCATATATGCCAGTTGGGGATGAAAGCGGCTGGTCTGTTGTTTGTGCAGTTCCTTATAACGAATATTATGCAAGCCTTCATAGAATTACAAATTTGATTATAATTGCCATTGTGGTTGCAATTATTATAGTAATTGCATCAAGCTTAGTTCTTATCTCCTTCTTAATCAGGCCACTCAGCTTTGTAAAAACAACAATTAAAGATATTTCAACAGGAGATGCAGATCTTACAAAGCGTATTGATATAAATCTTAACGATGAAATTGGTGATGTTGTAAAAGGCTTTAATGCCTTCGTAGAAAAGCTTCAGGGAATTGTATCAAACCTTAAAGCTTCTAAAACAAATCTTATTACAGTTGATAATAGTCTGCAGGAAACCTCACAGGATACCTCTACATCAATTACAGAAATCATTGCCAATATTGAAAGTGTAAATAAGCAGATTCTGAATCAGGTAGGTGCTGTAGATGAAACTGCCGGTGCTGTAAATGAGATTTCTGCAAACATCGATTCGCTTGAGCGCATGATTGAATCTCAGGCAGCAAGCGTAACCCAGGCTTCTGCCGCTGTAGAGCAGATGATTGGAAATATTAATGCCGTAAATAAATCTGTAAATCAGATGATTACTTCTTTCACAACATTGCAGACTCATTCTCATGAAGGTTTTTCAACACAGAGTAATGCCAACGAAAAAATCATGCGAATTGAAGAGCAGTCAAAGATGCTTCAGGATGCCAATACTGCAATTGCAAACATCGCAGAACAGACAAACCTTCTTGCTATGAATGCGGCAATCGAAGCGGCTCATGCGGGCGAGGCAGGTAAGGGATTCGCAGTCGTTGCAGACGAAATCCGTAAGCTTTCTGAAACTTCTACAGATCAGTCTAAGACAATCGGTTCTGAGCTTCAGAAAATCCAG
>SFOB01000255.1 GCA_004554075.1 Treponema sp.
GCTTCTTCTTTCTTGATGTTGCCTACAAATTTAAACACGCCTGTATCACCTGCCTTACCCTTGGTAATCAGGTCCACCATCTTCTGCCCTTCAGCCGGGGTGAAAGGTCTGTTTGCAGTTTTGTTTGCAAATTTTGATTTTTGCAAACGAAACTGCAAACGAATTTGTAGACACCTATTCTTTTAACCTTTTGTATTTCACATTGTTTACGGTGCTCTCTTTCGTTTGCACAATCTCGTTTTCACTGATTAATTCTGCAAACAGACGAGACACCTTTGATCGGTCTTTCTCCGGCAAACTTAGCAGCTGGCGAGCTTCTGTATTATTGATGGTGGGTATGGAATCCAAATACCGAAGGATAGCTTCTTTTTGCCGGGCTTTCTCTTGTTTTTTGGATTTAACATAATCAATCTTGTCATCTATATCTTTTCGTTTGCTAATATGCAAGATATAAGATAGTCCTGAAGTCTTGCCCGATGGCTCGAGAAATTCAAGACCGCAAAGCCTCTCTATGACACTTTCCACGCGATAAGCTCCCATGTTGGGTATATTTGCCAAATCTGAGACCTTTATTCTCTTTCTGTTGACCACTTCAGACAGAATGAGAAGTTCGTTAAGTTTCATAGGCTTGCCTACTTGATTCTCATAGAGCAAAGATAGTTCTATAAGTTTCTCGGAAACAATATTTGACTTGATGCGGAAAATAACGGAGGTCTCTGTTTCTTCAGGTTCAGGCAATGATTTCCCCTTTTTTAAGAGGTCTGTGAATATCTTGTCGAATCCACTACCTGCCTTTTCCGCTAACCCTATCTCACGTAGGATGTCCATCACATAAGGATTGCGTGGATTAGTCTTTCTGAGATAATTGTTTACGGTAACACCTTCAGGAAATCTACCGGGGCTTTCAATCTCCAAATATCCATCCTCATCATACTTGCGAATTTCCACAATCTGTTGTCGGCTAAGACTTCGATGTGCCAGCGCATTGATAAGCAATTCGCGTATGACGATTTCAGAATAGTCTTCCACATATTCTCGGAAAAGTCCAAAAATGTACTCCTTTTGCTTAATCTCTGCTTTCAATTGATTAAAGCAAGCTTTGGCAACTTCAATAATATTGCCTTTGAATTCGTAGGGCTTATATGTTCCATCCTCAAAGTAATGTATATACCTCACCTCGTAAAACGGTAGTTCTCGGAGCGCAGTTTGATTGCCAACAAACAGCAATCCGGTTGTAGTGGGCAAAGTTTCATCTCCTTCTTCCCTTGTCATGCCAAGGGAGTCCAGGAAATCATCAAGACTCTTGTTCAAATATGGACTTTCAGAATTCTTGGCTGCTATCATATCGCGCAAGTTGGAAAGACGTTTTTCATCCAACCATTCTCCGGATATGCGCCATGATTTTTGATCATACACAATCAAACCCTTTTCCGACATAATTGTAGCCATCTCGTATGGCTCTATCGCACGATTCCCATCATTGCTGCGTATAAGAAATTCTCCACGACTTGTGCGGTGAAGTTGTGTGGAGAAAGGTACTTCAAGCACAAGTAAGTCTTTGCCTTCAACATTAATTTTATGCGGAATCAATGTTATTGTGGGTTCGGTTCGATCTTGAATCTGGCGAATAAGGTCGTATACCTTCTCTTTGTTATACACAAAGTCCTTATTGATTTCTTTTGTACCATCTACGATGCCAATGAAAAGAAATCCTCCTTTGTTGTTAGCAAAAGCCACTACATCCTTTGCTGTTTCATCGTATTTAGGAGAAAAGTTCTTTAACGACCTTCCGAATGCAGTTTTGTCATTCAATTGTTCTTTGAAGTCCAGTATATCACACTCACCCCGTTCAAGAAGGCTGTAAAACCATTGTACGCTGAGTTTTGTTCGCTTCTTCATATAATCTCTATTTATTTGGCAAAAGCTATTCTGAAATATCCACTTCTAACTAAGCATAGGCTATCTGCATGAGCATTCCGGAATCAAGTTGTGAGGTATTGATACTCCACTTCCACAATTATGAGAATGTTGCAATTTTTAGTGCAAAGATAATGAATCTAAACGATATTTAATCAATACAATAAGAATTTCCGGATATAATGTATCAAAAAACGCAAAACATAAAAACATACATATTTTGCATTTCTTTCCGATAGTTTGATTGCCGGAGAATATGCGCGACACAGGGCAGGGCGACAAAAGGATGTAGGGCTACGATTTTGTGGTGATTTTCAACATGGGCGTGGTGCAGCCCGTAATCAAGCGTATCCCTTATTCAAGATAAAACTAAAGGCTGTGCGCCGAAATTGAAGCGCACAGCCTTTTTAAATGCCTTTAGTGATGAGGTGAATTATTTTTCCCAAACCACGTTTCCGTTAAACATATAGAAACTTGAAGCAGCTTTCAAGCCTTCAGCTTCTTCTTTCTTGATG
>SFOB01000256.1 GCA_004554075.1 Treponema sp.
AAGGATAAGTCCAGCCGGACATATAGCCGCCGGAAAGACGACCTGCAATTTCTCCAATCATTGGCCCTTTTGAGGTATATTTGATATCAGCTTTTGCGGCTCCTCTTGTAAGCCCCAGAGCCTTAGCACCAAGTGCAAAAACTGAAATGAGTTCATCGTGAATTTTTTTATCGAGCACGGCAGGCATTGTATGGCCAACCTCAATAAAGTAAGGTTCATATTTTATATGGCGGACAGCAAAACCTGTTACAGTAAAAGTTCCATTATAAACAAGAGCATCAATTGAATACTCAGGTCCTTCCATATATTCTTCAACTATTGCATAACCTGTGCGTGAACATTCAACAGCAGTCTTTACGGCAGGAAGAAATTCTACTTCGCTTCTTACCATACGGCAGCCGCGGGCACCCATATTGTCTACAGGCTTTACAACCAGTGGAAATGACATTTTCTGAAGAACTGATTTTAACAGGCTTTCATTTACATCTTCTTTTCCAACGCGCATAAAAGCCGGTGAAGGCACACCTGCATCTGCAAAGCATTGACGCATAACAGTTTTTACACTTGCATTAATTGCAGCCTGATGACTGTGAGCAGGCAATCCCAAAGCCTCACATACATAACTTACGCTGGCAGAAAAATCTGTTCCTGCAGTAAATACAGCAGCAAGGCCTTCTGGAGAGGCCTTTAATTCTTTTGCATAAGCTAAAATTCCGTCTTTATCTTTTAAATCAATTTTTCTGAAAGTATCTGCAAAAGGAATTGCAACGGCCTTATCATCTGCATCAATTACATTTACTCTAAAGCCTTCTTCCTTAGCACTTAAAATAGCAGGCTTTTGCATAAGACCTGCACCTAATATTAAAATGTTTTTCATAATTATATTTTCCTGCAGTAAATTTCTACGGTATCGCCAAGTCTTTTTGCATGGCTTTGTGCCTCAACGAGTTTCCATTTCAAGCTGCCAGGTTTTGCGCCAGACTTTTTAATTGAAGGGAATCGCTCCGGATGATGACCGGTAGAAACAATTCGTTCAACTTTAAAACCGAATAATCGCAATATTTCATTGGCACGACTTGGTTCCCAAATTGTATAATGATCTGTAGGGCTGATCTGATAAAAATGATCTTTATCACTTACAGCAGAAACTCCTTCTCCACTTGGTGTTGAAAAGGCAAAAAGGCCACCCTTCTTAACGATAGAAGAAACCTTTCTTAAAACACTGCCTAAATCCTTAAAATGCTCAATTACATACCACATTGTAACAACATCAAACTGAGCAATTCCAAATTCTTCTGCTGTATCAATATCAGGGAAAGCAGAACAAACTGCAGGATACTTCAATTTCTTTTGAACATAAGCAATTGCATCTTCAGAAATGTCAGTTCCAAAAGGATTAAAACCTGAATCTGTGGCAGCTGCAAGGAAAGGACCATAAGCACAGCCGATATCAAAAATATTTTTTTCACTTCCTGTATTACCAGGTCCGCAAAGAGTTTTAATAATTCCTGCCCGTCTCATTCCCTGGGCTTTTATAGAATCAAAATCTTCTTCGTAGGTTTTTCCATACTGTTTTTTATAATCTTCAAAGAAATAGGCTTTCTGATATTTTTTATCTTCAATAGTTGTAAAAGCCATGTAAACCATACCGCAGGAAGCACAGCGGCGGTAAGTTCTGCTTTCGTTTCTGGAAATAACTTGATCTGGCTGGGAAGGAAGTTTTCCGCAGACAGGACAAGGCATTCTTTTACCAGCTGCCAGGAGACGCAAAAATGCACTGAGAGATTTCTTTTCTCCATCAGACTCTGTGTAATCAGCTTTTTTTGCATATAGATTTTCTGAAGCAAGTGCAGCCTTAAGCGCTGAGTCTGATATTTTCTTATCACCTACAAAGGCAAAATCATATTTTTCTGCAAGTTTTCTGTGAAGCTTTGTTGTAGGCAAAAGAATAACACCGCAGCCGGCATATACTGCTTCAAAAGCGGTAAGACCATAATGTGTTACAACAATATCATATTCAAAAAGTTTTTCGCGAAGTCCCGGAATCGGCTTAATAAACTCAATATTAGGACCACCTGCATAATCTACATAAGGATTATCTGCGTTAGAAATAATTGCGGTAATTTTTGCATCCGGGAACTTTTTTCGAAAGGCCTGAGCTGCAGGCATAGTAAGATTTGCAGGATCTTCTCCTCCAAGGCAGATTAAAACCCGCTCAACTATTTTCTCAGAATCTAAAGCAGTCTGCTTACGAATATTCTGAGGCATTGTAATAAAGCTTGAATCAGTTTTATTTGCAAGGCGTTCGCATTTATATGAAGGAATAATATCTAAAAGATAATCGCAGTATTCGGTATAACGCGAGCCTTCATCTATGGAAATAAGACTGCGGTTCTTAGAAAGTTCTTTAAGCTGATTTTCTGTAAGCTC
>SFOB01000089.1 GCA_004554075.1 Treponema sp.
TGTAATCGGAATTATGATGATTACCCGCACTAACAGCAAAGACGCTCAGCTTAAAAAGAAGAACACAAAAGAAGATAACTATGTGGGAGGTGTGCAGTAATGGCAAGAAATCTTTTAATGCTCGCTCACGACGCCTTCACCACAAAAAACAGACCGCGTTCAGAAAACGCCCGCCATGCAAAACGTGCCTGGCGTCGTCACGGCCACAAGTTTTCATTTTCAAAGCTGGTACTCTGGCTTACAATTATTTTCCTCTTTCTGCCCCTCTTTGTAATCATTGTTTATTCCTTCAATGAAAGTAAGGGCGCAGAGTTTACAAAGGTTAGCCTTACCTAGTACAAGGAGCTTTTCTTAAATTCAAAAGCTCTCTGGCAGGCTCTTTTGAACAGTATCCTCGTAGCCTTCTCTTCTGCCGCTGTTTCTACAATTCTTGGAACAATGGCATCAATCGGCGTAAACTGGTATAAGTTCAAGGGTAAGAAGTTTATTCAGACCCTCACCTACCTGCCTATGGTTTTACCGGAAGTTATTATTGGTATTTCTATGGTAATCTTCTTCAGCGGCATTCACCTGCCTCTGGGGCTCTTTACTGTATTTGCTGCCCACACTACTTTCTGTCTGCCTTTCGTATTTTTGATGGTGAACGCCCGCCTCGACGAATTTGATTTTTCGATTGTTGAAGCGGCTCACGACCTTGGAGCTACAGAAAAACAGACAATGTTCAAGGTAGTTGTTCCTGCAATTATGCCTGGTATTCTTTCGGGCTTTCTGATGGCTGTTACAATGTCTCTGGAAGACTTTGTAATCACATTCTTTGTTTCAGGACCGGGTTCTACTACCCTGCCGCTTTATGTTTACTCTATGATCCGCTTCGGCGTTTCACCTGTAATAAACTCACTTTCGGTTATTATGATTATTTTTACCTGCTCAATTGCCTTCCTCTGTCGTAAGGGACTCAAAGGCTTTGCCGCAGGACACTAATTCGCACAATTTTTTAAGGAGATATACGAATGAAAAAAATCATTCTTGCTGCCCTCACACTGGCAGCTGTAGTATTTGGCTTCACCTCATGTGGTGACGAAAAAGACGACGGAACACTTTACCTCTACAACTGGACTTACTACACTCCAGATTCTGTTCTCAAGGCTTTTGAAAAAGAGTTCAACTGTACTGTAAAAGTTGACACCTTCGATTCAAACGAGGTTATGTACGCAAAACTTAAGGCCGGAGCTAAGGGATACGATATCACCTTCCCTTCACAGGACTACACTTCTATCATGATTAATCAGAAGATGCTGCAGAAAATCGATCAGACAAAGTTCACAAACAAGAAATACATCAACCTTGATACAAAAAAACTTATGACCTTTGACCCTGAAATGGAATGGCAGGTACCTTACTATCTTGGTATGGCTGGTATTGCCGTAAACAAGCAGAAGGTTTCTGACTACGAAAAATCATGGAACATTTTTGCCCGCACAGACCTTAAGGGCCACATGTCTATGATGGACGATATGCGTGAAGTTATTGGTGACGCTCTTGCTTACCAGGGACTTTCAGTAAACACTGTTGATGATGCTAAGCTTCAGGCTGCTACAGACCTCATCAATAACTCATGGAAGCCAAACCTTGTAAAGTTTGACGCAGAAGGCTTTGGTAAGTCTTTCGCTGCAGGTGACTTCTGGGTTTGCCAGGGTTATGCAGAAGTTGTATTCGGTGAAGTACCGGAAGACAAGCAGGAAGATATGATTGACTTCTTTATTCCAAAGGAAGGCGGTCCAATGTACCTTGACTCAATGGTTATTCTTAAGGGTGCAAAGCATTATGACCGCGCCAACGAGTTCATCAACTTCATCCACAGACCAGAAATCTACGCTATGTTCCTTGATGAATTCCGCTTCCCAGGCTATGTAAACCTCGAAGCTGAGAAAAAGCGTACTACAGTTCCTATGTATAAAGCAGAGGAAATGGCTGCAGGCGAACTCAAGCTCGACGTAGGCGAAGACCTCGAAAAGTTCAACGAAAAGTGGGAAACCATTCGCTTTACTGCTGACTAATAACAAGGCATTAAAAATAAATTGACTTATGCTCATTTTGGACTTACTATATAATTACCGGAGAGGGGAATTATAAAAAATATAGTAGGTAAAAATGAGCGTAAACCTTCTTTCGGTTCTCGACAATATAGCAGCTCCTGTAGTAGTTGCAACTCCTATAAAAGACACTTCCGGTAAAATTACCGATTTCGATATAATCTATACAAATGAAGAATTAAAAAAAGCCGCAAGTCATGTACTTCAGAATAAGCCTAAATGGTCTGATTTCTCAATGAACATCACTTCTGATATTCCATGGTTTAAAATGGCGCTCGATGCTATTGCCGGCCGCTTTTATGATGATGTAAAATACTTTTCACCATCTACCCAGGCCTGGTATAAAATCGAAATGAAGTACCTGCCAGAAGATAAGTACATCATTATTACCTTTATTAACATCACTTCAGAACGCGAATACTACAAGAAACTTAAGAAAACCCTCATTACAGACCCTATGACAGGCTTTTCTAACCGCACCGGCTTTGCAGATTCTTTTGCAATCACTCTTGAAACAGCCCGTTTTAAGAAATTCTATGCAGCCCTTCTTGTTATTGATATTGATAACCTTCAGAATATAAATGATTCTTTAGGAAGCCAGGCCGGAGACAAGGTTATTCTTGATGTAGCAGATGTACTCAAACAGTTCCAGAGAGAATATATCCAGATTTTCCGCTATGGTGACGATGAATTTGCCGTAATCATTACTAATTTTGAATCAAATGACTCTCTTGTAAACTTTATAGACTGTATTTTCGATGCCTTCCAGATGAAGCAGATTTCTGTTTCGGGCGGTATTTCTATGTTCCCTAATAATACTGAACAGAAAGATGAAATGATCCGCTTTGCAGATATGGCAGTTCACTATGCAAAAAAGAACGGAAAGAACTCATTTATCTACTTTGAACCGGAAATGCAGCGTGTATTCATTCAGCATCTTACAATTCAGACAAGAATGAATGCTGCCCTTCTTGAAAGTAACTTTACCCAGTATTATCAGCCTCAGTTTGATATTCAAACAGGTAAACTGCGCGGCTTTGAAGCCCTTATACGATGGAATGATGAAGAACTTGGAAACATTGCCCCATCAGTTTTTATTCCTCTTGCAGAAGAAACAGGCTTAATTGTGCCGATTGGCCGCTGGGTTTTATACACTGCCATTAATACTCTTAAGACCTGGCAGGCAAAATACGACTTCCGTGGAATTATTTCTGTAAATGTTTCTCCAATTCAACTCCTTGGAGATGGTTTTATTGAAGAACTGGCTGATATGATAGAAACCTTTAAGGTTGACCCTAGCCTGCTGGAAATTGAAATTACAGAAGGCGTTATGATTAATAATATGGGAGACGCAATCGATAAGCTTCGCCAGATTAAAGCTATGGGCTGCCGCGTTTCTCTGGATGACTTTGGAACAGGATATTCTTCTTTGAGTTATCTGCAGATGCTGCCTTTGAATACTCTTAAAATCGATAAAGCATTTATTAATGATATTACTTCTTCAGATGGAGTCCAGGCTACAATTACCCGCTCTATCATTGATATGGTTGAAAAAATGGGTCTTGAAACAATTGCAGAAGGTGTTGAAAACAACGAACAGCTTAAAATGCTAAATCAGTTCCGCTGTAACTTTGTTCAGGGCTTCCTGCGCGGAAAACCAATGCCATATCAGCTCTGCGACGCCTACCTTGCCGGTGATGTAAACGCCCTCTTGAAAAATTAGTCGCATCACAGTCATCCCGAACTTGTTTCGGGATCTATTCCACCCTATACTCCACGTAACGAACACGTCCTTCGGCAACAGCCTTTTTCACCTCTTTTTCACGGCCACTTAAGGCTGACTTTCCGGTTTTTACTTCAATTAAAAGCACTTCATGAACCCGATTATCTTCTGTCATGCCGGGAAAAGCTATAAAGTCTACTGGCTTTCCTATAAAACGTGCATCACCGGGATTACAGGGAAAGCCTGGTAAAAATGGCGCTACCTGTTCTGCAAGCTGACCGCCTATTACAGAGCGGGAACGCTTTATTGCATCCTTTCGTACTTTTGACTGGCCTGAATGAAGGCGCAAGGTCTGAATTATCAAAAGAATAAAGAGAATAGCTCCCAGAATAGTGGCTGGCATTGGGATTGCAGCTGCTGTATTTTTTATGTAACTTAAAATCTGTGTAATCATTTTTACAATATACACCGAATTTGCCGATATAATAAAGAGTATAGATTGCTTCGCTGCGCTCGCAATGACGACTTTGTTATACTGTCATTGCGAGGAGCCTGCAAAGGCGACGTGGCAATCTACATTTACCGGAGGTCATATTTTTATGAAGCATTTGATAAATAAGACTTTTCTTCCTTTTGCCCTTCTCTGCCTTTTTACAAGCCAGATCTTTGCTGAGGACGGCATCCTCTTTCAGTTCCGTCAAAAAAAAGGAGATTCAGTTTCTCATGTTGCAACCGTAGAAGAAGAAGCCTATTTAAATGGCCGACTTAACAATAAAACCCAGTTTATAAACAGAACTTCTACAACTATTGAGTCTGTAGACAAAGACGGCACTGCCCTTTTGAGCACCCACTACATGACTACACAAAACAGTTTTATTAATTCATCAGGAAAAATGCTTACCTGGGGAGAAGAAGATTCTGTAAAAATCTACCGTGACAAAAACGGTTATCTTCATGATTCTGATAATGACTTCCTGCCTACTGTTCGTAGTGTACCTTCTTTCAGTCTGGAAAAGGTAAAACCAGGCGACAGCTGGACCTGCGAAGGTCTTGAAGTTCACGACTGCCGGGATGCTTTTAATATGGAAGGCGCCATTGAAATTCCTTTTACTGCAAAATACACCTACACTGGTGATGAAGAAATTGATGGCAGAAAGCTTTGTGTAATTGAAGTTGAATATAAGTTTTTTCAGGATGCAAGTGAAGCCGGAGACAAGGGAAGCCTTGGTCAGGACTGGTATGACAACTACCTGTACGGTACAGCCGGTGGCAGCACTTATGCCGGCGCTCAGGGCCAGGCTATCCAGAAAATCTGGTGGGATAACGAAAGAGGCGACCTGGACCATTACACAGAAGAGTTTGTAATTTATCTCTACGACACCTTTAATAACAGCTATGCTTTCCGCGGTACGGCACACGGTGAAGTAACTGAATACCAGTCTGTAAACGATGAAAAGAACCTCAAAAAGCTGCAGAAGAAAGTTGAAAAATACAAGCTGGACAATATTTCTGTAAAACAGAGTGATAAGGGACTTACAATCAGCCTTGATGCCATTCAGTTTGAACCGGATTCTGATGTACTTTTGCCGTCAGAAAAGAAAAAGATTGAAAAACTGGGTGAGATTCTTAAAGAGTTTTCAAATGATTTGCTGATTACCGGACATTGCGCGGCTCGAGGAAGCCAGAAGGTTCAGCAACAGTTAAGTGAAGAACGCGCAGAAGCAGTTGCGGCATACCTTGTAGAACTGGGCATCAGAGACCAGTATCATGTGTTCACACAGGGTAAAGGCGCAACAGAACCGGTTGCTTCGAACGCGACTGAAGCAGGAAGAATAAAAAACAGACGCGTTGAAATCACTATTATGGACTAATGAAACCTAAACATCTATTGTGCTCCCGCTGTACCGATTGCAAAACTGCGGGCGAGCTGGTTTTTGTGAAAAAATCCTGCGGTTTTGCTTCGCAAAATCCTCGGATTTTTTTTATGGCTAAGCGCCAAATACCCCTCGATGCAGTTTTGCAATCGGTTTCGCTCGCGCACAATAGATGTTTACATAATCGTCTACAAAAAAAACATCAACTGCTCTTTTTATTCTTCTTGATTCGTAACCTCCCTTTCCATAGAAAATTGTCCAATTCTATGCGGCCGGAGTCTTTCAGCTGCTTTACTACTTCTACTGTATCCTTGTGAGTCCAGAGATTCAGGCCCAGGAGGGCTCGGGTACGGGAGTTCATTCTTTCGAAGAGTTCTGATTCTATGTCGTCTTCGGAATAGTAGTTGCGGGCTTTGCGGATTATATCATAGGCCTGCTGCCAGTCGGAAGGTACAGGCTTCATTAACTTTTTACCTTCAGCCAGTTGTCGCCGTGCATCGCACAAATCACAGCCACTGCAGACTGCCTGCTCCGCGCCCAGCGCATCCAGCAAAACCTGACGGCGGCAGCTATCAGTTTCTGCAAACTCCCGCAAGGCTGCTTCCCGGGATCCCTTTTTGTAAACTGAGTAATTCAAAGAATCTTCAGGGCTCCATAATAAAATTGCCTTGGCAATGCTGCCATCTCTTCCCCCCCGCCCGGCTTCCTGAATATAGGCTTCTGCAGTAGCGGACGCTTCAAGATGCACAACAGTTTTAATATTTTTCTTGTCCACGCCCATCCCGTATGCGCACGTGGCGCACAGGACTCCATCTGTGCTGTCGTAGAACCATTTTTCTGTTTCATCTTTTTCGGATTTTTCAAGGCCTGCATGATAAAAGCGGGCAGTTCCGTCTCCAAAGCAAAGGTTGAGTTCGCGAGCCATATCCTCGGTTTTATTACGGGTACCGCAGAAGATTATCATGGGCCTCTGTTGGCTTTGGGCAAGCATCAAAGCTTCCTTTTTCTTGGCTGCGGCATAACGCACATAGTAAATGATATTCTTACGGTCACTTTCACTTCTCACAACATGGGCCTGACCATCAAAGAGAATCTCTGCAACACGGGAAAGTACCTCCGGCGAAGCTGTAGCAGTAAAGGCTGTAATCACAGGCGGATCAATAACCTTAATAACATTTCCAAGTCCAAGATAAGCAGGCCTGAAAGAATCACCCCATTCAGAAACACAATGCGCCTCATCAATTGCAATATGCTTAATTCCAACTTCTTTAAGCTGATTCAGAAGAGTCTCGCTCTGAAGTACCTCGGGGTTTGCAAGAATAATCTGCGCCCCTTCCCGGATTTTCCGGAAGTTTTCATCCCTTTCTTCTTCAGTCTGCCCGCCTCTGAAAGTAACGCTGCGAAGGCTTCCCTCTTCCATTCTGCGCTGCTGGTCGCTCATAAGAGCCAGAAGCGGATAAATAATAAGAGACGGCCCATCCAGTAAAAGAGCCGGTATCTGAAAGCAAAGGGACTTTCCGGCCCCCGTTGGCAGAAGCACAATCTGCCTTCCTTTACAGAAAGAATCGTCGGCCTCGCCGATATCTTCATAATCAGCTATATTTTTGTGATATTCATAAGCCTCAAGAATATTGGCCACAACAAGCCTTTGCCAGGGATAGAGATACTTAATGCCAAAATTCTTAAAAGCAGTTTGAGTCACAAAATCATCAGAGATTTCTTCAGTTTGATTTTCACGCTTTTCATTTGTTTCCATACATATAATATGGTGCAAGAGTTGCGATTTAAGGAAGTTTTTTTGAGAAATTATTATGAGTTTTTTATTTTTTTGCTTCTTCGCCGCCGGCTTGGCCTTCTGCAGGCTTTTCTTCTTTCTTTTCTTCTTTTGGTGCAGGAGCTGCTTTTGCGGCTTTAGCCTTTTTAGGCTTTGGAGGCTTTTTCTTGTAAGTGGTAACGAATTTTGCAAACTCGATAACAAGAATCATGACAATAACAGTTCCTATTACACGTATATCTTTGAGAACACCTAAAATCAGCGGGATATATTCTTTTATTGTCATACTTTTTTATCGGATGTAAAGTTAGCTTTCTTTACATTCTCATAGGAACGCCCATCTTGTTGAGTTCATCTTTAATCTGTCCTACTGTATAAGTTCCATTGTGAACCATACTTGCAACAAGAGCTGCATCTGCCTTGCCTGCTGTAAGAGCGTCTGCTAAGTGGGCAGGGGTACCGCCACCACCGCTTGCAATTACAGGTACCGGAACATTTTCGGAAATAAGGCGGGTAAGCTCAATGTCATATCCGTTTTTAGTTCCATCAGCATCCATAGAATTCAAAACGATTTCACCGGCACCAAGTTCAACACCGCGCTTAGCCCATTCAAGAGCGTCTAATCCTGTGTCTACGCGGCCACCGTTGATTGTAGTACCGAATCCGCTTGGCTTTGTAGGATCGCGGCGAACATCCATTCCAAGAACAATAGACTGACTCCCGAAAACTTTTGCTCCCTCTGTAATCAGACCCGGATTACGAACTGCCTGAGAGTTGAGGGAAACCTTTTCTGCTCCGGCAAGGATAGTGGAGCGGATATCTTCTATTGTTCCGATTCCACCGCCTACACAGAATGGAATGAAAACCTGCTGTGCAACGCGGGATATCAAATCGAGGATAGGACCACGGCCTCGGGCAGAAGCTATGATATCATAAAACACCAGCTCATCTACCCCCTGGCGGTAATATTCGGCAGCCATTTCAACAGGGTCACCAATATCTATATTATTCTGAAACTTTACACCTTTAGTTGTTCGTCCGTCCTTTACATCCAGACAAATGATAATTCTCTTCTTTAACATATCTTACAAAAGTTCTCCAAAATCTTAAGTCCAGTAACACCACTCTTTTCCGGGTGGAACTGACAGGCAAAAACATTGTCCTGATGAATTACTGCAGGAACCTTAATGCCGTATTGAGCACTTGCCTTAACTACAGACTGGTCTGCAGGACAAATCACAAAAGAGTGAACAAAGTAAACATCAGAATCATTTTTAATTCCAGCAAGAAGAGGACATGCTCCGTTTTCAAAGCTGATATTATTCCAGCCCATGTGTGGAACTTTGATTTTATCTTTCTTCATTTTTGGCTCAATCGTATAAAAGTGTTTGATTTCGCCTTTTATAAGACCAAGACACTGGGCATTGCCTTCATCTGAATGTTCAAAAATAATCTGCG
Source organism: Treponema sp. (assembly GCA_004554075.1). Classification (GTDB taxonomy): domain Bacteria; phylum Spirochaetota; class Spirochaetia; order Treponematales; family Treponemataceae; genus Treponema_D. Next base: position 8,923 of record SFOB01000089.1, read on the forward strand.
AACCAACACAGATTCCAAGAAGAGGTTTGCCGGCTGCAACCTGCTCGCGGACAAAAATGTCAAAACCACTCTTTTTCAATTCTGCCATTGCGTAGGCATCATCTCCGTCTCCCGGAAATATAAAGTGGTCACAGTCAGCAAGTTCAGAAGGTGTCTTTGAACGGATGTAAGGAATCTTCAGATAGTCCAGTGCACGCTCCAGACTGGTGATATTTCCCGCATTAAAATCAATAATTCCAACCATGGTATTGATTATAGAAAAAATCACGTCTTTTTGGAACACCGTGAATAAAAAAAGTCTGCCACTCCCGTTGAAAATGCCAGTCGCCAACGGGGATGATGTTGGCGTCAGTCATTTTCCACTCCGTTTCAGACTTTTTTAAATCACAAAGTCTCATTAATCAAACGTGAATTTATTAAACTCCGCGATGATTTTTTCTGAATCAGAGATAAACTCAAAATAAATCGCATGTTTTCCGATAACTCCAGAAGTGAGTGGAGAAGTTGCAGTCTTATCTCCCTTCTTCATCTTGAAAGAAGAAATCACCTTGCCCTGATAGTTGTCTACGCGGACATTTACAGTGAGGTCTTCTTTTGCAAGAATATCAGCTGTAACTGTCTTTGGAGTATTTGCACCAAACTGCAGATAGCGGAAGCCCACTGTCAGCTTGCTTGTGATATCTACAATCGGTGAACTGATGTTATCATCTTTTTCGTAAACAGGCTTGATATAAGCACCGCCTATACCACCGTTATAGCCGCCCTTTGCTCCGCCG
>SFOB01000020.1 GCA_004554075.1 Treponema sp.
GATGTGGAAATGTCATTTTTGAAAAGCATAGTTTGTAGTCTGCTCTTTTTATTACTTCTTCTGAAAGTCCCAAGCTTCCTCCAATCACAAATACAATGTTTGAGTTTCCATTAACTCCACAGTTAGAAATAAATTTTGAAAATTCTTCTGATGTAAGGTATTTTCCTTTTAGATCCATTGCTACAACATATGAATTATCTTTTATTTTTGAAAGTATTTGTTTTCCTTCTTTTTCTTTTATTTGTATCTCTTCTTTTTCTGATGCATTGTCTGGTGTTTTTTCATCTGGTAGTTCTATTATTTCTAGCTTACAATATCTACTTAGTCTTTTTGAGTATTCATCTATTGCCATTTTTAAATATTTTTCTTTTAGTTTTCCCACTGCAATTATGCTTATATTCATAAAAGTCCTCCATTTATAAACTTTTAATAAAAACATGGTAAAACGTTTTATAAGTATGATAAATCTGATATTTTTCGAAAAAAACACTTATAGTATCATAATATTTATAAAAAAGTCTTATTTTGCGTTGAATTTCGCAAATTTTCGTAGTAGAATACCCCTATGGAGAATGAAAATAGATTTTTTCGGCAACCGGTTGCCGTAAGCTTTTTTTCGCAAAATACCTATCCTGAAGAACCAGTAAGGCAGATAGAGTACGAAATTCTTTTTGTTGATAAGGGAGAAGGTTCCATTTTTATGGGAAATTCTGCAGCAGAAGTGCATGCCGGAGATTATGTTTTCTTTAATTCCTTTGAAGAACATTTTTTCAGACAGGAATCCATGGGTATTGATTTTCACTGTTACAGGATTCTCTTTGATATTTCGGCTGTTGGCCTGGAAAATGATCCCTGCCGTAATTTTTTTGAAGGAATACGTCTCTGCCGTTTTTTGAAAATGCCAGAGGATCTGGCTCTGCGCTTTATTAAGATTGCCGGGCTTAAAAAGGATTTTTCCGGCAGAGAGTTGATTCTGCGTTCCCTGCTTCTGAATATCATTTCTTATGCAATTGAAACGGAGCAGTTTGAGCGCTTTTCGCAGATTGTTGAAAATGAAAAAAGAAAGCTTTCTGCAATTGACAATGCCCTTCATTACATCCGGGAAAATTACAGCGAAAACCTGAGCCTTGGAGCAATTCTGCAGCTTACAAACTACAGTAAAAGCCACTTTATACGCTTATTCAAAGAAAGTACGGGAATGAATGTTTCTGAATATATCAATAAATACCGTATAGAAAAGGCCTGTCTTGATTTGATTTACACAAACAACAACATTACAGAAATTGCAACGGCGAGCGGCTTCAATAATATTCAGTATTTTTCGAGAAAATTTAAGGAATATATGAAGTGCACGCCGAAGCAGTATCAGAAAAAAGGAAAGAAAATTACTACTCGAGGGTAAATCCTTTGAACTGGTGGGTGCCGCCGCCTACGAACTTAAAGTATAGTTCACCAACGCCGTCAGGAATCTTGATATCAGCGGAGTTTCTTTCCCAGATGTTAGAGCAGCCGGCTGAGATTTCTGCCAGAACAGGACCGTCCCACTTAGTTCTAACCTCGTATTTACCGTAAACGTAGCCGCGGGTTTCAATCGAAATCTTTTTTACGTCTTTAAAATCAAAGAACTTAAAGCCCAGGGTGTAGCCGTTCTGCATGTTTGTAACATAGCCGATTTCCTGGTCACCGTCTTTTCCATCTTGTGTAATGCAAGGATGCTTTACATCAACAATCCATTTTTTTTCATCCGGATTAAAGATATTGCAGGCAATGTAAGACGGGTAGAAGCCTTTGCCTTCCAGAGGGCCGCCATTGAGACCGCAGGAGGTAATCTGAACCTGTGGAATTGTACCATCTGCAAGCACTTGTATTTTTTCAGCACAGCCCTGGCGGTTAAACCAGTTTCCGTTTGTATGGCGGTGATAGAAAATGTAGTACTGGCCGTTTATCAGTTCAAAGCCTCCGTGGTTATTTGCACCAAAGCAGGTTGGCATATCAGCCGGTTTATAGGAATCAATATGAAGGTCTACATTACTTACTATTACGCCCTGGTACTTAAAGCCTTTTGTTGGATATTTACTTGTAGCATAGCAGAGTTCATGCATAACCTGAGAAGAGAAAACAAAATAGTAGGTGTCGCCAATCTTTCTGATTGAAGGAGCTTCAAAGAAGGCATGGTCTTTATAGCCCTTCCAGTTTTCAAGAGAATCCTGAGGGTAAGGGCAGTCTGTCGCAACCGGAGCTGTAACGTCTGTGTAGCAGTCTCCCGGAGCAATGATAACAGGCTCTTCTTCGATTGTAAGCATGTCAGGCCCAAGCACTGTAGCCATGGCACCGATTCTGTCTTTCATATGATTTCCGCAGAAGCCTGTGTAAAGGTAGGTGCGTTCGCCTTCTGTAAGAACTGCAGGGTCAAACTGTGGCATATCGCCCTTGCGGTCGCCAAGCCTTGTTCCGTCCTTGTAGTGAACGTGTCCATAGAACTTGTACTTTCCGGCAGGAGTGTCGCAGACTGCAACCGAAACAAAGCCAACCTTGTCGTAAACGTAGTAGAGGTAATAACGTCCGTCAGGGCCAACAGTTACATCAGGTGCATAAAGGCACATGTGGCCGTCTGCATTCATTTCTTCTGAAGTCTTCGGGTAGATTACACCTTCATAGCGCCAGTCTGTTAAATCAGTTACAGGGGCAGAGTAGCAGACATAGTCTCCCTGGCAGAATACCCAGCCGTTGAAAAAGTCGTGGGAGCCGTAAACATAAACACGGTCTCCGAATACGTGTGGTTCTCCATCTGGAACATGTTCCCAGGATGGCATGTATGGATTAAAGACTTGTTTTTTCATTATTTTCCTCCAAAGATTTTTGCAAAGTTATAGAAGCCAAGATTCCAGATTCCAAAATCGTGGCCGCCCCCCTGTTCCTGCCAGCGGTAGTTTTCTCCTTCTACAAGACGGCTTGTAAGACGTGGAAGAAGCTTTGCAGCGGCGGCATGAGCTCCGTATGCTATGGAATCTTCTGTTCCACATATATTATAGAAGAAGTTTATGCTTAAATCGTCATTTTTATTTAGAACCTGGGCTACCTTAGCTGCTTCGTAAGAGGTAGGTGCTGCAGAAAAGGCTCCGAAATAACTTATAAGGTCCAGACATTCACAGATTCCTATATTGATAGTCTGCATTCCGCCCATTGAAAGACCTGCCATTGCACGATGGTCTCTGTCTGCATAAGTGTTGTAGTGAGAATCCATGTAAGGAATCAGATCATTTCGTAATTCTTCACCAAATTTATAAAAAGCCAGGTAAGTTTTATTAGGATCCGGATCAGAACCTGAGCGGCCGTTTGGAGTCACAATGATAAAGGGGTCAATGTCACCTTTTTCGGCCAGATTGTCCATCATCTTTTTTACGAGGGATTTTTCATCTTTCATACCCCATTCATTTTCATCACCACCGATTCCATGCATCAGATAAAGAACCTTGTATTTTTTTGACTTATCTGCTTTATCGTAGCCGGCAGGCAGGTAAACATTTGCTTTCTTTTCATTATCAGCGCCATCACCATAATAATTTTTTGATTTATAAGTGATGTGTTCAATTGTACCGCCGTTTTCAACAGATACACGGTAGGCTTCTGGAATCTTATCCAGCTGCTGTTTTGTGATTGTCTGAGTTTCCAGCTTAATTGCTTTTGCAATCGGGTTAGCCTCAAAAGGTGATTCGTTTTTCTTTTTGCATGAAACAAAAAGCAGGGAAACGATTATCAGGCTTGTGTAAAGAGAAGTGTAAATTATTCTTTTCATAAAAAATCCATTATTTTTAGGTTAAACGTTTTACATTTATTTGAAATAACTCTATAATGAAATTATGAAAAGTGCAAGAGCATTTATAGTGCTGATTTTTGGAGGAATTTTTTTTATGTCTTGTTCAAATGAAGAGTTGTTCGCAGCAACTCCTGTTTCGGAAATGCAGAAGCTGATGGCTGAAAAGGCTTTTAAGATGCCGGGAGAAAATAATCCGGTTATGGCCCACAAATACGGTGCCGATCCTGCAGTTCTGGAATATAAGGATACTCTCTATGTTTATTCTACAAATGATATGCAGCAGCTTGAGTTTACTAAGGGTAAAATTGATAACGGATATAACAAGATTACTACACTCAACGTATTTTCTACAAAGGATATGGTAAACTGGACAGACTGTGGTGAAATTGCAGTTGCCGGTAAAAATGATATGAAGGGAGCTGCAAAGTGGGCAAGTAATTCCTGGGCTCCTGCAGTTTGCTGGAAAAAGGTTAATGGTAAAGATAAGTTCTTTATTTACTTTGCAGACAGCGGAAATGGAATTGGTGTTCTTGAAGGTGATTCTCCTGTGGGACCTTTTGTTGATCCTATTAAGGCTCCATTGATTTCCCGCCAGACTCCAACCTGTGCCAAAATCAACTGGCTTTTTGACCCTGCTGTAATTGTTGACAGCGATGGAAAAGGCTACCTTTACTTTGGTGGTGGACACAATCCTGAAACTTACGAGCACCCTATGAATGCCCGCTGCGTTGCTTTAGCTGATGATATGGTTCACATTGTCGGCGAGCCTCAGGTAATTGATGCTCCATTCCTTTTTGAAGATTCTGGAATCAATAAAATTGGAGATATCTGGTATTACACTTACTGTACAAACTGGCAGGACAGAAAGGATTCAAAAGATCCTGATAAGATGCCTATTGCAGTAATCGGCTATATGACTTCTAAAAATCCTTTGGGGCCTTTTGAATACAAGGGCTACACTCTGGAAAATCCTGGAACTGCTTTTGGTGCCTGGGGAAATAACCACCACTGGATTTTCAGTTTCCGTGGTAAGTGGTACATTGCCTACCACACACAGGCTCTGGAAAAGACTGTAGGTTGTGAGAAGGGCGGATATAGAAATGTGTTTATTGATAATTTTGCGGTAAATGCAGACGGTTCTTTGCCTAAGCAGAAGATGACAAAGAAGGGTGTAGATCAGCTTTGTAACTTCAAGACTGGCGAGTCTGTTCCTGCTGCAACTTTTGCCCGTTCTGCTAATGTTGCTGTAACAGCAAAGCAGACTATTGTTTCTGTAAAAGATGGTGCTTACGTTTGCATTAAGGGCGTGGAGTTTACTGGAAAGGAGAGTGAGTTTGCTCTTCAGGGCATTGTGGCTGATGGAAAGGCTGTTAAGGTAAACATTGATGCAGCCGGCGGAAACGGAAAAGAAATCTGTGAAGTGAAGGGTGGAAAGAAGAAGGAATTGAGCGGAAAGCTTTCTGCAACAAGCGGAGTACATGATTTGTACATTCTTCTGCCACAGGGTACTGAATTAATCAGCTGGATAATTAAATAGAAAATAAATGCAAAAAAAAATGGCTGCCCGAAAACGGACAGCCATTTTTTTGTATTTATACTATTACTGAAATTTGAAAGTTAGGCCAAGTTTTGGAGTACATTTGATGTTTGAATAGCTGGTTGTGGTTGTAATGTAATTACCTGTAGTGGTCTTTCCGAAATCACCAAAACCAAGGAAGTCGTACGCAAAATCAAAGCCTGCTGTAAGGCCAATTTTCTTTGTGAAGAAGAAAGCGAAACTTACATCTGCACCAAGTCCGAAAAATCCTCCGAAATAAGAAGTATTATTTCTGTTGTATGCATCCATAAATAAATGAACTACAGGTGCTGCAGAAAAGAATATGTTTTTTGTCTCAACAATTCTGAAAGCAGGTCCAATTAAAAAGTCCATGCTGAACTGGCTGTTATAGTAGTTGCTTCTGTTAAATGTTCCATATTCATTTTTTAATGACTGAACAAAACCAAACTCTACATCTGAGTAAAGTCCAACAAGCTTACTGAACATGCTCAAGCCGGTAACGCCAAAACCAATACTTGTATAATTTGTTGTAGATGGTGTTGTAGTAGTTGAATTTCCAACTGTTGTAACAGTTGTTTGATTAATGTTGTCAAACGGGATTGCAAAGTTTACAGAAAGAAGTCTTGTCTCCGCAATTGCTGCTGTGGAAATTGCTGCCAGTACAAATAATGTTGTAATTAATTTTTTCATTTAAGTCTCCCTTATAAAGTATTTGCTTTAGAGTACTCTATCCAATAAGAAAAGTAAAGGTTTATATATTTCGGCATATATTTGATATTATAGAAGAAAATCACTATAATAAGGCGCTATGAGTAACAATAACGAAAATCAGAATGAAAAGAGAGATCCATTGCTCTGTCATTGGGCAGACCAGATGGCCAGCCAGATTATCCGCGAGAAGGGAGATCTGGATTCTTATACCTGTGCATCAGGAATTACACCTTCAGGAACAGTTCACCTTGGAAACTTCCGCGAAATTATTACAGTAGACCTTGTTGTTCGCGCACTTCGCGACCGCGGTAAGAAAGTACGCTTTATTTATTCATGGGATGATTACGATGTATTCCGCAAGGTTCCTGCTAACATGCCTGATCCTGAAATCCTTGAAAAATATCTTCGCTATCCTATTACAGAAGTGCCTGATACAACAGGCCGCAACGAAAACTATGCGCGCCATCACGAGGTAGATATTGAAACTCAGCTTCCACGCGTTGGCATTCAGCCTGAGTTCCTTTATCAGGCAAGCCGCTACCGCGCTAACCGCTATGCAGAAGGTATGCGCAAGGCTATGCAGAACCGCGACGTTATCAAGGAATGTTTGAACGAATACCGTGATGATGCTCACAAGATGAAGCCTGAAGATGTTTACTGGCCTGTAGCAATTTTCTGCGGAAAGTGCCAGAAAGATACAACTGAAATTACAGACTACGACGGAGAATACGGAATCACTTATAAGTGTGAATGCGGTAACTGCGAAACTGCAGATATCCGTACTTTCAAAGGCGCAAAGCTTGGCTGGCGTGTAGACTGGCCAATGCGCTGGAACGAAGAAAAAGTAGTATTCGAGCCGGGTGGAAAAGACCACATCAGTCCTGGCGGAAGCTACGATACAGCAAAACTTGTTTCTAAGAGAATCTATAACTGGGACGCTCCTGTTACAATGCGCTATGACTTTGTAAACCTCAAGGGAGTTCCTGGTAAGATGTCTTCTTCAAAGGGTAAGGTAATTGCTTTGCCTGATGCTCTGGATGTTTACCAGGCAGAAGTTCTCCGCTATCTTTTTGCAGGAACACGCCCTAACACAGAATTTGCAATCAGCTTTGATATGGACGTTCTCAAGGTTTATGAGGACTACGACAAGACAGAGCGTATTGTTTACGGAATCGATAAGGCAAAGAGCGATGACCACTTCAATAAGGAAAAGCGTATTTATATGCTCAGCCAGATTGATGGAAAGATTCCTGAGGTTATGCCATATCAGATTACAATCCGCCAGCTTACAACCTTGCTCCAGATTTATTCTGGTGATATTGATGCTGTAATTAAGGCTCTTGGAGATGTAAAACCTGAACAGGAAGAGCGCCTCCGCCGCCGTATTGAGTGTGCATGGTTCTGGGTAAAGCATTCTGCTCCAGACTGCGCTCCGGATTTCTGCTTTGAACTCAGAAATGACGGAAGCAAGGCAGACCTCTCAGGCGACCTTTTGACTGCAGTAAAGCGTGTTCGCGACGAAGTTCTTCCAAAACTCGATACCTTCCAGATTGATAAGGAATGTCAGCAGGCTATGTATGACATTGCTACAGAAATGGGACTTGAGTCAAAGGCTTTGTTCACTGCACTTTATCAGGCTTTGATTGGTAAGGATCAGGGACCACGTCTTGGAAGCTTCTTCAGAATTATTGGTAAAGAAAAGCTCGAGAAGATTTTGAGCGTATATTAGCCTAAAATCGAAAATCCGTTAAAAAACGAGCCGACACAGAGGCAAGCTGTGCTTGCCGCCTGTTTCATATTACTTGAATTTAGAAAATCCTGTGGTACAATGTAGGTATTACAAAATATCACAGGATTTTTTTTATGAAGCTAAACGGCAAATTTTCTTTTATAATTCTTTTTACAATTTTTCAGGCGGTTATTCTTACTCTTTTTTCTACGATTAATATCGGGCAGATTCAGCGTCTGAAAGATTATCAGATTATGGAGATGAAGACAGAATCCCAGCTGGCTTCTATTGTTGATTATCTTGAAAAAATGGATTACTGGGATTTTGATATTTCAACAGCTTATTCTGCTTTTGACGAAAAAAAATCAGCCATTACAGAATCTTTTAATTATCTGCTTGAAAATCAGGTTGTAGACTCTTTTCCTGAAGATTTTAAATCCAGCCTTAAACAGACAAAACTTACATGGCAGCTGCTTAACGACAGCTTTGGACCTGTAGAATCAATCTTAAAAACTATGGAAGGAATAACTCCAAGTTCCTCTGTAAATACCAGCATCAAAAGCTTTGGTATAAGGGAAACTGCAGCCCTTTATACCCAGGATGCAGATATTGCCCAGCTTTTGAGCCTTACAATGGATGCCCATGCACAGATCAAAAAAATCAGACTTCTCTATGTTTCTCTTATGGAACTTAATACAAAAAGTCTTAATATGATTGGAAAAATCGTACTGGATAGGGAAACAAGTTTTGTATTGATTACAATTATTTTTGCTTCAATTACTTCTGTAATTCTTGCCTGTCTGATTTTTATTGTGACTTCTAAGATTTCAAAGAGAATCATTAAGGTAAGAAATGTCACTTCTACACTTGCTGAAAAAGATTTTACAACGAGTCTTAAGCCGGAAGGAAGCGATGAAATGCATATGCTGATGAATAATATCAATGATATGGTTCAACAGCTAAATACCTTCTTTGTTCTTGTAAAGTCTACTGCAAAGAAGGCTTTGAATTCAGAATCTATAATCAATGAATCGGCAAACAGTACTGCAGTAGCTTCAACTCAGATTGATTCCAATATTGATTTAATGAAGAAAGAGTTCACAGAGCTTGTTCAGGTAATCAATGGGGCTCTTGGTGTTATTGCAGAAATGAACCTGCATGTAGATACTCTTGTAAAGAGCAGCAATGTTCAGACTGAAGCTATTGAAAACAGTAACAGCGCTGTTTCCGAGGTTGTTAAGACTCTTGATTATATGAATAAGATGGCTGTTGAGCGAATGGAAAGCGCTCAGGCAATGCATTCTTATGTTGCAGATGGTGATGAAAAGATTACTTCAACAAATGAGATTCTTGGTCATGTAGCAGAACAGCTTGATGAGGTTTATGAGGTTGTAACAATCATTAATAATGTTGCGGAACAGACAAACCTTCTTTCTATGAATGCGGCAATTGAGTCTGCCCACGCGGGAGAAGCGGGTAAGGGCTTTAGTGTTGTTGCAGAAGAAATCCGTTCGCTTGCAGAAGAAACTTCAGAAAATGCAGACAAGATTTCAAAGGTTGTAAATGCAATTGTTGAAGCTGTTGAGAATGCAAACAAATCAAGTCAGTATGCATTTAAAGCCTTTGAAAAAGTTAGTTCGCATGCAGATCAGATTGTAAATTCTTTGCAGGAAATTACAGGTGGTATTGGAAAAATTGATTCTCAGATGCTTCAGATTAAGGAGCGAAGTGAGGTTACTTCATCTGCAGCTGATGAAATGAACCGTTACTGTGGAGAACTTGCAGATAAACAGAGACAGGTTTCTTCACAGGTTGATAATATGAACGAAGTCTTCCTTACTGCAATCCGGTCATTGCAAAAGATTAAAGATGAGACAGCTGATATTGTAGCTAAGATGAAGGATGTAAGTGCTTCCAGCGACGAAAGCTTTAAGAACCTTACTGAACTGGAAAACGTTCTGGATGAGTTTAAGACAAAAGAAACAGATGCCGTTGAAACTGAAGCTGTAGCTGAAGTTCCCGATACAGAGGCTCCGGTTGATGCGGAGTTTACTTTACAAGAATAAGCAGGAGTGAAACAAGGTAGGGCAGGGAAATCAAAAAGGATGACGGAATGCCCGGAAAGTAATTCTGTATATTAGCGCCAAAGATATCTGCCAGACAGAATATTATAACCGCTGCCACAATGCGCAGCGGCTTTTTTTTGCCCAGAAAAACTGCGGCAAGGGCCATCCAGCCGCGGCCGCTTGAAATGTTTGGAACAAATGAGGAAAGCCGGAGAGTAAGCAGGATTCCTGCAAGGGTTCCGTAGAGAGAGGCAAGGCACCAGGAAAGGGTTCTCAGGTTGCCGGGATTTACACCCTTTGCTTTTAAAACATCCGCATCGCTTCCCGTTATCCGCAGGTATAAGCCGTGGCGGCCGAACTTTAGAAAAACTACAGCAAGCGCTACAAAAACCGCTGCTAATGAAAGTGCCGCCGCGCGCGCCGCTCCTGCAGAAAACTTAAAGGCTTCGTCTGTTAAAACGCCGCGGGTTCCAAAAAACAGCCAGGAGAGGCAGGAGGTCATTGCTCCAAATAAAAGGTTTAGTGCAATGGCTGCAATAAAGCGGTTTGCTTTGCCGTATTCTATTAGGGCTGAAAAAGCAAAGGTGATTACCAGGGCTGCAAGGCTTGTAAGCAGGGCGCCTGCGACTGGCGAGCCGGTTGCAAGTGTAAAGGCATAAAAGAGAAAGGCTGAGAAAGAAACGAGTCCGTCCAGAAAGAGCGCAAGGCAGCCGGCAAATTCAGAGAAGAGGGCTCCAAGTGAACAGAGGATAAGGGGACAGGAATAAGCAAGGGCAGAAAAAAATGCTGTCATGAGCGAGCCCTCCTTAATGAGAAAAGTTTTTGCCCCGGCTGAACTTTCTGTAAAAATGGAAAGGAAATTATAAATAATATAAAAGCCTGGATGAGGCTGCTTATGTCAAAGCCAAAATTATGAAAAAGGGCATAGCGGTTTGCATAGGTTGTCATAAAGCCCATGAGGCAAGCCGAAGGTATCAGGGCAAGTGGATTTGCACCTGCAATAAGGGCTGCAGAAAAGGCGTTCCAGCCCATGCCGGCGTAAAAGCCCTGGTGGCAGGTAAAATAGGTGCCTAGGATTGCTGCCGCCCCGGCGAGGCCGTGGAGACCGCCGGACAATAATGCGGAAGTCAATGAAAGTTTTTTGCACGCGAAGCCCGCAAAGCGCGAGAAGGCCGGTGAGGTTCCCAGTATGCAAAGCTGGCGACCCCAGGCGCTGCGGAAGAGCAGGAACCAGGCGGCGGCAGCCAGCGCTAGTGCAAAGATAAACGAAGCATTTAAAGGCGATGGCTCTAGAATAGAAGGAAGTCTTGCTGCTTCAGGAATGAATGCGGTGGCTAAAAGATTGTCGGTCTTGCTTCTGGCCGGCCCGCTGATTAAGCCATCGATAAAAGGAATGATTGCCGCAGAGATTATATAAGATGTAAAAAGAAAATCTGCATTGCGGAAAATCTTGAACAAGGCAGAAAGAAGTGCAAGCAGGGCAGAAGAGGCAAATGCAGCTGTTATAGCGAGTGGAATTGCAATTGCTGCCGGCAGTCCACTGTATGCAAGTATTACAGCGCTTACAAAGCCGCCAAGGTATATCTGACCTTCGCCGCCCAAATTGTAGTCTCCTGATTTTATTGAAATCAGTGCTCCTGTACCAGCAATCATATAAAGAGAGGAAAGGTTTAATGCTGAACCTAAATAGTAAACGTTCATTCTGCCTTTCCTATTATGATTTTTGTTCCTTTTTTTGCAAGCCCCTCGAGCCGCCTGTAAAGTCTTTCTGTTGCTTCTACATCAAGCCCGTGTGTCGGGTCAAAAAGATAAAGTTCCTGTGGATTCTCAGCAAGTTCACGTTCAAGAATAAGGCGTTGCAGCATGCCGCCGGAAAGACATAGGGCCTTTTCGTATAATTTTATATTTACGTCGGCTTTTTTTAGAAGTTCACGAGAGTATTCTTCCAAATCAGCCTGTTTCTTTTCTGTATGATAGGCAGAACAAAGCTGTAATATTGTAAGGTTTGGATTAGATGCGCGGAAGGTCTTGTCGGAAGGTATATAACCGATTGAATGTACTTCCGTCTTTGGACTTACGGTTTTTGTCATCTTCGGGCTTGACCCAGATATCTTTTCTCTGAGCCTCATAACTTCATCTTCAGATATATCTTTTTCTTCTATAAAATCCGGAATAGTTAGAGTCTTTGTAAGGCCAAAGAGTTTTTCTTTTATATCTTCTTCTGTAATCTGCGCTGCAGGAGTTCTTTCAAGTAAGGAGCCGTCTTTCAGCAGTATTACTTCATCAGATTTTTCTATTGCTTCTTTAAAACTGTGGGTAATGATTATTATGATGAGGCCGCTATCTGCAAGTTTGCGGATTTTTTCTTTATTTAAAAAGGGCGGTTCATCCAGAATCAGTACGTTTGGACTTTTGAGCAGTGCACCGGTAAGCGAAGTATTGAATACTTCTACCTCACTGAGATTCCGTACTTCTTCTGTAAGTTCCCGCCCAGGGAGCCAGTTTTGTACAAATTCCGGGATTCTCTTTGTCATCTTATGGCTGATGCCGATTCTAAGGTTATCCCGGATAGAAAGTGAAGGTGCAAGAAGAGGGCGCTGATGTACACATACAATGCCGTTTTTAATTGCATCCTTAGGCTTTCTGATTTTTAGTTTTTTTTGATTAAGATAAATGCAGCCGCCTGTAGGCAAGATATCTCCGCAAAGTACATGGGCAAGTGTCGACTTTCCCGCACCGTTCTCACCCAGGAGAGAATAAATCTTTCCAGGTTCGAAGTCTAAAGAAACTCCTGTGAGAACTGTTTTATACGAATACTTTACGTTTATATCCTTTAAGCTAAGCATTTATGGCTTATTTTATCTCAATTTTTCCAGCACGAATATCGGCAAGTAAATCTGCCATCTTCTTACGAAGATCTTCTGGAACAGTCTTGATGTAATTCGGATCATCCTGAACAAAGTCAACAAAGCCTTCTTTGATTCCTACCATCTTTGCAGATCCCCATGGAGTAGAGCCTTCAATGAATTCTTTTGTTACATTGTAAGACATCTTCTTCTGTTCCATAACGCTGGAAGAAATGATTGTTCCAGGAGCCTTTGCAAAGCCGTTATCATCAAACCAGGTAATGTAAATCTTGTTGTTTACTGCAGAAGTGATTACACCCTGTGAAGCTCCACCACAAATTGGGAGGATTACATCAACACCTTTTTTTGCTACTGCATCTGCAATTTCTGCGCCTTTTGTTGCGTCATACCAGTTTCCTACAATTCTGAAGTCTACTGTAGAACCTGCATTTGCAGCCTTTGCACCCTTTTCAAAATACGGGTAGATGATGTTGTTCATTACCGGATATTCCTGAGCAGCAATCAGGGCAAGCTTGTGGCTCTTAGACATTAAACCACCGATGTAACCAGTAAGATATGACTGCTCATACTGATTGTAGCATACTGTATGAATGTTTTTATTGCCTTCCTTTGTTGCATCCAAAAGAATAAACTTCTGGTTAGGGAACTGCTTTAAAATTGGTTCTACCAGGTCTGGAAGGGAAGGGTTAGAAGAAATGATTACATCATATCTGCGTTCTGCACAGAGGGCTGTAATCTTTGGGCCCCATTCAGCCTGATTAGTTCCGGCTTCCATAACAAAAAGGTCAATCTTGTTTTTCTTAGCAAGACTCTGATTCTTTTCTTCAACAGCGGCTTTTACGCCCTGAACCAGCATGTTGTAGGTTGGGCTGTCATCAATGATGCCAGGAACGAATACGGCTATGGATTTTTTAGAAGGTGATTTAGAAAATCCAAAGGAAATAAATGATAATAAAATAGTTGTAAATAAAAGTATCTTTTTCATGAGCTTAAATATAGTTTTATATAAAACTAAAGTCAAGTCGAAATATAAAAAAAATCAAGTACACCCAAAAAAAAGTCTGACGCTCCCGTGGAAAAAGGGTATTGCCAACGGGGATGATGTTGTCAACACCCTTTTTCCACTCCGCATCAGACTTTTTTTTACTCCGTAGCAGATTTTTTTATATTTCGATTTTCTATTTGGATATAAAATTATCTTTAATTCTCATTAGTGCCTGGAAGAAGGTTTGTTTCTCTTCTTCGCTAAAACCCCTGTAAAAAGTTTCGAGGAGATCTTTTGATAAATCCATAGCTGTTTGATTGAACTGTTTTCCTTTTGCGGTCAGGTAGATGATGCGGCTTCTTTTGTCGGCGGGGTCGGGTTTGCCGGTGATAAAGCCTTCGGATTCCAGTTTTCGTACTAATACTGTTGTGGTGGATTTATCCCGGTTGATTTTTTCTGAGAGTTCTCCCATTGTCATTTCTTCATTTACACTCAGCTGAAAAAGAATGTTTCCGTGTGATGAGGCAAAATCCGGGTAGCCTCTTTCCTTTAGTTTTTCAATTATAAAATCAGCTGTAATTGTATGAATGTGTGAAAGAAGTGAAATTGAAGAATTTACGTCCATAACAATATTTTACCACGAAATCTTCTTGTATTTAATAGTAATTATTGTTAAATTTTAAATATGTTTGGTTTTATTATTAAAAAGAATTTCTGCGATGGTTGGGATAATCTTCTCTCTGTTATAGTTTCAAACCTTGTTTTCCTTTTTGCTGGAATAGGCCTTGTGCTTTTGAATGGACTTGCTGCCCAGTCTGACTCAGAGCTGCTTATTTTTCTTGCCCTGATTTTTGGTGTAGTTGTGCTTTCAATTCTTACAGTTGCATTTAGTGACTGTGCTGCACATATTGCCAATTTTGATGGTATACACATTCTTGATTTCTTTAAGAATATTCCAGGCTCGCTTAAAGATGGCGCTCTTTTTGGATTGATGAATGCTGGAGTATTTCTTATTTCCAGCTTTTCAATCAGATATTATATCGTAGAATCAGGTACTTTATTTGGATTTGCCCTTGGCTGTGCTATTTTCTGGGTAGACTTTTTCTACCTTCTTGCAATGCAGTGGTTCATTCCTATCCGTGCCCTGATGCATAATAATTTCAAAAAATGCTTTAAGAAAAGCTTTATAATTCTTTTTGATAATACCGGCTTTTCTCTCTTGATGGGACTCTACAATCTGATTTTAATTGCACTTTCTTTCTTATGTGTAGGTTTCTTCCCTTCAATGTCTGGCCTTCTTATTGCAAACACAAATGCCCTTCGCATTCTTCTTTATAAATATGATTATCTGGAAGAACATCCTGAATTGAAAACAAAAAAAGAACGCCGCCAGATTCCATGGGATGATCTTATTGCCGAAGACCGCGAAATCCTTGGTCCTCGCAAACTCCGCAGCTTCCTCTTCCCTTGGAAAGACGATCAGCAGCAGGATTTATAGGATATCCTTGAAAAATGAAAAACCCCGGCTTGTAACCGGGTTTTTTGCTTAATGGAATAGGGCAAAAGATTTTATTTTTCAGAATCTACTTTTACCAAAGGATATTCTTTTCCATTAGAACAAATCAATACGAATCCTTCTTCTGAATCTGATTCGGCGGTTGAAGCAGCTCTGTAAAAACCTCTTCTTGCAATATCAAATGTAACATCTTCATCAAGATATATAAAATTTGAAGATTCGTAATCAGTTTCCTGAAGTTGCTCTTTTACTTCAAAAGTCAAAAAGACTTTATAATAGTCTTTTGATAAACCTGTTATTTTATCATAAGAACCTGGAGAAATGTGGCATTCATCTTTTGAATTATAATAATTATGTTCATCATCATCTTGTACAAACCAGTCAGTTACTTCTACTGATGTATTATTTCTACAGGTTATGTCAAAACGTGTCTTAGGTTTACTGCTGTTGTTTCCAAGTCTGCTTGTATCAAGAGCAAGAATACAGCTCGAAAATAATCCGATTAAAAATGTAAGTGAAAGAAGGGGAATAAGTTTTTTCATATTTGCCTCCATGCCAAGATTTTAACACAAAATCCGGTATTTTGCTAATTCAAAATACCGGACCATTTTTCCTTTACTCAGTTTAATTATTCAGCTACAAGATCAATAATTGAGCCGTCTGAACCTTCAAGGTAGAACTGTGGTTTTGCAGCTGCTTCTCTTGCACCCTTGCATGAAATAACTACTGATGATTTTTCGTAAAGGCAGTAGGTAACGTTCTGGTTCAAATAGATGCTTTCGCTGCTTGCATAATCCCATGGATTGAGCTGAACTTCATCTTCGAAAGAGAAGAATACTTTGTAATAGCCTTCTGGAAGCTGTGTGATTCTGTCTTCTCCATGAGCTGGGATTTCGCGGTTGAAGCTTGAGTTAGAAAAAGTAACCTGATTGTCCTTTTTAACGCACCAGTCTGTAACTGCGTAAGATGTATTGTTCTTAAGAAGGATGCTGTACTTAGATGAAGTTGTTGTGGTTACAACCTGTGTTGTAGAAGATGAAGAAGTTTCTTCTTGTTCGCTTACCTGGGTTGTAGTCTTTGGCTTGCCATACTCGTAATCATCAAAAGGTCCAATAACAATACAGCTGGAAAGCATGAGGGCAGCTGCTGTGATAGAAAGAATAGTAATAAGTTTTTTCATAAGTATATCTCCCGTATTTGAGTTTGTTTACAGTTATTTAGACACCCGGGAGATAAAAAAAGTGCACTTTTAAGTGCACTTTTTTTTATTTTTTTTGCTTTTAGTCGGGAAGCAGATTAGGGCTTACTTTGTCATAAGCAGAGTTTTTGCATCGAGGTTCACTTTTCCTTCTCCATTTTTGAGGATTGCGAGGGAAAGGTTTTTACCTTCGGCAGCAAGGTGTGCTACTGTTGTAAAGTTTGCAAGCTTGTCTGCATCAAGAGTGCTCTTGAGATCTGCAGCTTCGTTTGTAAAACTGAACCAGGCAGTCATCTTTTCTGCTTTGATAAAATCTGCAAAGCATTTAATGTCTGAAGCAGATGCTTTATCCATATCGAGTCCGTCTACAACAATTGTGCTGATTTTGATGCCACCGTCTTTCATTGCTTTAAGAGTGTTTACAACCTTAGGCAGGGTAAAGGTTTCCTGATTAAAGTTCAAAATTGTGCGGTTGCGGACAATTTCTTCGTTTACATCATCAAGATTAAGGCTCTTTTTCTTTGCAATTTCAGCAAGAATGCTTGAATACCATGCAATAACGTTAGATGACTGCTGATCAAAAGAAACATGAATGAGTGCTTTGTCGTTAAGAAGGCTGTCAATTCCGAACTGAACCAGAATAGAAGTCTTTCCAAGACCCTTCTTAGCAGTTATGAGACCCATTTCACCGTCTTTTAAACCGGCATTTGTAGCATCGAAATATCTCACAGGACTGTGAGCGATTAAATCTTTTTTATCCATAGTTAGACCTCCTGAGGTGCAGTGTATTTTTACTTCCTATATTCTAAACGCTGAATAGATATAAAGCAAGGAAATAATTTTATACTGTAGTTAAAAATAAAAGGCTGCCCGAGTGGACAGCCTTTTATGACGGAAATTACAGCTTATTTTTTACCAGCTGCTTTTTCTTCCTTGTGTTTAGCGATGAGTTCATCAGCTACGTTATTAGGAACTTTACCGTACTTGAGGAATTCCATTGTGAATTCACCCTTACCCTGAGTTGAAGAACGGAGGATAGTAGAGAATCCGAACATTTCTGAAAGTGGAACTTCTGCGTTTACAGTAGATGTGTTGTTTTCATCAGTTGAATCAACAATTACACCACGGCGCTGGTTGATAAGACCGAACAAGTTACCCTGGAACTCAGTAGGTGCAGTCATCTGTACCTTCATGATTGGTTCGAGGATTACTGGCTTAGCCTTGAGGTAACCTTCGCGGAAAGCACCAATAGCAGCAATCTGGAATGCGTTATCGTTAGAGTCTACAGGGTGGTACTGACCATCATTAATTGTGATCTTAACACCTACGATAGGAGCTCCAATCAAAGAACCTTCCTTCATAGCCTTCTGGAAACCTTTATCACAAGAAGGGATGTATTCGTTAGGAATAGCACCTCCCTTAATTGCGTCTACGAACTCGTAGTCTTTCTCAGAATCTGGTTCCATGAATCCGGCAACACGACCGTACTGTCCAGAACCACCAGTCTGCTTTTTATGTGTGTAGTTGAAGTCACCAGTTGTAGTGATAGATTCGCGGTATGCAACCTGTGGCTTACCTGTTACAACTTCACAGTTGTATTCGCGCTTCATACGTTCAACGTATACTTCGAGGTGAAGCTCACCCATACCCTTAATGATTGTTTCGTTAGATTCTGGGTCTGTGTATACGCGGAATGTAGGGTCTTCCTTAGTAAAGCGGTTAAGAGCCTTAGACATCTGCATAGCAGCCTGCTTGTCTTTTGGTTCGATAGAAAGAGAAATTACAGGCTCTGGAACGTACATAGAAGCCATAGAGTAGTTTACTCCACCGCTTACGAATGTATCACCAGATGCACAGTCAACACCGAAGAGTGCTACGATATCACCTGCACAACCTTCGTTGATATCTTCCATCTGAGCAGAGTTCATACGAACAAGACGTCCAACCTTGAATCTCTTCTTTGAACGAGTGTTATAGAGTTCTTCACCCTTCTTAATCTTACCCTGATATACACGAGTATATGTAAGCTGACCATACTGACCATCATCAAGTTTGAAACCAAGTGCAACACATGGCTTGTTATCAACTGATTCAAGTTCTACTTCAGCTTCGTTGTTGTCGAGGTCGAGAGCAACGTTCTTTACTTCGTTTGGAGCTGGGAGGTAGCGAACAACTGCATCGAGCAGTGGCTGGATTCCCTTGTTTACGTGAGCTGAACCGCAGAATACACCTACGAACTGTTCAGCAAGAGTTCCCTTGCGGATAGCAGCGATAACTTTATCTTCTGCAACTCCATCGTAACCCTTTTCCATGATTTCTTCCATCAAAGAGTCATCGAACATAGAAGCTGCATCGAGGAGTTCTTCGCGGTACTTTTCAGCATCGTCTTTCATGTTTGCAGGAATTTCTGCAATGCGGAGGTCTTCACCGTTTGGTCCGTCGAAGTAGATAGCCTTCATTCCAACGAGGTCTACAACACCTTCGAGCTTGTCTTCCAAACCAATTGGGAGCTCCATCATATATGCGTTCAAGCCGAGCTTTTCGCGAAGCTGCATGCGAACACGAACTGGGTTAGCACCCTGACGGTCACACTTGTTTACAAATGCAACGCGAGGTACATGGTAGCGCTTAAGCTGGCGGTCTACAGTGATTGACTGAGACTGAACACCGGCAACGGCACAAAGAATCATGATAGCGCCGTCCAAAACGCGAAGAGAACGTTCAACTTCTACAGTGAAGTCAACGTGACCCGGTGTGTCGATAAGGTTGATTGTGTAGTCTTTCCACTGAACCTGAGTAGCAGCAGACTGGATTGTAATACCACGTTCACGTTCCAGTTCCATGTTATCCATTACAGCACCAACACCGTCCTTACCACGAACTTCGTGAATTGCGTGAATCTTGTTACAGTAGAACAAGATACGTTCTGAAGTTGTTGTCTTTCCAGAGTCAATGTGGGCACTGATACCGATATTTCTTACTTTTGAAATATCCCAAGCCATATTAATACCTCTTTTAAAAAAAATATTCCTAAGATAATAGTGTCTGTCTATTTTAATGAAAAATAATGTTCTATTCAAGATATCAATTGAAAATCCTGCAAAATTCAGAAGCCTGTTTCCAAAGCTATTTTGCCTGTGATAGTAAGCATTTTAAAATTCATTTTGCAGTTTAAACTGGCAGAAAGTTTTTTATCACTGATATTTTTGTCTGCAGAAGAAAAAGAAAAGGAACAGCTGCCGCTTATTTTATGTTTATTGTTGTTTGAAAGATTTAGGAGAAACTTGTATTTCATTGTATCTGTAGAATCAGCTTTTGTAGAAAACTTTTTCTCAGCAGAGATGGCCAGAGCTGGAGTGATGTATTTAAGATACCAGGTGTTTTTTATCTGAGCAGAAAATACTGCTGGCTGAAGGCTTTGAGGAGCCTGGTCTACAGACGGACAGATGAGGTTTGCTGTTCCCGAGAGAGTAAGTGAAATAGTAGTTAGATCAGAAGTAAGTTGTGCTCCAATATTCAGGCGGAGGGGGTGTTCTGTTTGAGTCAGATTGATTTTAGAATATGCGTTAATGCCAAGTTTTAAGAATATAAGGTTTTTACGTTTTGTCAGCAGTGGCATTTTTGTAAGAAAACCAGCCTTAAATTGACTTGAAGGAGACAGTTTTTTTTCTGAACTTGTAAGCAAGGCTTCATACTGATTAAGGAAGGCAGAGGCAAATATTTCTGTATGATTTATAGAAGCTTTTAAGTCTAATCTCCAGGCTGCGGAGTAGGGGCCAAAAGGACTTTCGTAAAGAGCAGACATAAAGCCTGTGTAAAAAGTATTCTTTCTTTTTTTAGTCTTGTATTCTGTAGAAAGTTGGGCCAGTGAACAAAAATGAGAGCCTGCAGTGTAGCCGGGAGAATCCAGAAAAAAAGATGTGCCGTAATTATCTTCATATAAGAATTGTCCGCAGGTCCAGGAAGCGCTTAAGGTCAGACGGTTTGAAAGATATTTATCTGATATCAGTGTAGAAAATAAGGGACTTGAAAACTCAGGTGAAGTCAGCATGTTTACTGAAAGTAAATAAGGATGCTTTATAAACAGTTTCATTTTAATCTGAAAGAAGAGGGCCTCTGGCTTTGAAAAACTTGAATAAGAGGGAAGTGAAGCAGAAAGACCTGTAACAGAGCTGATTCCGCTGGAAAAGGGGGAGCTGCCATTACTTAATTCTGGAGAGTTAAGCTTTGAAAGGGAGCCTGAAGCAGAAAGATTTCCCGCTTTTATTTCTACTGGAAGCTTTTTATAGAGAGAGGCGCTTGAAAATAATAAGCCCAGATTAAACTTTTCCGGTCTGTTTGCACTTCTTAATTCCGCAAAAGGAGTTGTAAGTCTTATGCTTCCGGTTTGCTGGGCAGCTGAATAATCAGCATAAAAATCAAAATGAAAAAAATCTGCTGCCACGCAGGTAAAAAGCCAGGGGCCTGCAGCCAGTAAAATTGT
This sequence comes from Treponema sp., assembly GCA_004554075.1. GTDB lineage: Bacteria > Spirochaetota > Spirochaetia > Treponematales > Treponemataceae > Treponema_D. The sequence goes on from SFOB01000020.1 coordinate 20,931, forward strand.
AAATAATATTAGTTTTCTCACATAGTTAATATTGTGCAAACTATACGAAAAATATCACTTTTTCTGAAAAAAATAAAAAAAAATGCAAAAAAAAGGACTGCCCGGCCATCACGAGCAGTCCCCTTAATTAGGAGTATATAAGAGTGCACTTTTTAAATTGTTGTACTTGTAATGTAACTGTCGTTTGCATTATCAATATCGCTGATTTTGATAATTCTTGTACGCCAGTATTCTGCTTCGCTCTTTGTTGTGTAAGGTCCTACACGAACGCGGTAGTAAAGCTTGTCTTTGTTATCTCTGTAAGTAAAGATGTCTGAAGGAATCTTGTTTTCATCAAGGATTGAACGTGCTCCTTCTGCACCTTTTTTGTTGCTGTAGGCTGCAACCTGTACCCAGTACTGAGTTTTCTTAGGTTCTGCTTTAGGTGCTGGTGCTGCCTTTGAACTTGTGTTTGCATTTGCAACAGCATTTGTTTTTGTTGTTTTGGCAGTTTTTTCTGTTTTTGTTTCTGCTTTCTGAACAACCTTTACATTGTTTGCTGCAGGTTCTGCTTTTGCAACATAAGGAGTTTCTGTTTTTGGAGTAACCTTAACTTCCTGCTTTGTTTCCGGAATATTAACTGTAATGTTGATATTCTGTGGTTGTGCTGGAGTCTGATTTTCTGTTACAAGTTCATTTTTAAGGGCATTTAAATCAATTGTTGTGCCATTGTTTGCTGGGGTATTTGTATTCTGAGAATAAACAGTAGCGTTATCTGCGAGAACTACAAGTTCGTTTACTTTTGTAGCTGGAAGATCCTGAGGATGTTCTGCAGGAGCTGTTACATCGGCAGAAGGCTTTGTCCATCCGTTCTGAGTATTCTTTTTTTCAACTGGAGAGATGCTGGCATAAGCAGGAACTGGATTCCTTGCAGGATAATGTAAAATTGCCGGTACTCCCAGAACTACCAGCAAAAATACGCCGACAGCGGCGATAATCCATAATGTCTTTTTCTGTTCCATAATTTTTCCTCTTTGCACCGGCAGATTTCCACCGGCCACCTTATTAAAACTATCGGCAATCGGCAGTTTTTGTTTAGGAAAATTTGTTGTGATTTGAAAAACTTTTTATCATTTAATATAATAGAAGAATGCAGATAGATTTAAATAACCTGGTGAGGGTTTACGACTCGGCAGACGGTCTTTCTAAAGTTGCTGCCGTAAATGACATCTCCCTTACTATTCCTTCAAATCAGATTTTTGGAATTATCGGAAAGAGTGGCGCGGGAAAATCTTCTCTTGTGCGCCTTATCAGTATGATGGAAAAGCCGGATTCCGGCGAAGTTTTGTATGACGGTCAGCGTGTGGATAATCTTGATGAAAAAGAACTGGTTATGCGCCGCCGCCGCATTGGTATGATTTTTCAGAATTTCAATCTCTTTAGTTCCCGTTCTGCTGGTCAGAATATTGCTTACCCTATGGAAATCTGCGGAGTACCAAAAGATGAAATTAACCGCCGTGTAGATGAGCTTCTGGAAATTGTTGAGCTTTCGGACCGTAAAAATGCCCGAATCAGTACTTTGAGTGGTGGTCAGAAGCAGAGAATTGCCATTGCCCGTGCTCTGGCAAACAAACCTGATATTCTTTTCTGCGATGAGGCTACAAGCGCGCTTGACCCGCAGACAACTACATCAATCCTGAACCTTATCAGAAAAATTCAGAGCCAGATGAACCTTACTGTAGTTATGATTACTCATCAGATGGAGGTTGTCCGAGACGCCTGCAGCCAGGTTGCTGTAATCAACGAAGGAAAGCTTGTAGAAGTTGGTTCTGTAAATGATATCTTCTTAAATCCTAAGAGCCCTGTTACAAAGGACTTTATATCACATATCGGAAGCGACCGTAAGCCTGATGCAAATGGTTCTGATATTATCCGCTGGTCAAAAGAGGGCGGAGAGTATGAACTCAGCTTCCCTAGCGACAAGCAGGGGGCTCCGGTACTCAGCAATGTGGCAAAGAAGTTTGATGTTGAGTTTAATATTCGTGCGGCTGGTGTTCAGCACCTTACAGACGGTGATATTGGTAAAATGATTGTAGACTTTACCGGCTTTCAGGTTTCTGAAGCCCTCGAGTATCTTCGCAATCAGGATATAATAGTAGAAAAGGCAGGTGAGTAATATGAGTCCAGAATTAGTAAAATATCTTTCTGTAATTGGAGAAGCTACCTGGCAGACACTTGTAATGGTTCTCTTTTCTACTATATTTAGTATGATTCTTGGTATTCCTCTTGGAATCCTGCTTTGTACAAGCGATCCTGCTGCTGGCCTGCGCCCTCACAGAATATTGAATCAGGTGCTTTCTGTAATCATCAATATCCTGCGTGCAATTCCATTTGTAATTCTTGTAATTCTGCTTTTTCCATTTACACGTGTGATTGTGCATACAGCAATCGGAACAAAAGCTTCTATTGTACCGCTTACAATTGCGGCGGCTCCTTTTGTTGCCCGTGTAATTGAGTCCAGCCTGAAAGAGGTTGACCCTGGTGTTATTGCGGCAGGTCGCTCAATGGGTTCTACAGACAAGCAGATTATCTTTAAGATTCTTCTTCCGGAAGCACTTCCTTCTATTGTAAACGGAATTACTTTGACAATCATTAATCTGATTGGTTATTCTGCAATGGCCGGAACAGTAGGTGGCGGCGGACTTGGAGACGTAGCAATCCGTTACGGCTATCAGCGTTATCGTGTAGAATACATGGTTGGCGCGGTTGTTATTATTCTTTTACTTGTAGAAATAATTCAGGTGATTGGAACTCGTATCAGTAACAAGATGCAGGCTATGCGTTAGACAGTGTCTTTGCCACTCTCGAAAAAAAATGTACCCTGCTACGCGGTTGAGACTACACTGACAGCCAGTCAAGCTGGCTGCAGTGCACCTCAAAGTGTAGCAGGGCACTTTTTTTTCTACGTGGCAAAAATATCGTCTAGCTGATATAAGTCTGCATCAACTGTGCAAACAGGTAGATCTTCTTATAAATATCTACACTGAATTCTTTCATAGGTATTTCAATGTATTTTTCCAGTTCTTTCCAGTTCTGAACAATAACCGGCTTTGGAAGAACGTAGTCTTCAATAAGCTGCTTTACAGTTTTTCCTATTGTAATAAGGTTCTGGGTTCCCTGAATAATATAGCCGCGGGCAGTGTCGTTTGCATCTGAAACTACACGGTTAATGATGTTTTCGGCACCTGCATCATGGGCGGTTTTTGGAAGAAGGGTTTTTACTTTAATTCCCATAGAACCTTCTTCTGCCATCATTTCATCAAAACTTGTTACTTCATCAGAAAGTTTTAAGAGCTCCTGATATGCGTTTGACATTGGAGCCGAAAGGGTAGCATCCCACTGACCTCGGATTACAACAACATCATAATATTCGCGGATAGCTTTTTTAACAAATTCTACAAGGAAGGTTTTAAGATAGTTGAGAGGTTCTGTGTACTCAAGTACAGAAAGACCTTTCTTTTCCAGTGGAGCATTAAATTCTGCAGTGTAGTATTTAAGGCTCTGAGGACTTGCTGTTCCAAAAATCTGCATACAGATAGAAGAAGCCTTTGATTCCTTCTGTTCTGCTTCAATTTTTGCCATGAGATTTCTGGTGTCGTTCTCAATCTTTTCGATATATGGCTCAATTGCAGAAGCATGATGATATGAAGTCTTTGTTTCATAAGCAAAATCTTCTGAAATATGCTGAATTATGAGATCCAGAGATTTTGATGTCTGAATGCTTTTGATTCTGGCAATAATCTTTTTCCAGTTACCGGCAGAAACAAGTTCACGGCTCTGAGTTTCTTTAAACATGTCAAAGAGAGAAGTCCAGTCAATTGAGTCGTCGGTAATACAGTATGCAACTGCAAGGAAATCTTTTAAGTCATCAACAATGTATTCTGCGTTTACCTTGTCCAGACGAGGCATTGCATTGAAGTTGAATTCCTGATAAGAAGAATCAAACTTCTTAAGAATCATATAATAATCAAATTCACAGAAATCCTGGAAAACAGAAAAGGCTTTTTCAAGATTGTCAGCCTTTGCTGCACGGGTTTCGTTAAAATCATTTGTAAAGACCTGAAGCTTATGTTCAATGTCCTGAGAAAGCTTTCCAAAAGGAACCTTTTTTGCAAGTTCAAGAATTTTCTGTTCATCAAGTTCATCCAGAAGGGCAAGCTGATTGTCTGAAAGCACGTAATTGATTATCTGGCGCTTAAAGATAGCTGGATTCTGAGTATTTCTGAAATAGGTTTGAGCTGAAGAAACTGCCTTGTATAATTCAAACATCAGCTTACCAAAAGGGGCGAGCATTTCGCCTGAGGCCGGGCGGTAAAAACTGTGATATTTTGTTTTGGAAATTGTTTTTGCAAGGTTTTTAAGCCGACGTTTTTTCTCTGCTTCCGGATTTGAGGATTTAAATAAAGACGAAAGCAGCGACTGGAAAAAACTCTCTTTTTCTACGGGTTTATTTGATGAGCTGCCTGTCTGTGTTGTTTTTTTACTGTCCATACTTATTATAATATGGTAAAAACTGCAATAATTCAAGGATAACTTGAAGTCGTTTTCGTTTCTGCTTATAATTAATAGAAAAACAAGCGTTGCTTTTTTATAATAACGTTGTTTTTTATGTGAATAAAACAAGTGAGGAGTTTTTATGAAGAAATTATTATTCACGGTATTTGCAGCAGTTTTATTTATGACTTCTGCATATTCTTATAATCCACCGGCAGGAGGCGAGGACTTTATGCAGCTTGCCAGCCCTGCAAATCTTTCAGGTGCTAAATCTGTAACGGGAGGTGCCTTATTTGATGCAGGTGCAGATTCACTGCTTGTGAATCCGGCTCTTACAGCAAGTGAGCAGCGTGTAAGCCTTAATGCAGGCTACACTTTCTTTTATTCTTCAAATGCACTTAATTCAAAACAAATAGCATCTTCTTTCCAGACAGGTATTTTGATTCCGTTCAAGCTTTTTATTTTCAACGGCTATATCAATGGAACCTTTGTTCCTTTTGATGAAATGAATCTTGGAAGCTCTTTGAATTTTAAGGCAGCTCTTTCAAAGGAAATTTCAGATAAACTTAGCGTTGGACTTGGAGCCGGCGGTGGTTTTTCATGGGGTGGAGAAGCAAGCTGGGCTTTGTATGCAGATATCGGCGCTCTTTATAAATGGGGCGACCTTGGAATTCTTAAGGATTTCCGCATTGCAGGTTCTCTTTTGAATCTTGGAAAAATGTACAGCAATCCACGTCTTGGTCTTGATGGTACTTATAACAATACACCTTATCCAACCCTGGTAACTCTTAAAGCCGGTGCTGCTGGAACTATCCTTGATACAGATATTGCAAAAATCGGTTTAGGCCTTGATTTTACAGTGCCTTGCTTCCAGAACTTTATTGTTGATATGAATGCCAAGGTTGCCTTTAAGAATGCCTTCTTTATCAGCATTGGAGAAAAGTTTAATATGGCAGAGCTTATTAAGGGCAGATATAATCTGATTCCTTCTGTAGGCTTTATTTTCAAGTTCTCTTTTGATGTAAAGAATAATCAGTATCTTGAAGACAATGGCTGGAGCCAGAGCGAAATGACAGTAGCGGCTGGTTATAAGAATCTTTATAAAACCGTTCATGCTGTTTCTGCAGGCGTAGATATTGATCTTGGTATGGCAGATGATGAGCCTCCGCAGATTTCTGTGTGGGATGAAAAAGAATAAGAAGGAGTTTTAAGATGAACAAGAAGTTTTTAATTACTGGCCTTCTTATGGCCGCACTTACAGTTTATGCAGCTGCTGAACCAAAGTATATTTCGCCTAATAACGATGGTATTCAGGATGAACTTGTAATACCTATGAAAATTTCGGATAAGCGTTATGTTCAGGGCTGGAGCCTTGTAATCATGGACGCAGATCATAATGTTGTTCGTACAATTGAAAATAAAATTGCACGCCCTACAAAAATGACCTTTAAGGCTTTCTTTAAGCAGCTTTTTTCTCCAAAGCAGGGTGTAAGTGTTCCGGATTTTGTAACCTGGAATGGTGCCATGAACAATGGTGAAACTGCTAAAGATGGTGTTTACTACTATTATATTACTGCAACTGATGATAACGGAAATACCGGTAAAACAAAGGAATATGAAGTTATAATCGATACAGTTGCTCCTGATGTAGAACTTGCTCAGCCTTCAGATAAGATTTTTGGTGAAGGTGCTAAGGCAGCTCTGAAAATCAAACAGACTGGTTCTGTTGAAGATGAATGGGTTGGTCTTTTCCGCTCTGCAGACGGTAAGGTTGTAAGAACTGTAAAGTGGGTAAATGCTGAACCTGCAGAATTCCAGTGGAAGGGTACTGATGATCAGGATGCACAGGTTTACGACGGCGTTTATTCTTATGAAATTTCTGCTACAGACCGTGCCGGAAACACTTCGCTTCCTGCTTCTATCACAAATATTATTTATTCTGCTGAAAAGCCTGCTACAAACCTTTATGTACAGGGTTCCCGCTATTTCTCTCCTAAGACAGACAGTAAGAACTCTGCTGTTACTCTTGATCTTTCTATTCCGGTTCCGGAAGAAAAGTCTGGAAATAAGCTTGTTGAGTGGGCTGTTACTGTAAAGGATGCTGCAGGAAAGACTGTTCGTACTTACAATCAGAAAACTGATGGAGCAATTCCACCAAGTGCAATTGTATTTGATGGTACTGATGACAGTGGAAAACAGCTTAAAGATGGAAAATATCAGGCTGTTGTAACTGCAAAATATCTTAACGGTTATGAGCCTGCTCCAATCTCATCTCCAATTCTTGTGCTTGATACAGAAAAACCTGCTGCCCAGATTTCTGCTTCAGAAAAGATCTTTGGTGCAGGTACAAAAGATACTGTTACCTTTAAGATTTCACCAGTTCCATCTGATGGAGCTACTGTTCCTTCATGGAAGGGAGAAATTCAGAGCACAGACGGTAAGGTTGTAAGAAGTTATGATTTTGGTGAATATCCACCTGCAGAAGTTGTATGGAACGGTATTGCATCTGACGGAAATATTGCAGAAAAAGGTCAGTACCGCTTTGTTTTGACTGGAACAGACCTTGCAGGAAACGTTGGAAAGAGCCAGTCTACAGAGCCTGTAACTTTTGATACAACAGAAGCAAAGCTTCTTCTTGCTATGTCAGATACAGCCTTTTCTCCAAATGGAAATAAGGTAAAGGATACAATTACTTTCACTCCTGTAACTGCTACAAAGGATGTTACTTCATTTGAATTTATTATCCGTGATAAAAAAGGAAATACAGTTTATTCAATTAAAGACAGCAAAAAACTTCCTGTAAACTTTGTATGGGATGGAAAAGACAGTGCAAAAATGCTTTGTGCAGACGGTACTTATTCTGCTCAGCTTACTGTTCTTGCTGCAAACGGTTCATCAGCTTCTGCTTCAACTCAGAGTTTCGAGCTTGATACAGCAGGTCCAAAGCTTGTTGCAGAAACTCCATGGTCTTCCTTCTCTCCAAATGGAAACGGTGCCCAGAAGAATATTCCTGTTACAATTAAAGAAAGCACTGCAGAAAAACTTTGGAATGCAGAAGTTCGTAATTCTAAGGATAAGGCTGTTCGCAAGTTCTCTTGGAGCGGCAAGAAAGACAGCTTTACATGGGATGGTACTGACGAAGCCGGCAATATGGCTGCAGACGGAAAGTACAATATCGTAATTTTTGCAACTGATGATGCCGGAAACAGTTTCTCTACAGAACTCAAGGGATTTACTCTTGATAACCGCGAAACAAAGGCTTATATCACTGCTGAATACGAAGGAATCTCTCCAAATAACGACGGCTATCTTGATGTTCAGAAGTTTGATATCCGCACTTCTGTAGCAGACAATATTAAGGCATGGAACTTTGATGTTCGCAAGGAAGATGGAACAAGTGTTTACAGTCTTTCTGAAAAGGACAGCGCTAATCTTCCTGCAACTATCAACTGGAATGGAGCCGGCAAAGATGGTACTGCCTGCGAAGGAACCTTTACAGGAACTCTTGAAATTGTTTACGTAACCGGTAATAAGGTAAGTGCTGTTTCTTCTCCATTTATCTGTACCGCAACAGCTCCAAAGCTTAGCGTAAAGACTGCCCCAGAATACTTCAGCCCTGATAACGACGGTGTTGATGATGATCTTTACATCAAGCTTTCTGGTTCAACAAAGGCAAAGATCAAGAACTGGTCTTTCGTAATCAAAGATCCAAAGGGTAAGGATTTCTGGAAGACATCTGGAAAAACTCAGATTACAGAGCGTATTATCTGGGATGGTTTGAGTAATGTTCAGAAAGATGCCCGCGGAAATGCAGAACGCGTTCAGTCTGCTATGGATTATCCTTATGCATTTACAGTAACAGATTCTCTTGGAATGACTTCTACTGTTAATGGTGTAATTCCTGTTGATGTTCTTGTAATCCGTGACGGTAACCTTTTGAAGATGGCAGTTCCTTCTATCATCTTTGAATCAGATGCTGCAAACTTCCAGACTGCAAATGCTAAGCTTGATGCTGCAAAGGTAGAAAACAATATTAAGGTTCTCAACCGTATTGCAGACATTCTTAAGAAGTTTAAGGATTACAAGGTTACAATCGTTGGACATGCAAACAAGATTACAGACAATCCTAACGAAGAGACTGTAGATAATCCTCAGGAATGGGGCCGTGCCTCTATGCCACTTTCTAAGGAACGTGCAGACGCAATCAAGGTTTACCTCACAAAACGAGGTGTAAGTGCTGCAGCTCTTTCTACTGAGGGTATGGGTGGTACAAAGCCTGTAGTTAATCCAAAGGATAAGGATAACAACTGGAAGAACAGACGTGTAGAGTTTATTCTTCAGAAATAGAGATTAAATACTAAAAACGTTATCCATCATAATATCATCCGGTGTTGTGGGAAGTTCAGGGAGCAGCTGCTCGCTGAAACACACACCGGATTTTTTTATGTCAAAAATCTGAGGCAGGTGGGAAAAATACGTATCATAAAAGCCTTTTCCACGACCAAGTCGTCTTCCGTCTTTTGTAAAGGCGCGGCCGGGAAACAGAACCAGAATATGTTCTATTCCCTGTACGGGTTCATCAATTTCAACAAACAGAGAAGAATGTGCAGCCGGAGAATATTCGTTGATAGACATTTTTTCAAGAAATTTCTTAAAACTCTGTGCTTCGTTTTCGGAGGGTTCTAAAATTCCAAAGCTGCCGCTTACAGTCTGATCTCCTACTTTGTAGAGATAAAACTCCATATTGTAAGTATCCGGGAAAATGCGGGGTAAATAAACTTTTTTGCCTTTACTGAGAGCGTCATTTATTACAGGTCTGATATCAACTTCATCTTCCAGAGGCATGTAGGCAAGAAGAGTAGTGCAGGAGAAATATCTTTTTGATTCAAGAATTGTCTGGCAGATTTTTTCTGACTGCGAAGGCAGGGTTTCTTTTACAGCTGGCGAGTTCAGAGTCTCTTTGATTTGATTACGTATTTCGGCTTTGGTCATATATACAGTATAACACAAAAAATTAAAAAAATGCAGATAAAATGTAATGCACCTATTGACACTGAGGCGTGATTTCAATATATTAATATTCACGTTCAGCAATGAACTGCTGGTTCCTTAGCTCAGTCGGTAGAGCAATGGACTGTTAATCCATGTGTCGCTGGTTCAAGCCCAGCAGGAGCCGCTTAAAACCTTCCAGTTTCTGGAAGGTTTTTTTTTGCCCTTTTTATTTTCTTCTTGCAAAGGCTTAGACAAATCAATACAGTAAATTACTGATGACATTCTATTTATAAAGTGCTAAAATATGTATAACTAGAATACTAGTATATTACTTGCTTAAAAGAGGCATTTATGAACGATACATTAAAGCAGATTGGTGCAACAGGAATTGTACCGGTTGTTGTTTTGAATAAGGTTAATGATGCAGAACCTTTGGCAGAAGCTCTGATTAAGGGTGGGCTTCCATGTGCTGAAGTTACCTTCCGCACAGACGCTGCAGAAGAAAGCATTCGTGCTATTTCTAAAAAGTTCCCTGATATGTTTGTTGGTGCCGGTACTGTTCTTACTACAGAACAGGTTGACCGTGCAATTGGGGCTGGCGCAAAGTTTATTGTTTCGCCTGGCTTGAATCCTAAGGTTGTTGAATACTGTATCAAAAAGGGATATCCAATCACTCCAGGAATCATGACTCCTACAGAACTTGAAGTTGCACTTGGCTTTGGTCTTGATGTTGTAAAGTTCTTCCCTGCAGAAAATGCAGGCGGCCTTAAGATGATTAAGGCAATGAGCGCTCCATACACAATGATGAAGTTCATGCCAACCGGTGGAATCAACGCAACAAATGTTCGCGACTACCTTGCCTGCGACAAGATTCTTGCCTGCGGCGGCAGCTGGATGGTGAAGGGAGAACTCATTAATTCCGGCGCTTTCGATGAAATTGAAAGATTAACAAAAGAAGCAAGTGAAATAGTAAAAGAGATTAGAAAATAAACATAAAAGCGGGTTCTTAGGGTGCAACCCTAAGCGGTGCTGGGGGAGAGTGTGGGTTTGGGAGAGGGAACCCCC
>SFOB01000090.1 GCA_004554075.1 Treponema sp.
AGGTCGTGATACTCAAAGTAATCATCTTCCTGTGCCATTGTCCAGGTGAGGACTGCATCCGGTGGACTCACTGTGTACATCACTTTCTTCGAATGGAATGGCTGAACCTTCTTGCTTGAAGTCTCAAATGCAAGACTCTTTCCGGCTTCTACTACAACCGTACATTTTGCAACTTTCTGAGAATCAGGAAGCTGTGCCATGACAGTTGTCTCTCCGGTATTCATTGGATAGATTGTTACTGTCTGACCAGTACCCATGATGCGGACAATTTCCGAACCGTTTACAGTTTCTGCTGACCAGATAAGGTCGTAATAGTCACTTGAGCTTTCAGCATTCTCAATGTTTGCCTTGAGCGTTGTACCAGAACTTCCCTTTGTCAAAGTGAGGTAGGTCTTGTTCAAAGTAACAAGCTTTTCAGCGCTTCCAGGAACTACAACGTAGAACTGAAGGTCGCTTGCAGCTTTTTCATGTGAACAGGTAATCAAGGCCTCTCCTGGTTTAATTGCTGTAATGTAAATTGACTGTCCGCTAACAGTTCCGTCACTTGAAATACCAGTTACCTGAACAATGTCGGAATCACTAGTCTTCCATTTAAGATTGTACTGATCACTGTTTGTAATACCGTTTCCTGTTAAGGTAGCGCTCAAGGTCTGACTCTTTCCTTTATTAACAGTGAAAATGGTATTGCTTGAAGTGATGTAGACAGTGTTTACGGCTGCCTCTTTTACATAAACAAGCATTTCACTTTCTGCCTGAACTACGCCCGTACTTGAGGCAACAAGTTTAGCCCTTACTGTTGTAGAACCGGCAGAAACTCCCGTTACCTGAGCAACGGCCTTAGTTCCGCTTATCGAACAGATTTTTTCGTTATCAACCGAGTATTCAACGTGGGTTGTTACGCTGGTTGTAGGAACCTGCATTGTAAGGAAGCTTACAGTTCCTTGAGTTATCGTTGAAGATACCTGTGGGAATGCAAAGTTTGAGTATTCCTGAACGTTTACAATAATCTGCTGGTCATATGCTGCCTTTGGATGACTGATTGTGATTGTTGCAGAACCAGTCTGTTTTGGCGTAATTGTACATACGTTTGCAGAATACTGGAAATCAATTACATCATAGACATCGAGACTCCAGCCAAAATTGTATTTGTCAGTACTTGTTCCGTTTACCAGAGTTGCCGTTATCGACTGGGATGCGGCATTCGGTTTTACTGTGAGAATTGAAGAAGGCACGCTGATATAGCATTCGCTTTCTTTTACTTCATCACATACTACAAGAATCTGAGCGGTATATGCTGATTTTGGATGGCTTACAGTAACGTAAGTCTGACCAGCTCTGAGTGCGCGGATTTTTCCAACTTCATTCTGACCGTAAACAGCACAGACAGAAGAATCGTTTACTCCCCATACAAAGCCTGAATAATCATCACTGCTTCCGCCAATTAAGTCTGCGGTAATTGAAGTAAATGTTGAACTTACATTCAAAGTTAGAACTGATGATGAAAGCTGAATGTACGGATTAGCAGCAGCTGCAATCGGGTCAACACACTGGGCAATTATCGTAAGTGAATACTGACATGCAGTGTTTGTTACTGTGATTAAAGCAGTGCCGATTCCGTTTCCAGTAAGAATGGCAGTAGCACCGGCACCTTTTACATCTACAACGGCCGGGTTACTTGAAAGCCATGTATATCCGTCCAATACTGCAGACGGTGCATTCTTCACACTTACTGATACTGATTTTGTGTTTCCTTCCCCGACTGCAACCACGTTGGTAGATGTAGTGAGGTAAACATATCCTGCAAGTTCTTCTGCGCTGTTGCCGACAACAATCAGAACTTTCTTGCTGATTTCTGTCGCGGTGTGAGTAATAGTAACCTGCGCCTGTCCAGAACCTACAGGTTTAATGTAAGCAATTCCAGTTGGAGTCTGGGCTGTAATTTCTGCAACCGATGAATCATCAATATTGAAAGTGAAGCCGCCAGTTTCTGTTCCTTCGTAGTTTACAAGAACTGCCTGTAAGCTCTGACTTGCTCCTCCTTTTAAGAAGGTCATAACATCATTTGCAGAAATGTAAACTACCGGGGCAGTTTCAGGAATTATGTATTCTGAACCGACACGAACATAGATTTTAAGTGTATTCTGACTGTCTTTGTGATAAACGCTGATTACACTTTCACCTTCTGCTACAGCGGTAAGAGTTGCACTTGTCCCATTTCCGATTACCGTTGCAACCGAGGTATCAGAACTTGTCCAGGTGATATTCTGGTATTCTGAACTCTTAAGGTTTACAGCTGTCACATTTATCTGTTTTGTCTGGCCGGAAGTTCCCATAGTTACAACGTTCTGATTTGTTGTAAAGTAAATTTCCGGTTCAAGGTTCACTGTTCCCTTAGGATAAACCGTAATATTAAAAGTGCAGCTTACATCATCAATAGAAGCGGTGAGGGTAGTGGAACCACTCTTGAGTGCTGTCATCTTACAAGAAAGCGGATTGAAAGAAGACTTTTCTACGGAAATGATGCTGGAATCTTTTACAGTCCAGTTCAATTTGGAAAAATCATAATTCTCTTCAAATCCTGCAGTGCTTACATAGCAGGAAGCGGTTGTTCCGTTCTCAATGTTGTAGTAAGTCTTGTCAGAATAAAGAGCCTTCATCGCATTTAAAGTTTCTATATCATCTGCAGTCATTACCAAAAGAGTCTTGTTTGCATCTGCTTTTGGATGGCTGATTGTGACATACGAAATTGTTGAACCAGTTTCCAGAGGTGGGGCCGAGATGTTTGCAATATTTCCACTTGTTGCGAGGGTGAGATATTCAGTATCATATTCCCATTTGATGTTGTTTTCATCTCCGCTGACTTTCGAGTTACCCTTAAGCTCAACAGTATATTCCTGACTGTCTCCGTTCAAAAGTTTCAAAAGTCCGCTTCCAGAAAAATATAATGGTTCTTCAAGAACAGCTTCCTTACTCAAAACTTTTACGAGAATCTCTGTCGGATAGACAATCTTTGGATGTGTGATTGTGATTACTGCAGTTCCTTCACAAAGAGGAGTCATGAAGGCTGAACCATATGAATAAGTTGCTGCTGCAGCACGGGCTGAAACATGGAATACACTTCCTGTTGCTGTTTCAAGATCGATTACTTTTGCTGAACTTCCGTCTGCGGCCGTGCTTTTTACACTCCACTGGAAGTTTGCCTCATCCCCGTCTTCACCACCTTTTAAGCTGATGTTGAGAGTCTGACCGTCTGCTCCGACTTTTGTGCGGATGTAGTTCTGGCTTGTCGTTACATAGCATGAAGCATCTACTGCGTCTTTAAGCTGTCCGTTTACGATTAAAAGAACTTCCCGGGCATAAGCTGTTTTCTCATGGGAGATAATCAGCTTACAAGAACCGTTTGCAATTCCTCGCAAAGTAACCTGATTACCTACAGAGTTCACAATTTCTGCAACGTTATAATCATCGAGCATGTACTTAAAGCCGTCGATGTTGTAGGCACTTCTTTCCAGGTTCACAAGTTCACTTGTTACTGTCTGTTCTGTGCTTCCTGTCAAAGTTACTACTGTTGAGTCAGGCTGAATGTAAACGTTCTTTACAATGCTGATTACACGGCAGAGAATATCCAGAGGATAAACTGCATCCGGGTGAGTAACTCGTAAAGTACATGAACCAGACTGTTTTGGAGAAATTACTGCATTGTTTCCGTTTGCACTTAAAGCAACCGGAGTGTCACTTCCTTCATCGTTTATGATTTCCCATTTGAACTGACTGTCGAGGGAAGAATCTTTTCCGTTTACAAGAGAAACAGAAATCGATTTATCGCCTTCATCCATATTCATGGTAACGATGTTGTTTGAAGTTGTGATATAGCCGACGTTTGTAGCATCTGCAAAAACATAAACACCGATGTAGTAAGGGTAGGTGGCTTTATTATGCGTAATCTTTATTCTTGCATAACCTGAATCTTTGGCACTGATAATACAGTACTGACCGGTCGGTTGAATTGTAGCTACTGAAGAATTGTCGATTGTCCAGCTATAGCCGTCAATATCCGAAGCATCTCCTCCGTAAAGCGAAACGAATACTTTTTCACTAACTCCCGGGGTTGTCTGCAAGATTGAATAATTTGAATAGATATACGGCTCAGTTATGCTTTCATAATTTTCAGCATATCCGTTTACCGTAACCATACAAGAGGCATCATATCCGCCGTATGAACAGCGTAAATTTGTCTGTCCTTCTGCGAGTCCCTTGATTGTGACTCCCCAGTTAGAGCTGGTATCGCACTCTATAATAGAAGAATCATAGCTCCAGTTCAGTTTTACATCTTTCTGAACTGAAGAAGGTTTTACAGAAACCGAAACGTATTCCATGGAACCGACTTGAGTTGAAAGCGTAGTCTTTGCCATGGAAATTGAATTAATTGAAATACCGCTGCTTTCATTATTTTCGAGGCTTGTAAAAAAGCTGCAGGAAGAAAATAAAAGCGCAAGTATTGCCGAACCAAATATGTGTTTTCTCATGCTGTACTCCTGTGTTATCGCGTTCTCACATATTTTTGTGTAGCCTGATTGACTTCTACAGGCGGAAGTTCCATAGGAACATTTGTAATCAGTTTGATTTCTGTTCCTTCTTTGATTTTTATTGTTGGTTTTATGTCCAAAGCTCTGTCTACCATTTTGTTGCCAAGTTTGCTGCTTTCGGCATAAACATCCGTCATAGCGTTCTGCAGATATTCATTTTTCTGACTGTTGATGTCGTTTGTGACTTCAGTCTGAAGAATACTGTAGACCGCAACCATTCCAAGTGCCTTGAGCGTTTCAAAAGGATGATTTGAAACCGAACCTTTGTAGCCGCTTGCACCCTGGGCATTAACTCCGTTCATGTTTCCAAGCTGAACCCGGTAATTGTCCGGGCGGATCAATAGATTCCATGCAACCTGAACCTTGTTCTGACCATAACTTACGGACGAATTGTAAGTTGCCATCAGAAGCGAACCTTCCGGAATCAGAAGATAGGAATGGTCCTGGCTTGAATATACATTCTCTGTAACCCGGGCAATTACTACACCCGGATTATCAGTGTTAATTGCAGTAACAAGGGCACCGGAAATAATCGTTCCATCCCACAAAGCTGCCTTACTCAAATAACTACCGTTTCCAGTGTTTCCCTTAGACACATTAAAGAAGTTCTCTTTTTCAGAGCCGGAATTGTATGTTCCGTTTGTACCGCCCGGCATATTTGAACCATAAAGCTGATTCTGAATTGTCTGGGTCTGAGCCATCTGCTGAGCAATAAATTCTTCCTTTGTCATCCTCTGACCATATGCGTTTGTTCCGTAGTTTCCGCTCATTATCTGACTTACAAGATTCTGTCCCTGCTGTTGACCTGAATAATCCAGAGCTGCAAGACCTTCAATCTTTCTTGGGCTTTTTGAATTACGGGTGTCAGGTCTGTCTGATTTATAGGAACCTCCTGTACTTCCAACAGGCGCAACCGGAGCCTTTCCAGTTTCCCCCTGAATCGGTAGCTGGAACTCAGCCGGAAGAGTATCGATTACCTCATTCATTTCCTTCTCAGATTTTTCTACTACAGGATTGTCTTCTTCGATGTTTGAAGAATAAAAATCCACAGGTGTTTTATCCTTGAATTCGATAACCGTTTTAGTTCCAGCTTTATCAAGTTCTGCTGATTCCTGCTTCTTTTTCTTTTTTCCGCTCGCACTTACTGCGATAAAGGCAATCAGAAAAATCACCAGCAATCCGATTACAATCAGCCCGATGATGTTTCCAACGTTCACTTCACGGGCTTCGTTTTCTTCTTCTGGTGGAGGAAGTTCTTCTTCAGCTTCAGTTACTGAATCGATGAGGTTTTCGTCATCAGTCACTGGTTTCCTCCTTAAGTTCTTTTGCCTTTGTGACTCTCTTTTCAATCTGGACTTTTTCTTTTCCAAGACGGAGAGTTACTTTGTTTATAAGCCGGGGAATTACAAATACATTCTGATGAATGCTGTAATTTACGATTTCATTCTTTTCATTGAAGACTACAGGAAGTTTTTTCTGAAGAACGATGTCCTGTACCTGAATGTAAGTGCACTGTCCGTCATCATAAATGCGGGTGGGCAGGAACTCAGGCTTTTTGAATCTTGAATATTTGATTGTGTAGTCAAAACTCAGAAGTTCAGGATTTGAAGTACGGAGAAAATCATTCTCGATTTTGCGGCCATTCTCTGATTCTGTTTTCTTTGCCCAGACATTTTTTTCAAGAGGGTAGGTAAACTTTACCATTGCCATATGAGTATCTGCAAAAGACTTGAGACGGAAATGATAAACCCTGCGGTCTGTAATAATGATCAGACTTGAGTCCTGTTTAGAGTAGGCCGGTTTTACAAAAAGGTGCTGGATATCCTGATTAGTTCCAGGTTCTTTTGCAACTCCTGCTGTAAGTTCCCAGACAGAATCATCTTCAGAAAGAAGGGGAGTTCCGATTACAACTTCTCCAGGCTGAAGCTGAATATCAGTTAAATGATATGGCTGAGCATAAATCTCATAAACAAAGTTTTCGTTAAACTGATAGAAGAAAGTACCACTCTTGTAATTCTCTGGTTTCTGAGTTGCCCGTTTCTGACTGTCAGTTACGGCTTCAATTCCAGAAAGCTTTTTGTAATCGTTGTCTGACTTTTTTGCTTCCGGAACATAGACCGGGCGGTCAACATATACGACTGTGTTTTCTACATCCTGAACTTTTACTTCTTCCTGAATCAGATAATTGTTTTCGTCAGCCTCATTGAGCTGCTCCTCTTCTTCAAGACTTGCAGCGGTAGATTCCGGTTTAAAGTCATTGGGATTTCCAAGATTTTGTATGGTCGAACATGCAGCAAAAAGCATTGCCGCAAGAGGGATAAAGCAAAGTATTTTTTTCATGTTGTTCTCCTAAGATGCTATTTTGTGTTGATTGCTTTAGTGTCGATTGGCTTCATGTCAAAAGCGGTGATATAGATTCCAAGCGGATTGTCTTTAATATCTTCTTCTGAAGGCTGAAGCATTTTTACTGTGATGACAGCTCTATAAGATTCGTTACTCATAAGCTGTCCCGAAAGCTGGCGGGTTACAATCTGATAATCTACCTGATACGTATCTCCTGAAACTTTCAGCGGTTCTGTCTGGAAAAGAACTTCTTTTGTTCTTGAACCAAAATCTTTGAACGGATTATCTTCTTTTACCAGAGTTGAATACTTGGAAGCTGTTGTAGAGGTGAGAAGATGGTAGGTTTTGTTCACGGATTTTTTCATTACGGTTTTGTCGGTAGAAAGGGTATTCGTTAGATTAACGAACTCTTTTACCTGGGCTTGAACCGCAACTTCTGGAACGCTGAAGTTCTGATAGTTCTTTCTTGATACAGGACCGATGTACTGTGTTTCTCCAAAATCATTCATGGTCACGAGGACAGGAATTGAATCTGGTTGAGCGACAGCATAGATACAGATGCCGATTGAAAGAAAAAAAGAAAGCACAGCTGCTACGACAACGAATTTTAATATGCGGTTTTCATTGATAATCTGGCCGCAGATAAAATCAAAGTGCTGGAGCTGTGGATTAAAAGGTGTGTCGTTGGTTCCTTTGGGATAATAATTCTTGGAACTCAATATTGCGTACTCCCCGGGCAGGCAAGTACTGTATACAGAATACCGCCAATAGGCGGATTAAGTCAATAAGTTTCTAATTGTACATTGTAAAATAATATAGTGTAAATAAAAAAAGACGGCTGAATAAATCAAACCGTCGCTTTATAACTAAACATTGTCTATACAAACTATAAACAAAGTCTATCTGCTTACAGAAATATCTCTATTTTTATTATCGACAATTCTGATATCTTTATTAGTGATATTTCTGTTTGTGCCTCCTGCTGCATGTTCTATGCGGACTGTTTTTCCTTCAAGATGCTCTCTGTGTAGCTGATATACCGGAATGTAAATACGCTCATTTTCTCTTCGGATAATGATGGCATCGTTCCAGCTTTCGTCTCTGTCAAAATTAATAACCTTATCAACCTTGCCTGTTATGTTTCCGCCTTCAAAAAGTCTGAGCGGTAAATCAGATTTCAGGTATTCTTCGAGGTAAAGATTATAACGGCCGGTTGCTCTCAAAACTTCTTCGAAATCAGGTTTGAGAGAGTAGGAGAGGTTATCTTTGGTAGCTAGCTTTATGGACTCTAAGAATTGAAGTCTTTGTACAAGGCTTGGCTGCAGGTTATTAATGAATATCTTACTAGTCATTTCTTTCAGCAGCTCGTCAAACTCTGTCCATCTTTTTGCAAATGGAAGTCTAGCTTTTGCGGCCTCAATCTCTTCCTGAGTTCTTTCACCAATCATATTCGTGATGATATTAGAAGTCATTTCTCGGATTGTGTTTTTAATCATGTCTTTTGGGAAGCGGACGGATTTACCGTTCTTATCTTTTCCGTTTACGACTATGTGAAGATGATGATGGCCGGTATCCGTGTGGATTACACCTCGCCAGTATAATTCATATCCGGTCAGATTCTCTACATGTTTGATAATCGTGTGTGCAAGCAATTTCAGATCTACATTCTGACTTTCAGGCGAAATAATCCATTTGAAGTGTAGGGGAGACATATTGTTTAGATAATCTTCTGGCGGAACTCCGAACATCTCCTTTTCTTCTGAGATTCCGGGTTTGTTCTTTTGAGGCATGTAATCTAGGATGTATTTTTTGTGGCTTTTTATAGACTTTGAATAGGTGGCTGTAAAAAACACTCTCTGCTTTCGGATGTTTTCAAAGCCATTGTATCTCGCACTTCCGGAAGAAAATCGCTCTGGAGAAGACTTTCGGTTACGCCTTTTCAAGAGCTTATTCAAATAAGCAGCATCGTCTTTCCCATGAAATGGTCGTCTCCAGTCATAAAGATGCGGGTCTCTCTCAGGATCAGATTGTTTGGGGTGATTGAAAATTGTTCTTAAATCTTTCATGTTTTTTCCTGTTTCTGGCAGGCAGGAAGTGACTCTAAAAATATAACGGGCATTATTCTAAATCTCAATATTTGATAAATCCGCCAAATGGCGGATAAAAATTTCTGTAAAAATTACTTAAATCTAGGTTTGTGTACAAAATTGGCTTTTGAATACACCTAACTTGTTAAACGGTAAATAATTAACTGGCTTTGTATGCAAACCTTTATCTTGCGTAGCTAGCGGGGTTCAAAAAAACTCTGTTTTTGCCAATCCGCCAAATGGCGGATGAACGGATTCCTTGAGTTTTCCTTCTAAATCCAATACCCTTATGTCTGTGACTTCTGCCTGCCCATAGGAGTCATATGCTTATTCTTACGGAAAAGCCGAGCGTTGCTAAGGATTTTGCAAAGGCGCTTGGATGTAATTTTTCATCAGCAGATAAATGTTTCAAATCTGCTGACGGCTCAATTTTCATTAGCAACTGTGTTGGACATCTGTTCGAGTTAAATGAACCGGCTGTATATAATCCCGAGTTCAAGAGCTGGAAGAAACTGCCTGTTATTCCGGAACAATTTCACTATCATGTTTCGCCTGAATTAAAAGATGCTGCAAGGATTGTTGTCGGCCTTTTAAAGA
>SFOB01000257.1 GCA_004554075.1 Treponema sp.
AATATCAAAACAATGAAGAACTACGAATATATAGATTTTTTAAATAGTAATTATAATATAGTTTTTACAGGTGCCCCTGGTATGGGAAAAACTTACCTTGCAAAACAAATTGCATGTGAAATAGTAATAGGTAAAAAAGACTTAGATAATCTAACAGTTAAAGAAAAGGAAATATACGATGAACATGTTGGTTTTGTTCAATTCCATCCTTCATACGACTATACAGATTTCGTTGAGGGACTGAGACCAATTACTGATAGCAATGGTAGCATAGGGTTTGAAAGGAGGGATGGCGTATTTAAGGAATTCTGCAAAAGAGCAATAATAAACAAAAAGGAATCGACTTTTTTCTCACAGTATAATAAACTATGTGATGACATTCGTAACAACAACGAATATACCTTAGCATTAAAATCAGGAAAAGAATCCACACCACTATCTGTAACTACAAATAATACGATAAAATGGAAATGTCAAGGTACGGATAACAAAGATGTCAACGCAGTAACTTGTGAAAGGCTTATAAAACTCTATTCAAAATATAATTCTATTGAGGAAATAGATAATCTAACAAATATCGATTCTGTTATTCGTAATGTTATTGGCGGTTGTAATTCAACATATTACTGGGCAGTATTAAGGGAAGTTGTCAAGCGAATTAAACAAGTTAAAAAGGATTATGTCTTCATCATCGACGAAATCAATCGTGGAGAAATCTCGAAGATATTCGGTGAACTCTTCTTTTCTATTGACCCAGGATATAGGGGCAATAAAGGTAAAGTAAAAACGCAGTATCAGAATATGATTGAAGAAGGTGACGTCTTTGCAGATGGCTTCTACGTTCCTGACAATGTCTATATCTTTGGCACAATGAACGATATTGACCGTAGTGTTGAGAGTATGGATTTTGCGATGCGTCGCCGATTTACTTGGATTGAGATAAATGCGGATAGTCGTAAAGATATGCTCGATTGTTTAGGCGAATATGCCCAAGAGGCTAAAGAAAGTATGGAGGAACTAAACAAGGTAATAGCACAAACTCCTGAACTGGGAAAAGCATACGAAATAGGACCAGCTTATTTCTTGAAACTTAAGAACCATAACTATGACTTTGACAGTCTTTGGGAAATGAATCTCGAACCTCTTCTGAAAGAATATGTCAGGGGAAATAGAAATGGTAAGGAAATTATTGAAAATTGTAAGAACGCATATAACCTAAAGAATTAAGAGGGTGAACAATGATTGACTTGGTGGATAATCAGCGAAGCGAAGAATTGTCAAAGAGCGAAATAGAGGATTTCCTTCCTCTTGCAAATAAGGACATAAAAAAGTTATGCGAGGAAAACGAGAGGCTTCTTGTATTCCCGCATAGCTTGAATATGTCCAACGACAAGATAGAGTACAATCCCCTGTTTGTAGTCGAAGATTATAAGAAAGAATCTCTCAAGGTTAAAACTGGAAACATAATGGGGTTTATTGGCTCTAACGGCAAGAGAATGAGAATACGCTCCCGATTTGATCAAAATGAGAATAATGATTTCTTTCTCCATTATATGCTTCAAAAAGTCTTGTCAATCAATCTGTTTGATCTCAAACACGGCAGCTCTCAAGATAACGTACTCGACCTTCTGGAGTTGTTGTTCCCCGTGTTTTTGCACAAGGCTCTCACACAAGGCGTTTATCGCGAATACAGAAAATATGAGCACAATGACTCAAACATTCGTGGTGTTATTGATGTTTCACGACATATCAGACAGAATATTCCTTTTCAAGGTAAAGTGGCATATATCACGCGAGAGCATACGGCAGACAACGATGTGATGCAACTCATCAGGCATACGATAGAACATATCAACAGGCAACAATTAGGACGTTCAATATTAACTGCTAACAAAGATGTAACTGGAGATGTGCAGCTTGTTTACTCTCTGACCTCTTCCTATAACAGAAACGAACTACAGAGAGTGATCCTGAAAAATCTGCGTCCAGTCATCCATCCGTACTACACCGATTATCGTCCACTTCAACAACTTTGCCTACAGATTCTTCGTCATGATAGTGTAATGTATGCCGACAACGATAATGAGATTTGCGGATTGCTTTTTGACGGATCATGGCTGTGGGAAGAATATGTAGATACCTTATTGAAAGAACAAGGGTTTAAGCATCCCAATAATAAGAAACGTGAAGGAGGTAAATGTATCTTCACAAACAATAAGGGCATCCGTTATCCTGACTTCTATGATAAGAACATCGTGTTGGATGCCAAATACAAAAGATTTGAAGATTATTCAGATGCAGCAGGTGTAGGGCGTGATGATATACATCAGTTGGTTACTTATATGTATATGTTGAAAAGTAAGAAGAGCGGTTTCGTCTT
>SFOB01000258.1 GCA_004554075.1 Treponema sp.
TTATCCTTTCAAGCGGAGTTTCTACCTTAGCTGATATTGATAAAGCTGTAAGAATTGTAGGACGCGAACGAGTTTCTCTTCTTCACTGTATAACAAGTTATCCTGCTCCAGAAGATCAGTATAATATCCGCCTTATTTCAACTTTGAAAGATATTCTTGGAATTAAAACAGGCCTTAGCGATCACAGTCTGGATCCGGTGCTGGTTCCTGTTTTAAGTGTTGCCTGCGGTGGAACAATAATAGAAAAACATTTCACTTTAAGCCGCCAGACTTCTGGCCTTGATGACCCTGTTGCCCTTGAACCTGAACAGTTTGCCCTTATGGTACATACAGTTCATCAGACAGAGGCTACCTTCCGCCATTATGGTGCGGCTCTTGGAATGGAGCGAACTATAGAACAGCTTGGTGAGCAGTTTGGCCACCAGCGTGTAATGACAGTTCTTGGAGACGGCGTTAAGCGCCTGGCCCCAGCCGAAGAAGCAAATTACGGCCGTACAAACCGCAGTCTGCATTTTATGCGAGCCATGAAAAAAGGTGAAATTGTTGGTGAGGGGGATATTGCAATTTTGCGCACAGAAAAGATTCTCACTCCTGGTATCTCACCAGAATATTATGATTTACTGATTGGAAAAAAAATATCCCGCGACGTAGAAGACGGCGCGGGAGTTCAATTCGAAGATTTTATTTTATAGCCCCCGAAACAAGTTCGGGCTGACGTCATTCTGAACTTGTTTCAGAATCTATTTTACATTAATCACACCATCCTTAAATTGTGCAAACTTTGTATATCCCTGTTTTTCAAGCATATCAAACATAGGTCCCATTTTCTTTGCTTTATGAAGAATTGCTACAGAATAATCGGCGCGGAGTTTTTCGGCTGCAGCGAGAACTGTCTGGAATTCTGTCTGCTCATCATAAAGGAGGGCACATTTTTCTTTTGCACCAGGAATCTTATAGCCCTGTTCAAGAAGAATTCCGCAGATACGCTCAAAGCCAATTGAAAATCCAACTGCTGGAACCTGCTGACCGATAAACTTTCCAATCAGGTTATCATAGCGTCCACCGCCACCAACTGCTCCGCTGAAGGCTGGGCTTGCAATTTCAAATACAACGCCTGTGTAATAACCCTGTCCGCGAACAAGACTTGGAGTATATTTGATTTTATATTTTCCACCGGCAACTTTTTCTACGGTAGAAATGATGTATTTAAGATCATCTGCAATTGATGCGTCTGCACATTTAGCAGCAACTGAATCAACTGAAATCTCAGAGCCGGAAGCTTCTATAATAAAATCTACAAGTGCCTTAACGGCTGCGGCCGGCATCTGCTTTTCTGTAAGCTCTGCTTCAACACCTTCTGCTCCAATTTTGTCCATCTTATCAAAAGTGATGCAAACTGAATCAAGAGTATCTGCAGCAAAGCCCATGTTTTCCAGCATGGCGCGAAGAATACGGCGGTCGTTGATATTGATACAGAAATCATTAAAGCCAATATTCATAAGGGCGCGGGCTGTAACGTCAATCAGTTCAACTTCGGCATTACATGATGAGTCGCCAAGAATATCAATATCGCACTGAACAAATTCACGGCTGCGGCCTTTCTGAGGGCGTTCTGCACGGAAAACGCGGTCTGTCTGAATTACCTTGAAAGGAAACTGAAGCTCATTGCGGTTTGCAGCAAAAAAGCGTGTAAGAGGCAAAGTAAGGTCATAGCGGAGGCCCATATCAGAAAGATTTTTTTCATCAACAGGAGTAGCGGCCAGGGCAGAATCCAGTTTGTCACCTCTTTTAAGTACCTTAAAAATCAAATTAAGGTTGTCACCACCATCACTCTTATCAAGATTTTCAGCATCTTCAAGCATTGGGGTAGAAATGCGTTCAAAGCCAGAAGCGCGGTAAGTTTCAAGAATCTTTCCCTGTACATAATCGCGCAGCTTCTGTTCTGCCGGTAAAATATCTTTCATGCCTTTAAGAGCGTTGGTTTTCATTTTCAGCCTCGTAATAGTTATTTATGATGCCAATATAATAATGTAAAAAAACTATTAACACAATTAGTGATAGTGTTTAATCTGTAATTTACGATTGTTCTTTTTTCATATATAATTGTTTTATCTTTTAAATTTAAGTAGAGGAGTAGAATGAAAAAGTTTTTCACATTAGTTTGTTTACTTTTTGTAATTACAGGTATTGGAACTGCTTCAGATAAATATCTTAATCTTGAAGACTTTAAATCTTGGGATAATAGTAATAACGCTGTATATGATAAAAGGAAGAGTTATAATCAAAAGTTGTGGATTGGCTAAAATAGCCTAAGATAGAAAAAGAGGTTTGAATCGGATAAAATGTTTTTACCGCAAAACAACAAACCG